>DATCTT010000425.1:0-7471 GCA_036567845.1 Candidatus Ozemibacteraceae bacterium | reverse complement strand
CGGCAGGCCGGGTTCGGGGGGAAAGACGCCCGCCAGCTCGCGTTGCGCGGCGCCGTTGGCCGTTTCCACCCGGCCGCTCCGGTCGAAGGTGATGACCGAGGTGCTGAGGCTGGAGAGAATGTTCTGGATGTAGGTTTTCAGCGCCTCGAGCCGGTCGATCGTCTGCTGGATGTGCTCGCGGTTGCTGAGCAAAGCGGCCCCCATCTCGTTGAACGAGCCTGCCAGATCGCCCAGCTCGTCGCGGCCGCGCTCGGGAAGCCGGAAGGAAAGATCGCCCTGGGAGAGCCGCTGGGCGCCATCGCGCACCTGGCGGATGCGGCCGAGCAGTACTTTTTCCGAGAAGAGGAACGAGATGAGCAGGGCGACGGCGAGTGCGAGGACCGTGATGCCGAACGTCTGGCCGCGGGCGCTGGAAACCATCGCCAGCATTCGTTCCTGCGAAGTGGCGCAGTAGATGCGGAACGACTGCTTGTCGACGGTTTCCCCCAGCTCGATCTGGCCGATCGAGTGGGATACTCCGGCAAGGCGCAGGGTGAAGATGCGCTCTGGGCGGTCTGGCTGGCGGCCAATGGCAGCGGCGAGATCCTGGCGGGCTTGGCCGCCCAGAGAGGAGGCGAGCACCGTTTCCCGGACGGCGACCGTGACATCGGCGATGAGGTTGCGGGACATGCGCCGCATGCGGTTGTCGTCGAGTTCGCGTTGCAGGGTGAGGTAGCCGATGAACTCCTCGGTCTTGAAGATCGGCACCGTCGCGCCGAGGATCAGGCGGTCCCCGATGACCGAGATGTCGAGGCGGGAAAGGGTCATGCGCGGGTTCGTGATGACGATGGGCGGGCCAAACACCGGTAGTGCACGCGTCGAGAGGATCAGGCCGGTCTTGAGATGCAGTCGGAGTTCGTGATAGCCGGAATTGGCCAGCACCCGGTGCATTTCCTTCTGGAGCAGGTTCGTCAGACCGTACACCGAGTAGTTCACCAGCTTGTCCGACTCGGAAAACAGTGTCGCGGAGCGCAGAACCTGGTTTTTCTCTGCTTCCCAGTAGGAGCGGATTGAGCTGAGAAGCGTGTCGACGCGTTCCTGGAAAATCTCTTCGGTCTTTTCGACGATGAGACGGGTCGCGCTCTCGTTGAAAACGAAGCCGAGAGCCGCGATCACCAGGAAGAGCACGGAAAGGATCTTGACGCGTAGGGAGAGATACATGGCTGATTCCGTCAGAGTTCGCCTTCGATCAGGCGGTTGAAGAAGCGTGAGCTGTCGCGTTTGACCCAGAGCCGTTCGGACGGGATGTCACAGGGGAGATACACCACGTCTTTCAGGTCCGGGGCGGGGATGAAGGGTTCCGGGTGGGCGGCCGACCAGCGCGCGTCGTCGTGATCCGCCCAGAGGCGCAGCCGGATGCGGGGCACCGGGGCGGGGCCGTCGGGGCCGGGAAAAGGGGAAAACCGGATGGGGAGGCTGCGGGAGGCGGGCGTGGCCGAAACGAGGCTGGATGGGATCCACATCGAGGCGAACACCGTGTCGCCGGCTTCGAGCACCTCGCAGGCAAGGGTCTCGTCGGACTCGAGGGAAAACGGGTTCAGCCATTTCTGGTCGAGCGCCTTCAGCAGCAGGGGCGCGGCGAGGTCGGAAGGGCCGTTCCGCATCGCGTGGCGCAGCCGATACAGGGTGAGCGGCGCTTCGAGGGATTCGAACCAGGGAAAACGCTCCGGGTGGTTCTCGTGAAGTCGCTCCAGGCAGGTCTGAAACCGGGACAGAGTCGTGGGGGGAGCGGAGGCGACCGGGGCGAGCAGATCCGTGCGGGTGCCGAGCATCCAGAATACATCGAGGTGGATTGGCGTCGGCCGCATGCTCGAGGTGACGGAGGCGAGATGCGTGCCCTCCTCGATCATCAGGAGGGTGACGGAGGCGACGTCCACCGGCCCCAGGTCGGTGGTGATTGGGAGCAGCTGGAGGGTGACCTCGTGGCCGATGAGGTTGGTGATCTGCTGCCGGAGTGCGTCTAGAACCCAGGAGGGGTAGTTTAGCCGCGATGGCATGAGGATCTGGAGGGTGTCGCAGAAGCCGGCCGCTGTCGGAAGGAGGATGGTGGCGGCCAGCAGGAGGGTGACGGAAAGGGTGCGAAGCGGTTTCATGCGACGGGCTCCCCGCCCTCGTTGAACAGGATTCCCAGGACCGGCTTCTGCCCCGGTGCCAGGAGGTGCAGGGCGCGGCTGACCGCCTCATCCGAGCCCGGCCTGGCGACGAGGATGGTGGCGTCGAAGGCTTGGAGGCGCTGCGGAAGTGTTTCGGGGGTGTCCTCGAGGTTGCCGGCGTCGGCGATCAGCAGTTCGGTGGGCCGGCCGGGGAAGCCGGACAGCCATTTCGTCCAGGAAACGGCTTCGAGAGCCGCTTCGGGATCGGGCGGGCGGGGGCCGGCGGGAACGACCACGGCCCGGGGGGCCTCTCCCTGGTTGCCGGCGCGGATGGCGGCAGGGACGCCCGTGGAAGCAAGCCCGTTCGTGGCTCCGGTTGCCCAGGGGACCCACCAGAGACGGTGTTGGGAGGGTCTGGCCCAGTGGATGTCGAGGAGGAGGATGTGGTGAAGCTCGTTCGTCAGAGCTGCGGTGACGAGGGCGGCCGCAGCCGAGGTGCCGCATCCGGCCCGGGCGCCGACGATCGCGATGGTCTTCCAGCCTTCGACCTCGGTCCGATGTTTTATGTCGATGCATATATTTCTGATCGCGAGGGCCTCACGCGGCGCGCTGGTGGCGAACGATGAGGGATGAAGCATCTCCTCCAGGGTTTCCCTGGAGAGGCTGGGGAGGGTGCCAAGCAGGGGGACATCCGTGTTGGCGAAGGTTGTTCGGGGCCGGCTGCCCCGACGTCCGGCCAGGAGCAGCCAGGCCAGGGGAAAGCCGAGGAGCAGTCCGAGCGGCCGGACGGTGGACCAGGCGCGGAGATGGAGGGGGGGGACGGTGGCCTCGATCGCGGACAGGACGGGCCTGCCGTATCCGGACTCGAACAGAGCCGCCAGACGGCGATTCCTTTCGTTGATCCGGACAAGTTCCGCGTTGGCCCCGGCCGTGCGTTCGTGCCGGAGCTCCAGCTCCTGCCGCTTCTGGGAAAGTTCCAGCAGCGCCCGGTCGACGGTTTCGAGGGCATGTCGGAGGCGGGCGAGATCTTGCTGAAGGCTTTGCCTGGTCGATTTTGCCTGTGCGGCCGGAAGCTTCCGGGGGATGGGGGCTTTCCTGAGGCGGGGACGGGTGGCGGTTCTGACCCCTTTCGCCCGTTTCCGGGGGCGGGAAACGGCCGGGCGCTTTCCTGGCGAAAGGCGCTTCTCTATACGAAGAATCTGGCTCAGAAGCTCCTGACGCTCTTGTTCAAGCGCTCCGGCGCGGAGATCGATAGCCCGGAGGTGTTGACCGTCGTGAACGTCGTCCGCTTCCCCCGTTGGCGATGCCAGCCGCTCTTCCATCCGCTCGGCTTCTGAGGCCAGCTGGAGGCCGAGGCGCCGGAACAGGTCGCCGCGCTTGCGGTCGATCTCATTCGCGGCACGGGCCGGCATGCTGCGTGCGATCTCCGCGACGCCGGAGGTGCAGGGGGTGGTGAGATTGAGGAGAATTCCGGGGCGGGGTCCCGGGGCCTGGGAAATCGTCCAGGGTGGAGCCGCCTGATCCGTGGAGTTGGTGACGGCGACGACGAGGGCCGCCCGATACTCCGCGAGAAGACGCGGCGGTGACAGGGCCGGGTCGAGCTGGTCGGGCGGGGCGGCCGCCTCGAAATGTATGGGGATGAATATATTCCAGGTGCCAGCGGGCGCGGCGGAATCCCAGAACAGATACAGGATCCCGGAAAGGAGGATTGCAAGCCCGGCAAAGGGAAGCGGGGCTGGCAGAACCCTTCTGCGGAGCGTGCTCACGCGGGATATCCTCTCTCAGCGATGTTTTGCATCTCGGATCAGGCGTTCATACCGGGGCGTGCCGATGATGAAGGCGGCGAGGGTGTCGATCCGTGTTCCGTCTCGGGCCGGCCGTTCCAGGTTGGCTCCAGATCGGGCGAAAAGCGTCAAGATCCGCTCGAACTGGTCGGTCCATTCGCGGACGCGGGAACGGGACATGGATAGTTCCCAGTATATCTTCCGGCCGGCCAGCAACAGCGGGGTGTTTCCGTCGGGATCCGTCGGATCGGGCGGGGCCCCGGCGGCGAGAAGCAGTTCAACCCCTTCCGACCAGAGGTCGTGGGCGGCCAGATGGAGCGCGGTTCGGCCGGCGCGGGTGACGGCCGAGACCGGAACGCCGGCTGAGAGCAGGAACCGGACCATCACCGGCTCACGGCACTGGATGGCGGCATGCAGGGCGGTTTCCCCGGCATCATCGGCACGGGACAGATCGGCACCGGCTGAAGCCAGGAAAAAAACCGCGCCCGCGTGGCCCTGTCGGACGGCTTCGATCAGGGGCGTCGCTCCGCGGCTTCCCGGCTGGTCGGGGTTGGCCCCGTGGCGCAGCAGGATGGCGATCGTCGGCACCGAACCGCGCACGGCTGCGAGATGGAGGGGGGTGGCATCGTAACTGTCGGTCGCCGTGGCCGGAGAGCCGTTTTGTAACAGAAACTCGGCCATCGAGGCGTTGCCGCGCAGGGCGGCCATGTGCAGCGGCGTCATGCCGCGCGATGTGCGGGCGTTCACATCGGCTCCCCGCTTCAGCAGCAACTGGGCGACGTCAGAGAAGCCCATCCGGGCGGCCCAGTGGAGCGGGGTCATCCGGTACCCGTCCGGCGTCATGCCGGAGATGGTCACCGAGTTTACTTCGCGGGGGTTTCGGTCGAGAATCTCGACGATGCGCTCAAGATCCGCCGCCTTGGCGGCCTCGTGAATGTCGCCGGCGGTGGCCGAACAGGAGAACAGACCGATCAGAGCCAGAGCGACGAGTGCCCGGGACCGTGCAAAAAGGTTTATCATCTGCTGCGATGCCTCATATCATGCCGAAACGTGAGATTGTCGGATCCGCCTCTGCCAGCATACCATACGTCTGCCCCTCAGGAAGGGGGTGCCGGATGCCGATATCTTGACTGCCATGAGTACGCAAATATCTTACGCTGCGCGTTTCCTTCCGCTCTGTTTCGCCCTTCTGGCCTTCGGAACGACCTCTCTCGAGGCTGTTCCCGCCGGAACGAACCTGACGCCGCGTGCCGAAGTCGCCCCCGCTGTCGCTTCCGCCCGGGATCAGGCCGATCAGGCCGTTCCCGATGTGCCAACCGAGGGGGGGAGTGTCTTCTATAACCGCCAGTTCATCGCCTCGACGATGGGGCGCAACCGCCAGTTCCTTCTGACCTTCGATGACGGCCCGAATCCGAACACGACCCCGGCCATCCTCGACACCCTTCGGAAGCATGACCTGAAAGCCATCTTCTTCGTCGTCGGTACGAACGTGCGCAAGTATCCCGAAATCGTGCGCCGCATGCGGGACGAAGGACATGTGATCGGCAATCATACCGCGCACCATGCGAATCTCGCTCATGCCGGCACCGAAAAGGCTCTCGAGGAGATTCGCGCGCTGAACACGCTCGTCCACCAGATTGCCGGAGTCCGGCCGCGCGTCTTCCGGCCGCCCTACGGAGGCCTCAACCAGGGCGTGCTCCAGGCCGTCCGGCAGGAGGGAATGGATGTGATGCTCTGGTCGGTCGACCCCTACGACTGGCGCAACCGGAGCGTGATACGGACCTGCGAGAACGTGAAACGCCAGCTGCACCTGGGAAGCGGCGGCCGGGGCGGGGTCGTACTGATGCACGATACGCTGCCGAGCACGGTTGCCGCTCTCGAACCGCTGCTGGTCGCCTTTGCCGACAATGGCCTGGCGCCCGCGAGGTATGGCGCCCCCGTCGGTGGCCGCGAATACTGGGCCGTGAAGGCCCCCGTGACGCTGGAATGGGTGCCCGAAGCTCCGCCGCTCGATCTGAACCGCTTGAACCGGCCTCTGATGGCTTCCCTGTTCAAACCGCCCCAGGACGCCTTCAACTGGTCGCCGGTTGCCCTTCTCAAGGCTCGCAAGACCGGCACGCTGTTCGAATCGATGCTCTGCCGCGCCTTCCCTTGAAACCGGGGTGCTGGCTGCCCTGATAGACACCGAAGCCCGGATGGAGGTCGAGACCTCTGTCCGGGCTTCGGCGTTTCCCCTGCCGTTCTGATCATTTGGGCCGGACGGGTCAGTCCGGCAGCCAGGCGTTGGCCGCGGAATCGAGATGGAAGCGGCGATCGTAGATCTCGTCATCGTTCGAGGCGACTTCCCGCGTGACCCGGCCTTCTTTCCAGCTCCACTTCTCGTCCCACTTGTCGTCGCGGTCGAGGTCGATCTTCAGGCGGTTCACCTTTGGCTGGCCGGCGTCCCGGAACAGGTTGACCTTCCAGGACCGGCCCCGGATCGCATCCTTCACCTTGTCGCCGGGGATGTTCGCGGCGGCCGCGGCGAGAATCTCGGTATCCATCGGCCGCAGGGCGATGGCGCCATCCGGAAGACCCGCCTGGGAAGAGGGAATGCCGGGGGCTGTCTCGGCGACCACGGGGGCCATTCCGGCCGACGGCTTCGCGGATGTCCAGGCGTTCAGATTCGTGTCATACCAGGTCTGAACCGTGTACTGCTCGTCATCCGCGGGTGCGATCTGGCGCTGGAGTCCCTCGGGATCCCACGACCATTTTTCGTCCCACTTGTCGTCGCGGTCGAGGTCGATTTTCAGACGGTTCACCTTCTGCTGGCCGGCATCGCGGAACAGGTTCACTTTCCAGGGCCGGCCCCGGATCGCATCCTTCACCTTGTCCCCCGAAATGTTCGCGGCGGCCGCGGCGAGGATTTCGAGATCCATCGGCCGCAGAGGGACGGCACCGGCGGGAAGGGGTCTTGCTTCGGGCGCGGGGGGCTGCGCGGAAGGAGCGGCTGTCTTTCGCTCTTCCTCCTGGCGCTGCTCATGAAAGCTCCGGATTTCACGTTCGAGGCCGGCCCGCTCCTGCCGGAGCTGGTAAATGTGGAATCCGCCGGCAGCAGCGCCGATCAGGCCGATGATGACGAGGGCGCGGAACGTCTTGTATCTCATGTTTCCGTCTCCTGGAGGTGTCGGGAGCCCTGCGGCATCATGCCGCGCGCGATGGGAACGGTGCAGTTGCAGGAGTCGTAGAGGCAGGGGCGCGGTGCGTCACCGAGAACGAACCGTTCTCCCGTGAAGTCGCCGAGCGACTCGGTCCGGAACCGGCGTGCCGGGTAACACCGCCAGGCACCGCCGAGATCGTCGAGAATGAACGATCGTGAACCGGCCCAGCAGGGGCGGCCGCGATACCGGTGTTCGATCTCCCCGGTCAGATTATGGCCGCCCAGATCCAGCAGTACCTCGCGTTCGGCCGCTGTATAAGGGATGACGTCGCGGTTCTGCTTTTCGGGCTGGAGCTTGAATGTCAGCCCCTCGTCGCGAAACCGCGCCGCGAGGCCGGGAAGGCGGGGCAGGGCCG
>DATCTT010000424.1:0-24449 GCA_036567845.1 Candidatus Ozemibacteraceae bacterium | reverse complement strand
TGCCCTGGGGCGCTTCGGCGGCTTCCGCCGGGGCTGGAACCGCCTGACGGGAGATGATTCGCCCGCGCTTGAGCTTGATCTTGAACTCGTTGCCGTAAACACGGACATACAGATTGTGGAGCGGGAACCGGGCC
Source organism: Candidatus Ozemibacteraceae bacterium (assembly GCA_036567845.1). Lineage (GTDB taxonomy): Bacteria > Muiribacteriota > Ozemobacteria > Ozemobacterales > Ozemobacteraceae > MWAR01. The sequence goes on along the minus strand of DATCTT010000424.1, from coordinate 24,315 downwards.
TGGCCCGAAACCACGAACGTGTCGGTCGCCGCCTGCTCCAGCTTCCAGCCGGCCACCTTGAGGCCTGTGCCGTCGGTGATCAGGCGGCCGACCTGGGGAATGGCCTCGCCCGTGTCGAGTTCGCCTTCCGGCAGATACACCACATCCATGCGGCCCCATGTCACAGCCGTCCAGATCAGCAGCAGAAGCAGGATGGGAAGGACGCCCAAACCCGCGCTCTGGATCATCGGAACCGGTTCCCGGATCCGGAGAAACTCCGATACCGCCCCGCTCCGGGCGGGGGACTGCTTTGCTGACGAGCCTGGATCTACCGACATCCTGGGACCTCCGCGGCGGCGATATCGTCACGGTGGAACGAACCCGGAAACGATATGCTCTGCGATATTATAAATGAAAGAATATGAACCGGGCGGCGCCCGCCGCCCGGCGGAGAGGCCTTACTGGCTTTCAGGCGAGTAGACGGATACCTCGACGCGTCGGTTGAGCGCGTGGTTCTGCGCATCCGCCGGGTCGGCCGGCTCGTCCCAGCCCTTGCCCTCGGCCACGAACTTGTTCGGGTCGAACTTGTATTTGGCGACGAGGGCCTGCTTCACGGCATTGGCGCGTTCGGTGCTCAGCTCCTTCACGACTTCTTCCGGCACCTTGCCCTTCATCGAGCTGTCGGTGTGGCCGACGATCGCGATGACCGCGCGCTCGTAGGCGCCGACCAGCCGGCCGATCCGTTCCATCGTCGCTTCGATGTTCGGGTCATACAGCGTGTTGGGCAGCGGCCGGCCGATGTCGTCGTGCTGCGGCTCATACAGGTTCGACGAGTTTGGGTAGAAGCTGATGCGCACCGTCTGGGTGACGATCGGGGCTTCCGCCGAGACCTTCTTGTAGCTGGTCGGCACGAAGCTGCTGACATACTCGTCCTTGTGGTGCTTGAACGTGCCATCCTTCTCGATCGCCTGAAGCACCGAGAAGTCCATGATCTGGTCGAAGGTGACGGGGCTCTCGACCTTGCCGGCAAGCTGGTAGACCGAGGTGATGTTCTTCCAGGTGCGCTCGAAGTTGGTCGGGTTGTTCGCGTTCAGGAAGAACGCCATGTTCTCGGCGAAGTTCGTCGAGTGGGCGTCATTCTGCATGCCCTTCACGTCGTCGACCTTCATGCCGTACCCGTCGGCCATCCACTGGAACGCCTGGGCCTTGAAGGTCGGGTTTTTCAGAAGGTCCATGCCCTCGAAGATGCCGGCCACGAGGCCTTTCACAATCTCGGGCTTGTCACGGGCGAAGTCGGCGCGCACGGCCCACACGTCGGCGATCAGCTTGTTCGCCTCGCTGGTCGTGGTCAGAATGCGGGTTCCGGCGACCTTCTCGGGGATATTGTAGATGTCCGGTGCCCAGCTCACGCAGGCGTCGATGCTCTTGTCCGACACGAACGCCGCCGCGGCCTCGAACGCCGTAGCCGTGTATTTGGGAGTGATGTCGCTCAGCTGCAGACCGCCGTTGATCAGCAGATTGCTGATGAAATACTGGGACGGGCTGTTCTGGGCGAACACGACCGTCTTGCCTTTCAGATCGGCAACGCTGCGGATGCCCGAGCGCACGACAATGCCGTCGCCACCGTTCGACCAGTCGACCTGCTGGAAAATACGCGGTGCGGTGCGGCTGTCCTTCATCAGTTCGGGGGCGAACAGCGCGATCATATCCAGCGTGCCCCACAGCACGTGGCTGGTGCCGGCTGCATACGCATCACGGGCCGCAACCGGGTCGTCGATCAGCTTCAGATTGACCTTGAAGCCGTATTTCTTGAAAAAGACGCTCTCCTCATTCGGCTTGAAGCCGTTGTTCGCGGCCACGATCGGAAGCCAGCCGATCCAGACGTTGATCGGAAACTCGACGATCTTCTGCTTCTCGTCCCACTTGTAGCCCGAGGTTCCCTTGACCGGCGGCAGCTTCTCCTGCGGGACATACTTGTATTCCTGAACCGTCGTGACGCCCTTCGTGTCCGGGGCTTCGACCACCGGTTTCGCCGGGGCGACGCCGGCCGGAGTCGGGGCTTCCTGGGCGATCGCCGCGCCCGCCTGCAGGGCCAGGGCGAACAGGGCCGCAAGGGCGATTCTCATGATTTTCATATATCCTCCAGTATATATATGCTACTCTGGCGCGATCCGTCGACCGCGCCTGCGGAAAACAGCGGATTACGCCCGGGGGCCGAGTTCCTTCTCGGGGACCTGCGGCGGGGCTTCCGTGACGGGCTCTGCCGGGGCGGTCTCGCCCGTCGCCGAATCGATCCCATACACTGAGGCAAACTCGGCCAGAGCCTGCTCGCCAAGAGCCGCTTGCTCGTTCTCCTTGAGCTGGATGCCTGACGTGTCGATCTGGCTTGAAGAAACGCGCGCGCGACCGGCGGCCTTGTCGCGCCGTTCCTGCACCAACTCGGAAACGCGGGCGATCGTGTCGCCGGTTCCACCGATGCTGCTGATCATGCCCTTCGCCATCTCCGACAGCTCGGCCTGGGCCTCGAGCATCTCGGTCTCGGACACCATCGCCTGCAGCTTCTCGATCTTCTGCTGCGCCTCGCGCACCGAAACGTCGCGCGCGCGCTCGAGATCCTTGAAGGACTTTTCCTGAAGCTGGAGCTGCTGCTGGTTCTCGTCGAGCTGCTGTTTGACGGTCTGGAGCTGCAGGGCGAGCTGACCCGCTACGGCCCGGTTGCCGGCCTTGAGGTTGGCCGTGATCTTCGCCGTGAGCTCTTTTTCCTTCTGGGTCAGGTTTTTCACCTGCCGGATCAGCCGCTCGAGAAACGCGGCCTGGTTGGCCAGCTGCTCGTTGAACCGCGAGATCTGCTTGCGCAGGTTCTCCTTCTCGACCTCGATCAGGGCGTGGGGGTTCTGCGCCTCGAGCCCCGAAATGAACAGCCCGAAAAACCCGCGAATCAGATTCATCAGTCTCGTGAACATTCTATGACCTCTCCTTTCGGATGTAACTCACTGTTCCGGTGTGAACACCTGCACCTCAACCCGGCGGTTGAGAGCGTGATTCATCGCGTCGTTCTCGTCGGCGGGTGTGTCCCAGCCCCTGCCGGCCACGACGAACTTGTTGAGCGGGAACCGGTATTTGCGGATCAGCGCATCGCGTACCGACTTCGCCCGGTCTTCCGACAGATCCTTCACGGCCTTTTCGGGAACCTTGCCCTTCATCGATGCGTCGGTGTGGCCCACGATCGCGACCGTGGCCCGCTCATACTGGCCGACCATGCGGGCGATCTTCTCGAGCGTCGCGTCCACGGAAGGATCATACAGCGTGTTCGCCACCGGCTGGCCGAACTCGTCGTGTTCAGGCTCGTAGACGTTGGCCGAGTTCGGATAGAAGTTGATGCGCACGGTCTGGGTCAGCACTGGCGCCTCGGCCGACACCTTCTTATAGGACGTGGGGACGAACCGCGAAGCCGGAACGTCCGCCTGGTCCTTGAACGTGCCTTCCTTGTCGAGCTCCTGGAGGACCGAGAAGTCCATCACCTCGTCGAACCGCACCGGCGTCGCCAGCACGCCCAGCTCGCGGTAGACGAGCGTGATGTTGCTCCAGGTGCGCTCGAAATTGGTCGGGTTGTTGCGATTCATGAAGAACTCACGGTTCATGCCGAAGTTCGTCAGGAACGCGTCGTTTTCCATCGTCTTGATGTCGTCGACCTTCATCCCATACCCCTCGGCCATCCACTGGAAGGCCTGGGCTTTCTGGGTCGGGTTCTTGACCATCGTTATGCCCTCGAAGATGCCCGCCACGAGGCCCTTGACGATGTCGGGGTGGTCCTTGGCGAAGTCGGCCCGGACGGCCCACACGTCGGTGATGAGCCGGTTGGCCTCGGCCGTCGTGGTCAGGATGCGGGTTCCGGCGACCTTCTCGGGGATGTTGTAGATGTCGGGCGCCCAGCTTACGCAGGCATCGATGCCCTTGTCGGCGACGAAGGCAGCGGCCGCCTCGAACGCGGTCGAGGTGAACCGCGATTTCACGCGCTGCGGGCTCAGCCCTGCTGAGATCAACAGATTGTGAATGAAATACTGGGAGGGGCTGTTCTGCGCGTAGACGACGGTCTTGCCGTCCAGATCCTTCACGGACCGGATGTTGCCCCGCACGACGACGCCGTCGCCACCGTTCGACCAGTCGATCTGCTGGTAGATGCGCGGCGCCGTGCGGCTGTCCTTCATCAGTTCGCTCGCAAACAGGCAGATCATGTCGAGCGTGCCCCACAGAACGTGACTCTTGCCCGATGCATACGCGTCTCGCGCCGCGATCGGATCGTCGATCAGCTTGAGATTGACCTTGAAGCCGTATTTCTTGAAGAAGATGCTCTCATCACTCGGGGCGAAGCCGTGGTTCGCAGCCACGATCGGCAGCCAGCCGATCCAGACGTTGATCGGGAACTCGACGATCTTTTTCTGGGCATCCCACTCGTAGCCGGAGACACCCTTGACCGGCGGCAGCTTCTCCTGCGGAATATACTTGTACTCTTGGACCGTCGTGATGCCCTTGGCATCCGGGGCTTCGACCTTCTGTCCCGTCACGGCCTGGCCCTGGGAAGCGTCCCCGCCGGCGGTTTCTCCCTGCGTGGCCTGGGTGCCTTCGGTGCCGGTTCCGCTGCTCGTGGTCGTCGTCGATGACGGGAAGATCATCTGCTTCAGCGATGGCGAGAAGGAAACGGCGGCGGCGAAGATACAGCCGAAGATGAACACGAACATCACGAATTTCCCCAAAGGGGTCGGGCCAAGTTCCTCGTTCACGAAGCTCCTCCTGCGGTCAGCGGAAAATGGATGGCATTCTGTACCGACCCCCATGATATCCGGAACCCTCCGCCAAGGCAACGGGATCTTCTGTGCGCTTCAGATCGGCCCAGGGCATGCGCCAGCGAGGGCAACCGGTCCGTCCGCGAACCCGGGGGGGGCAAAGCGCCCCCCTGGAAGTCTCTCCCCGGGGTCCGGAAAGTTCGCTGGTGGTCCGGGCCGATCCATTGCCGGTCCCGCCCTTTCCATCGTATACTGTGCCTTGCAGGTTTAGGCACAGACTGTCTGCCCGTTTCCCGAACGCCAAGGAGTGAGCCCGAGATGCTGATGTCCCATACGGTTGACCAACTGATCAACCTCGCCATCGAGACGGAGACGCAGGCAATGGAGCTGTATGAATCCATGTCACGTCTGTTCTCTCACGAACCGGGGGTCGCCGAGTTCTGGGACGGCCTGCGCAAGGATGAGGTCAGGCATGTGAGCATTCTTCGGGGGCTCCTGGAGTCGCTTCCAGCCGTCACTCTGGCCGGCCTGGCCGATGAAGCCGCCTGGCAGGTGTTGATCGATGCGAGGGACCGCATCCGCAGAAAGCGGGCGACGCCATTCGCGACGCTCGACGAGGCCTACGAGTTTTCCCATGAGATCGAGTATCATGAGATCAACGGGGTGTTCAAATTCCTGGCGACCGGCATCACACCCGGATACATGTCGAAGGAGATCATCGACGCGAACATCCGGGATCACCAGCAGAAGCTGATCGAGTTTTCCAAGCGGTTCGGCGGAAAGACGTGGCGCCAGTCGATCCTGCCCCTGTCCCGGCAGTGATCCGGGAGCGTCAGAACCTTCCCAGCAGCAGGTCGGTCTGCAGGAACAGCCCCTCGAGGCGCACGCCCTCGACCCCGCAGAAGGTATAGCCCACGCCGAGTTCCAGAACGATGTGACGGGTCATCGGCACGAGGCCTACGATCATCGGCTCGGCGAAGGCGAAGCTGCCATCGTTGATGACGAGCGAACCGCGTCTGGTTTTCAGCTCGTAGCTGCCGCCCCCTATGTTCACCCGCCATTTCATTCGGGTGTCTTTTTTAAAATGATCCTCGACGGTGAAGCCCCCCATGCGCAGGTTCAGCACGAGGGAGGTGCCATTCAGTGTGCCCGTCTGGGCCATGAGTCCGATCTTGGGGTCGTCCACCCGGCCCCCGAATCCCCGGCCACCCCAGACAAGCATGTCGCCCCCGAACCCCCGGGGGCCCGAGACGCGCTTGTATTTGAAACTGGCCCCGAAGGCACCGATCGGCATCGTCTTCCCCGGCTGCTCGGACAGGAGCAGAATCGGATCGCGAGCGGCATACAGCCCGCCGCTTCCCGCCAGGAGCAGGAACAGCGCGAGGAGGGCGCAAAACGGCCGGAAGGTTCGCGTGATCATCGCTTCCCTATCGGCAGAACTCGGTGTTTTCCCGAGATTGCCGGGTTACTGGAAGAGGCCCCCGATGTCCCGGAGGGTGATGATCAAAAACAGTGCGGCGAGGCCGATGGAACCCCATTGATAGATGGGGAGCAGCACCTGCTCGCGGAGCGGTCGGCCGGTGGCCGCGTGCCAGGCTGCCAGAACCAGCTTGATGCCGTCGAGCGGCGGCACCGGAAGGAGATTGAATACGGCGAGGTTGACGCTCAGAATCGCCAGGAGCGTCAGGAAACCGAACAAACCGCTCTGCGCGGCACCGGACACCTGATCGAGGATGGCGATGGGGCCGCCGACCTGCGTCACGCCCTGGCCCGTGAACAGTCTGATGAAGGCGGTGCCCACCCCGACCGTTTCTTGGAAGGTGCGGGCGATGCCGCCGGTGACCGCATCCGGAACGGAAAGAGGGTGAGCGGCGGAAAATACCGGCCGCATGCCGATGAGAAACCGGTCCCCTTCCTTCCGCGGGGTCACGGTGAGGCTCAGGAGGGAGGTGCTGCGTTGCACTTCGAGAGGGAGGGGCGTGGCGCCGGCCTTCTGGATGCAGGCCAGGAGCCCGGGCCAATCCGCCACATCGGCTCCGGCGGCTTTCAGAATGCGGTCGCCGGGCATCAGACCGGCTTCAACCGCAGGACTGCCCTTGACGAGAGAATCGACGACAGGGACCGCGACAGGATTCCCCCAGAGATGCAGGATGAAGGCGAAGAGAACCGCTGCCAGAATCAGATTGGCCGCGGGGCCGGCCGCGGCGACGGCGGCCTGGATGCGCGGCGGTTCCTCGGGAAGGAGCGGTTCCCCGGCGGCTTCCCGTCGGTCGAGTTCGTCGGGATCGAACGGGGTGACGTACCCGCCGAGCGGAATCCAGCCGAGCCGATACTCCGTGCCGCCCCGTTTCCACCGGAAAACCGGGCGGCCGAAGCCGATCGAGAAGGCAAAGACGGGGCGGCCGTTCCGGCGCAGTGCGAGAAAATGCCCCCACTCGTGGACCAGCACCAGAAGCCCGAAGCCGAAAACGGCACCGGCCCAGCCGAGAAGTGTTGCGAATATGCCTGTCATGAGCTCATCCTTCGTTTGATGTCAGGTGTGTCAGAGGCGCGTCTGGAGCGACGGAACCAAGTTATTTCCCTTTTTTCAGGGAGGCGTACAGCTTGTCAGAGCGGTCGAACGTGTCGCGGAAGTTGATGTCGACATTGCATATCATATCATATATTATCAGGGCCCCGTTCGTGTCCCCTGCCGCCTCAAGAGCCGTACCGACCCGGTAGAGAAGATCTTTCAGCTCGTCGGACATCAGCTCGCGGTCGAACTCGAGGGTCTCGATGATTTCACGGGCCAGGGCCGGCTTCTTCATCCGCAGATGCGCATCCGCGAGAAGAAGGCCGGTCTCTTTCGACCGCTTCGAGGCGAAGACGGGTGTCAGAAGAGCCACGACCTCGTCCCATTTTTTCAGCGCCGCTTTCTGCTGCGCCTCAGCGATCGCCCCTTCGAGCTCGGCGTCCGGCCGGGAGGCCGAAGCCGCGGGGCTCTTTGCCGGAGATGTGGCGACGGGCTCCGGGGGCTTCAGACCCAGATCGTCCGGCAGCTCCGAGCCGTCGAGCCCGTGCTCGGCGAACGGATCGAGGGTCGGAATCGACAGGATGTCATCGACGGACGGGGCCCCGGCTGGTGGCATCGTCGTGGAGACGTTTCCGGCGGGTTCATCGGCCGGCGGGATGGCGGGCAGATCCATCGAGGGAAGGTCGGGCCCGGTCAGTTCGTGATCCTGAAGACCCATCGGCTTCAGGCCGGCCTTTTTTGCCGGTGCTGCCGGGGTGCGTGGAATGCTGCGTGGAGAGGCGGCTGTCGGCTGCTCGGGCGGGGAGGATTTGAGGAAGTCCGGGAGCGGGGTTTCGATGGCGCCGGTTTCGAAGCCCTCCGGGGGCGGCTCGACGAAGCCTTCGATATCGGTGTCTGAACCCAGGTTGGGCAAAGGCGTTTCCGGGGCGAGAGGCGGAAGACCCTCGGTCAGCAGCTCGTCGCTGAACGGCGAAAGCTCGTCGGTTCCGCTGAGCGAGTCCGGTGCCTGAGTGCTTTGCTCCAGCTCCTTGCGAAGGCCGGTCACGATCTCGGTCAATTGCGGGTTGCCGGGATGCCGCCGGAGGAACTCTTCATACTGCAGGACCGCCTCGTCGAGCATGTTCATCTTCTTCATGCAGGTGGTGTAAACCACATGGATGCCCATGTTGTTCACGTTGGTCGCCAGCACCTGGAGGCACTCCTTCGCGCTTTCGGCGAACATGCCCTTCTTCGAATAATTGCGCGCGAGCAACTCGCGATACCCCTCGCCGTCTGGCTTCGATTTGAGGGCCTCGCGCAGCACGACCACGACCTCGTCACCCATGCGTTTGCTCTGTACATAGGCGTCGGCGAGGGCCGTCACATTCTCGCGGTTCCCGGGATCCGCCTGAAAACAGGCATACATGATCTCCATCGCGTCAGCCGTATACTGCTTCTGGGAACGGTAGAACTTGCTCAGGATCGGCAGAAACTCGGTTCTCGAGGGGTCCTGTTTGTATATCGTTTCATACATTGTGATGGCTTCGTCGCTCGAGGCGTTCGTCTCGAGATAGGCTTTCGCCAGATACTTCCACCCGATCGCGTTGTCGGCGAACAGGGTCAGGAGGTGCCGGGCATTCTCCTGGCATTTGAAATAGTTTTTCAACGCGTAATGCGCCTGGATGCCGATCTCGAGCAGCTGGCGCTGGAGCTGGACGGGAACGTTCGGCCGCCGGAGGGCGTCTTCGGTGATTCGGACGGCTTTCTCGTTCTGCCCGGCCTCGAGGGCCAGCGTGGCTTTCTTCACGGGATCCGAGATGAACAGGTTCAGGGCAGGAGCGACCATCAGGATGAACACGATGATGAAGGCGCCCAGAAAGAGGCCCAGGCCGATCATGATCTCAGTCGTGTAGATCTTCGACCACAGGGTGTATTTCAGCTTCCAGAAGCTCGGCTGGTTCTTGGCATACTCGGATTCGGTCTCGAGGAAATGGTTGAAACGGTCGTAGGCTTCCTGATACTGCTGGTCATCGGTGAGGATGCCGATCATGACCCAGTCGACATCGCGTTTGAGGTCGGGGTCGACGTCCGGAAGGGACTGGAACTTCTCGAAATAGCTCCGGGCTTTCTTCAGATCGCGGTTCGAGCCGAGAATGTAAATTTTGCCGAGATAGAAGGCTGCTTCCGCATACTTCTGGGGATTCTCCTCGTAGGCCTTGAGAATGTCGGGAAGGGCGAGATCATACTTCTCGCTTTGATACAGGCTGACGGCGAATTTGTACTTCTGGTCGATGCCCTTCTTCTCATCGATCTTGGCCTGCAGCTCCTTCCGGCCTGGAAGGCCGGCGAACATGGCCTGCGCCTTTTTCAGGGTCGCTTCGGCATCCTCATATTTGCCGTCCGCAAACTTTTTCTTCGCTTGATCGAACCAGTATTCGGCATCCTTCATCTTCTTCCGCTCGGGATCCTCGGCCGCGACTTCGGGTGCCGTCGCGATCGTGATCTGAGGCGGTGGTTCAGTTTCGCCTGGAAGGATGTCGTCTCCCTGACCGATCGGCGGCTCCTCGTCGATCGGCGAGGATGCCGCATTGGGAGTTGCCGGGCCGGTCGGAGGGGCGACCGGCACCTGGGCCGTCTGGAGAAGATCCGGTTCGGGCTGTGGCTCGGGCGGCAGTGGAACGTCCGGGGGCGCAGTCGGATCGTTTTCGAAGGGGTTGTCCGGTACCTGTGGCGCGCTTCGCTCGGCGGCAACCGGCGTTGCACGGCGTGTGAACCCTGCCTTTCCGGTCAGACGCCGCGCCGAGGCGAGGCCGTAATTCTTCGCGTTGTAGAGAAACTGGAAATCATCGAACAGGAGCTCGGATGACGGGTCGATCTGGAGTGCCTTCTCGAGCTGCTCGAAGCTCTGCGGCACGTTTCCCTTCGCGAACAGCACTTTCGCGAAGGTGTAGTGGGAGAGGGCATCATCCTTCTTTTGGAGAGCCCGCGAAAGATAGCCGACCGAGGCGTCGAACCGTCCCTCTTGGAACTCAATATCGCCGAGGATCAGGCATACCGCGGGATCGTCGGGAGTCACTTTCACCCGCTTCCCCGCTTCCTCACGGACCGGCTTCAGAAGATCCTTGCGGAGCTTCGTCAGCTTCGGGTCTTCCTCCTTGTTCATGAGCTCGCACCGCATCAGCTCGAGATAGGCCTCTGAAAGCATGCGTGCTGATATATATTTCTTCAGCGTCGTGTAGTCGGTTTTGACGGCTGCGCTTACCGCCGATGCCGCCAGGAGCAGCACCGCGAGGAAAAACAGCCAGGCCTGGAAACGGCTGGTCCGGGGTTTCATCTTGTGCTCAAACAATGCTTTTGCCGCACTTCTGGCAGTAGTAGTCCGACTTGCTGTTGGATGCGCCGCAGTGGGGGCAGGCGATCGCGTCGGCGGCATCGGGGGCCGCAGGTTCGCCCGGGATGGCTGTCTGGACGGGGGACTCCTCGGGGAGGGGCTCCGTAGCCTGGGCGCCGCCCACCTGGACACCGGTGCGGGTTGCCAACTTCATCGCCTCGGTCAAACCTTTCTGGAAGGCAACGTTGTAGGGGTTTTCGGCAAGGAAGGCTCGATAAATCTCGATCAACTCTGCCAGCTTGCCCATCTTCTGGTAACAGTCGCGCAGGATGTTGTGGACGACTTCGTTGTTCACGTCCATCTGGATGACCTGCTCGCACAACCGCAGACAATCCTCGAACTGCTGCTGGCGCATGTGCAGTTTTGCCACGCCGAGCAGAAACTCGGGTTCGGGCTTGACGAACTCCATCATTCGCTTGAACACGCGCATGGCTGTCTCGTCCGTGCGGCCCTTCTGGAGGTAGATGCGGCCGAGCGGCTTGAGCACCTCGGGACTGTTCGGTTCCAGCTCCAGCCACTTCTCGAGCACTTCGATCCCTTCGGGGGCGAGAGTCTTCTGGGAGGTGTAATGCTGGCCCAGCAGCGAGACCAGGGCTATGTTTCGGCATTCGGTCTTATACAGGTTCAGCAGCTCGGGAAGGCTTTCCGGTGTGAGCATGCGGCGGCCGAGATATGCGAAGCCCAGCCAGTGATGCGCTTCGGTGTCCTGCGGGTTGATCGAAATCAGATGCTTGCACTCGCCGATTGCCCGGTCGTAGGCGCCGGTCTTGAGAAACGCCTGCGCCGAGAGTCGGGAGATGACCGCCCCGTCGTAGGCATCCAGATTCGACAGCCGCCGGATGCCGTTCAGCTCCTCGAGGCATTCGCGATACATGCCTTTCCCGAGGTGATTCCGGGCGCGCTTGATTGCGGCATTTTTATTATATTCAGGCAAATTGTTATAGATGACCCAGCCGATCCAGCCCAGGATCAGGATCGCAACAGCGGGGATGACGATCGGGCCCCAGTTGAACGCGCCAGCCTTGTACAGAACATCATCGATGCCAGGATACTCGGGGTCGGAATCCTTCACTTCCTTCAGGATCTTGTAGGCCGCGGCGTTGTCGCCAGCCTCGGCGTAGATGTTCCCGAGAACGAACTTCGCGCGGTTGTTGTCGGCCTGTTTGGCCAGCTGACGGTTGGCGAACTCCTTGGCCTTGTCGGTGTTCCCGGTTTTCCAGTGACAGTAGGCGAGGTAGCTCATCAGGTCGACCGAGTAATCGATCGGGAGTGACTCGAGGCTCTTGATGCACTCCTCGAACTCGCCGCTCTTGTACTGCTCCTTCATCTTCTCCCAGGTTTCCTTGCGGGTGTCGATGGTGCCGATCTTCTCCATCTCCCCGTCGACCCGGGAGCGGAATTTTTCAAGTTTGGAATCGAGCGCGATAATCGCCAGCGCGCGCTCGAACGCCGTCTTCGCGTCCCTGTTGTTCCCGGCGCCGGCGAACCGTGTACCCATCGTGATGAAGTTCTCTGTGAGCGCCGCCCGTTCCTCGGAGCTGCGGGGAAGCCGCTCGGTGCGGCCCAGTTTTTTCATCAGTTCGGTCTCAAACGTGACGGCCTTGGCGAGCAGCTTGCGGGCCTCGGCGTGCTTCGGCTGGGCGGCCACGACCTGTTCGAGGAGATCGCGGGCTTCGAGCCACTTTTCGCCTGATGCCAGTTTGAGGGCCTCGGCCAGCAGATCGCGCGATTCCTCCTTCGATTTCAAAGCCTCGATCTCGGCCTTCGCCGTCTCATTGTCGGCATCGGCGGCAAGCGCATTCTGGAAGGACTCGAGCGCCCTCGCCGTGTCGCCCTTCTCGGCATACGAGCGGCCCAGCTTGATATGGCCTTCGGCCGTTTCGCGCTGGCTCTTGCGGATGTCTCCCACGAGGTCCTTGGCGCGCTCTGGGTCGGGGAGGGGATACCGTGTTGCCTTGTCGGCATACTCGCGGGCCTTCGCGAGGTTGTTGGCGTCATACTCGATCTTGCCCAGCAGGTAGAAGAGACGGCCGATCCCTTCGGAGCGGTACTGCGGCAGTTCCGCCTTGTTGCTGTCCATCAGGCGCAGGGCGAGGGCTTTTGCCTTGTCCGCCTGGCCGGCGGCGAGCAGCTCCTCGGCGATTTCGGCACCGAGATCCGTGTCGCTCGGATCGACCGTGATGATCTCCTCGCGGAGGGAAGAGGCCTTGGCTGCATCCCCGGCGGACCGTGCTGTCCGCATCTCCTCCTTGAGGACTTTTGTATATTCATCGCGATAATTCTGATTTGCGGGTTCGAGATCGTGCGCCTTTTTCAGCATGCGTTTCATGTCGTCGCGCTTCTGGACGGCGCGCAGCAGAAGAGCGGCATTGAAATACGGCTCTGCCCAGTTCGGGTTGAGCTTCATCGCCTTCTGGAGATACTCTTTCGCTTCGGCGTAGTTGCCACTCCGGATCGCGAGGACGCCGAGCCGGTTGAGCTCCTTCGCGTCCTGGGCCGTTGCTGGCCAGATGCCGAGAAACAGGAAAAGGCTCGCCAGGGCGAGCAGGATACATCGAGTGCGGCGGTTCATGGATTCCCCTCCGGTAGCCGTGTCACCGCCGGATAGTTTAGGCGATTTTCGCGACTTTTGCCAGTGCCTTCAACGCCCATTTGCGGACGTCGGGGTCTCCGTCGCTGCTCAGATCTTGGAGCACGTCGGAGAATTGCAGGGCGCCGATCTCCCCGAGCGCCCAGGCCGCCGAAGCGCGCATCTGCTTGTGGGAGGAGCGGAGCATCTGCTTCAGCGTAACCACCGCGCCCATGCCGCCCAACTTCCAGAGAGCCGCAGCGGCGCTGCTGCGCACGCGGTTGTGCGAATCGTTGAGCATCGGATACAGCATCTCGATCAGGGCTGGATCGCTCTGGGCGGCAAGCGCCTCGACCGCATTGGATCGGACACGGCCATCCGCATCCCGCAGCGCTTTCGAGAGCAAGGTCACGGTGCGCGGATTCTTCACCAGTCCCAGGGCGCGGATCAGCGTCGCGCGGTGGCGCGCATCCTCCTCCTGTGCATACCGTTCGGAAAGGCGCGACATCGTCAGTTCCGGATTGATGCTGAGACTGGTGGTGATGATCGTGTCCCGGATGTGCGACTCTTCCTCCTTGCCCCAGGCCTGGAGCAGGTGACTGATCGCACGGGTGGAGCCGATCTGGCCAAGACTGAGCACCGCGCGGTTGCGGACTGTTGGAGAGATGTCGCCCAGCAGGCCGATCAGCAGATCTAGCGAACGGTCATCCTTGATGAGGCCGAGGATGTAGGCGACGGAGGCGCGTTTACGCGCATTGGGGGAGCGGAGCTCCTCGGGAAGCGTATTGATGCCGAACCGGATGCCGCGCTCCCAGAGCGCCTGGATGGCATTGGCGCGGACACGGTTGTTCCGGTCGGAAGTGAGGGCTTTCATGATCTCTGGAACTTCCGGGTGGTCGATGCGGCCGAGAGATTCGACGGCATTCGCCCGGACCCGTTCATCCTCATACGTCAGGAAGGCTTTCAGGAGAGGCATGTATTCGGGGGCCCGGGAGGAACCGATGATCTTGATCCCGGTCGCGAGCAGGTTTGTGTCATCTTCGCGGCGCAGGAACTCACACAGCGCATTCCGGACGGCTGGCGTGGATTTCCCTTCGAGGCTGGCGAGCGCCTCGGCGCGCAGCATCGTGTTTGGCGACTCGAGATACGTGAGTGCCATGCCGATGATTTCGGGGTCGGACACGCGGCGAACGCCCTTGAGCGAGGCGGCGACGATCTCCGGGCGTTCGTCACGGAGGCCTTCGCGCAGGAACTCGTCGATCTGGGGCAGGTTGTCCCGCAGGGCGGTGCGCAGGCAGAACAGCCGCACCATCTTGTCCCGGTCGCGGAAAAGCAGCTTGAGGGTCTGATAGTCCATGATATCGCCTTGCATTCAGGGCGTCGAGCTGGATGCCCGGAGTTGTGTGAGCGGGGTGGCGTCTTTCTGGCCGGCTTCCTTCTGGCCGGAGGCTTCGTCGACGAGTCCGACCTCGAAGGGGCGATTGTCGTTCTCCGTGTCGGTCAGAATCACCTTGTCGGCGGCGATTGCCTGGAGTCGGAAGGGCGTGTCGGGAATCTGCGCGGAGAGCCGGGAAAGAGCGAGGCGCCCCGAAACCTTGATGATCGCCACCCGCTCGAGGCCCATGGTGAAGAAACCGTGGTAGGTGATGTCCGGCCGCTCGAGCACGGGGACTTCCACTTCCGTGAGCGGCTCCACGATGCGCGCTTCTTCGCGGGGGGGCAGAAAGACGTTCCGACTCTCGCCATACGGAAATGTCGCCCGGGCGATGAAACGGGAATCGACCCGGGGATCGATGGGAGGGATGTTCGGCGTGATCAGAGGCGGAGGCGGCTGGATCGGTTCGGGAGCCGTGGTCTGGGCCGCTCCTGCGGTCGCTGCCGCCGCGGCTGCCGTCTGGGTGGTTGCCGTTGAAGGCTTCAGCCGGCGTGGTTTCAGCACAAAATTGTCAAGGATGAGGATGCCGAGGATCACCGGTACGCCAATCGCGATGACCTTGTTCTTCTGATAGAATTCCCGGATTTCCTGGGTGTTCATGCGGATTCCTCCCCGTTATGGGAGAAAGAACGTCGACAGCGTCAGCGTGAGACGCATGGTTCCATCGGTGTCGACGATCGGAGGCCGGATGGTCATCTGACTGATCTTGACCAGTCGGCCGAGTGTGTTTTCCATCTCCCAGAGGAAGTGCTTCATCTTCTCATACGAAGCCACCAGATCGAGGGTGAACTTGAACTCGAGGTAGTTGGCCGGCGCGCCGACCGCCTGTTTGGGCGGGTCGTAATTCGAGTTCAGGATCGTCACATCGAGGGCTTTCGCCTTCCGCTGGACCTGCTCGATGAAGGTTGTATAGTTGGCGGATTTTTCCAGGACGCGCTCAAACTTTTCCGTCACTTCCCGGCGTCGCTCCTCGATCTGCTGGTTGATCTTCTCGAGCTGCTGCTGGCGGCCGGTGAAGTCCTTCTGAGCCGCAGCGATCTGTTCCTGATACTGTTTCAGTTCATCCCGCTTGGACTGGATGGCATCTTTCTGACGCTTGTCGACGTTGGTCTGGAAATACACCAGACCAATGGCAGCCACGACCACCAGGCCGTAGCTGATGACGCGTTCGAGGATGGAGCGCAGTCGTGTTTTCACTCTTGTCCTCCCGTGCTGGAGCCGTTGTTCATCGCGTCACTTCTTCCCGGCTGGAACATAGGTGAAGGTGAGGATGAAGGAGGTGACGGTGCCGTTTTCGATGGCCCTGGTCGAGTTCTGCTTCAGATAGACACCGGAGAAGTTCGGGGATTTCTGCAGGCTCGAGACGTAATCGAGCACGTCGTAGATCGTGGCCCCTTCACCGTTCACGGTGAAGGTCAGCCCGCTCTTGCCCGAGAAGTCCTTGGGGTTGATGTCTGAAATGTAGATGCGTTCCGGCACGGTCGATTCGAAGGCATACAGGAAGTCGACCCAGGAGGTGCCGGGCGTGTCGAGGTTGGTGTTGATGAACTCGATGCTGCTCTTGAGGGCGTTGATCTGCGCGACGGGCGGCTGGAGCTCGCCGATGCGCTGGTTCAGGTCGCGCAGGTCCTTCATGGCGGCGTCGACCTGCTGCTGGACCTTGAACTGTTCCGACGTGTTTTTCATGTAGGAGGAGACGGTCCAGGAGAGGCAGAGCAGGATGGCGACCGCGGCGAGCACGAAGCCGGTGAGATCGGCCGGCAGGCTCTTGTACTCCCGTGGAAGCAGATCGATCTGGAATTTCATGCGATTACTCCCGCAGCAACGCGCCGCAGGCCGCGGCGAGCTCGTTGCGCTCGGGGACATCGGCGGCTTTGCCGGCGATCTGGAGCGCGTAGAGATCCGCCACGTACCGCACGCTGGTGTTCAGGTTCGCGGCGAGCATGACCGGCAGGTTCTGGAAATTGGCCCCACCGCCCGAGAGGATGACTTCCTGGATCGTGAACTCGCGAAACTTCGTCAGGAATGTTTCCATAGCGGAAAATATTTCACGCGTCAGGACGGCGAAGACGTTCTTGATGACCGTGTAGTTGTAGAGATTCTCCTGTTCCGGGGAAAACTCCGGCAGGAAGAACACCTCGTTTCGCTTGAACTGCTCGGCTTCGCTGTCGGGAACGTGGAAATGCTTGCTGATCTGCTTCGTGAAATCATACGAGCCGACCGGACGGTTCACTAGGGTCCGCAGCTGGCCGTCCCGGAACACGCCGATCGAGGTCGTCTCGTTGCCGAGATGGACAAGGGCGATATTCCGGCCCTGGTTCTCGGAGGCGTTCAGATAATGTTCGATCAGGTTCGAAACGTTGAGGATGTTGATATCGATGACCTGGGGATTGAGGCCGGAGCGCTGGATGATGCCACCGGTTTCGAGCAGGTTGTTCTTGATCGTGGCGACGGCGAGGGTGATCTCATCCTCTTCCCACATGCCCAGACTCTGATGGACGATATACCAGTTTTCGAGGGGAAGGGGCATGATCGGGGAAAAGTCCTCCCGAATCGACTCCTCCAGCTCCTTTTTCGAGTAGCGCGGAGGGGCGATCATCAGGTTTATGAGCGAGGCGTGGTCGGGAAGAAGGACGAGGGTGCTCTCATAGCCGGCTTTCGATGACGAAACCAGGCTCCGGATGGCCTTTTCCACCGGCAGCGGATCCATGATCGGGTACTCGATGAACGCCGAGGCGACGAACTCGCGCGGGGAATCGGTCAGCGTCAGCTGCTTGAGCCGGATGTTGCCGGGTGAGGCGGATTCGGGACGCAGCAGACGCATCCGGTGCGTTCCCAGATCGAGGACGAGATTGCAGGCAGACCCGCTTGGACTCGCCATAAGCTCCTATCCCATGTTTACCAGGATGTATTCTTCGATCGGCACTTCGCCCTCGAGAACCTTGTTGAGGCAGGAATCCTGAATCGTCGGAATCTTCTGCGACCGAAGGTGCTTCAGAAGTGCCACGGCAGACTGGCGCTGGCTGATCAGCTCCTTCAAGGACTGGTTCACCTCGATGACCTCGAAGATGCCGGTTCGATCGCGGAATCCGCTGTTGTTACACTCCTTGCAGCCCATGCCCTTGTAGAATTTGTGGTTCTTGTAGGCCTCGAAATCCAGGCCAAGCGAGGCAAGGAGATACGGAGTCGTCTCGATCTGCGTTTTGCAGTGGGGACAGATCTTGCGGACGAGACGCTGGCCGACGAGCACCGTGAGCGCCGAGGCGAACAGATACGGGTCGACGCCGATGTTTTCGAGGCGGCTGACCGTCTCGATAGCCGAGTTCGCATGGATCGTCGAGAAGACCATGTGGCCCGTGAGAGCCGCCTTGACGGTGATCTCGGCGGTTTCATAGTCGCGGATTTCGCCGACGAGAATGACGTCGGGGTCGAGACGGAGGATGGCGCGCAGCCCCTTGGCAAAGGTCAGCGATCGGGATTCGTCCACCTTGTTCTCGTGGACCTGCATCTGGTGCACGCCCGAGATCTTGAATTCGACCGGATCCTCGATCGTGATGATCTTGATCTGGCGGCTGTTGATCAGAGAGATGCCGGAATACAGCGTCGTCGTTTTGCCGGACCCCGTGGGGCCGGCGATCAGGCAGAGACCCCAGGGACGACCGATATTATATTCAAAAATTTTCAATTCCTCGTCGCGGAAGCCGAGGCTCTTGAGCTCGAGGTTCACGCGGCCCGAGTCGAGGATGCGGATCGTGCAGTTCTGGCCGTAGATCGAGGGAAGGATCGCGACGCGGAACTCGATTTGCTGGTTCTTCACCCGTAGCTTGAAGCTGCCGTCCTGGGGCATGAACCGCTCGGTGATATCCAGGTTTGACATGATCTTGATGCGGGAGATGATGGCCTGGTGTGCCGACTTCTCGATCGGAAGGATATCGTAGAGAATACCATCGATGCGGTAGCGGACCTGGACGATGTTTTCGAAGGACTCGATATGAATGTCGGATGCGCGCATCCGCACGGCGTCGAGAATCATCTTGTTAACCAGGGTGACGATGGCGGTTTGGTCTGATTCCCGCTTGAGATCCTCGAGGTTGACGTCGGTCTGGTTGACCGAGCCACTCATCAGCGACGATTCCCCCTTGCCGAACTCGAGCTTGACGTCGCGCAGCAGATCATCGATCGGCACGTTCTCGAGCACGTTCGTCGGGCGGTAGATGACATCGCTGATGATATGGTTGATCTGGGTCTTCATCGCGAGGACCCATTTGATGAACATATACCCCGTCGCCATCTTGATGCTGTCGAACATCTTGGTGTTCGTCGGATCGTAGACGGCGATCGTCAGCGACTTGGGTTCCTTCTTCAGCGGAATGAACTTGTAGGTCTTGATCAGGTTGTCCGGGATCTGGCGGATCAGCTCCCGGTTCAGCTCGACTGTGTCGAGATTGAGGAACTCGATGCCGTGCTGCTGAGAAAGGCCCCGATACAGGGTCTCCTCGGTGAGGACTTGCATCTCGATGAGGATCTCGCCCACCATCTTGCGCACCGTGGACTGGCGTTTGAGGGCGGTCTCGAGCTGCTGGGGGGTGATCGCCCGCATCTCGACGAGAATTTCACCGATTCGTTTGCGTTTCAGGAAATCAGCAGACATGGCTTCTCCAGAAGTTCTTCCTTGACAGTATCGGCAGCAGGTTCGCCGTTGTTGACGAAAAAAACCGGAATTCATTATAGCGTTGCACGTCCCACTCATCAAATGGAGGTTTCGTGCAAAAAAAACGCCCGGCCGGAAGGGGCGGGCGGGTGGGTGATTCCCGTGAATCCGTCAGTAGGATACTCCCTGGGAGTCGGTGACGACGATGTCGGTGTAATCGAGAGGGTTCGCGGGGCTTCCGATATACGCCAGCGAAGGCTTGCCGTTGAAGAGAAACTGGACTGTGTCCGTGGCCTCCCCGTCGAAGACAGCATTGGCGTTGTTGTCGATGAAGGCGAAATCCTTGTCGAGGTCGAGCTGGTTTGCGACCGAGGTGTCATCGACAAAGAACAGCGTGGCAGTGCCATAACTCCAGGTGAGCCGGCCCGTCGTCTGGGGATCTTCAAGAACCGGGAGTGTCGGGAGATACTTGAACCCGGGCCGTCGCTGGGTCACGAAGCCGCCGCTGGTGCGAGTTATCTGGAGAGGCCCGGCGATCAGCTCCGAGTCCGTGGCACTTTGAGGACTCTGCAGATAATATGTCGCGGCGCTCGCCACCGGGACCCGGAAGGGACCTCGGCCCTGGTCCGCTCGGAACTCGCCGACCACCTTGCGGAAGTTCGCCACGTTCTGTTTGAGCGTAGATCGCCGCGCATCTGCTATATAGTCATTGTAATAGGGAACCGCGAGTCCTGTCAGGACAGCGATGACGGCAACCACCACCATCAGCTCTATCAGGCTGAATCCGGCCCTTCTGCGATGTTCGATATGCATGCAACCTCCTGTTCCGATTCCGTCGCCGGGGGCTGGAGCGACCTGATCCATAAGATTCCCCGAAGTGGTATCACGTCGAAAATATCGAAAGCTCTGCATCCCAGACCCACCGAGACACAGAGATCGAAGATGCTGTTCCTCTGTGCCTCCGTGCCTCTGTGGTGCGTTGCGTCCAGATGAATGCATCAGGGGCTACCAGTCGGCGTAGTTGGTGCCGTCGAGCGCTGTCACGAAGCCCCTGCGCACATCCGTGCCGGTGGCCGGGGAAATGTCGTAGACACCGATCCCTCCGGCGGGACTCACGATGCCGAGGCTGTACGTTGCCGCCTCGATGGGCCCCGAGGCATACCACACGGCCCAGATTGGTGCTCCGACAAAGGGATCGGGATCGATGGCGTCAAGATAGGGGCGCGGATAGAACGTTGCCGTCGCATTGCCGGCTGCGTCCAGGATCTGGAACGGCGTTGATTTCGTCAGCGCCGCAAGATCCGGGGGATACATCCGGTAGTCCGGGATCTTGAAGGGATCGACGCCGGGTGCCCGGCGGGCTGCAGCTTCACAATCATAGCGCCAGCGGCTGATCGCACTGCGTATTTTCAGCAGGTTGTCCTGGAGTTCGGTCTCCTTGAGGCGGACGAAGGCGATCTCGGCGACCGGGACCAGGCTGAACGAGATCACCCCGATGATCACGACCACGACCAGGATCTCCATGATCGTCAGACCCCGGACGGGGCTTCGTGGGGAATGTTCGCGCCGCCTCATCGTTCCAGTCACCATTCGTCCGTGTTTGTTCCGTCGAGCGCGAGGCCTGCGCCTCGGGAGACGATATTCTTCACGCCCGTCGCCAGGCTGGAAAGCCACTCCGCCGCGCCAGTGGCCTGGAGCGTTGCCAGACCGCTGGAACAGGTGGCCGGGACGAACTCCCACCGGGCGTTGGGATTCCAGCCCGTGAAGGGGTGGGGGGGAATGTGGCGCAGGAACAGCCGGTTGATCTGAATCGTCGCCGTGCCGGGGGTGCCCGTCGAGCCGGTCGCGACAGCAAAGGCCGGAATCGAGAGGGGGGCTCTCCCCGTCAGAGAGGCGGGACAGAAGGGAACATCCAGGTGGTGGTCGACCAGGTAGGCGATTCCGGAGGCCAAGTCGGTTCGCCGGGTCGAGTCGGTATCGGTCGCCAGATTGATCTTGTTGGCCAGCTCGTGGATTACGTAAAGCCGATAGCCTTTGTTATAGACTCTGTTCGCGTTCGAGACGGGGTTGCCATAGATCGCGCCGCGCACGTTGTCGAGGATCTCACGGAGCCGCTTTTCCTTTTCCCGCTGCTGGATCAGCTTGTAGACGGGAAAGGTCACGGCCGCGATCAACGCAATGATCGTGCTGGCCACCATGATCTCGACGAGCGTCACACCCTGCCGGCGGTCACCGGCATCCCGGATATGACGTCGTCTGATATATATCATGAACTCTAATTTGTCACTGCTTGAGGCCTGTGAAGATCTCGGCCGACTTGAGCACGTCGACAGCCCGCTGTAGCTGTGTGTCGAACCTGTTCACGACGTAATACTGGATGCTGCCCTTCGAGAGGCTGTCCGGGGGTTCGATGAAGCCGCTGATCGAGGCGACGGCTGCGGTCGGGCTCGCGACCGGGGTGCCGCTGGCGAGCTCGGCCGTGGGGCTGGCCTTGTCGGCGATCTTCTGCTGCTTTTCCTCGGCCTCGATGGCTTTCGTGATCTCCTCACGGTCGGCATCGGTCAGCTTGGGAAGCTCGACATCGATATCCGGCTCGATTCCCTTCTTGTGGATGTTCACGCCCGAGGGGGTGTAATAGAGGGCCGTCGTGAGGGCCATCGCCGAGCCATCATTCAGGGAGATGACGGTCTGAACCGAACCCTTGCCGAAGGATTTGCGGCCGACGAGCAGGCCCCGCTTGTTGTCCTTGATCGCCCCGGCCACGATCTCGGAGGCGGAGGCCGAACCCTCGTTGATCAGGACCACGAGCGGGAGCATCGGATGGGATTGGAAGAAGGAGCTGTAGGTGCTCTTTTCCCCGTCGCGGCCCTTGATCGAGACGATGTCGCCCTTGGGGATGAATTTGCGGCCGACTTCGACGGCTGCGGTCAGCAGACCGCCCGGATTATTGCGCAGATCGAGGATGATCGAGGAGACCTTCTCCTTCTCGAGGGCAATCATGGCCTTCTCGAGATCCTCGGCTGAGGTCTGGATGAACTGGGTGAGCCGGATGTAGCCGATGTTGGGCTTGATGACCCAGAACTTGATGCTCGGGATCTTGATGATCTCGCGGATCAGCGTGTAGTCCTTCGCTTCCTTGTCGCCCTCGCGGATCACGTTGATCGTGACCTTCGTCCCCTCGGGGCCGCGGAGCAGCTTCACGGCATCATGCAGCGCGATGTCGGCAACATCCTTGCCATCGATTTTGAGGATCATGTCGCCGGCCTTGATGCCGGCGCGGAAAGCCGGGGTGTCCTCGATCGGGGAGATGACGGTCAGCACCTTGTTCTTCACGGTGATGACGATGCCGAGGCCGCCGAATTCGCCCTGGGTCTCGGTCTGCATTTCCTTGAAGGATTTCGGCTCCATGAACCGGGTATACGGATCGTCGAGTGTTCCGAGCATGCCCTCGATGGCCCCGTAGATCAGCTTCTGCTCGTCGATGTTCTCATCGACGTAGTCGGACTTGATCAGCTCCATCACCTTGCGTATCAGGTCGACCGATTTGAAGTAGGTGATATTGGTCGACGACGCGCCGGCCGCACCTGCGACAAGAACGATCAACAGCGCGATGAAGGGCAGGGAGGATGCAAGACGGCGGGGGGAGAACCGGTTCATTGAGTGACTCCTTCGATTACCGTGCGAAAAGAAAGCCCCTTGCCGGAGAGGCAGGGATGCCCCAGTGTATCACACACCGCCCACCCGTCAACAGGGGCTCATGCATCTTCATAGGTTCTAGAGGGGGCGGGTTTCAAACCCGCCCCGAACGAAAGGATGGCAGGGGTCAGCGGAGTTTGGGGAGGTGGGCGAGGGGATCGGCGTTCTTGCCGGCGAGACGGATCTCGAAGTGAAGGCGATTCTGTCGGTTGCCGAGGATGCGGCCGATCGTGTCGCCAGCTTCAATGACTTCGCCGAGGCCGACCCAGACGTCGTCGAGGCGGCCGTAGACGGTCGAAAAGCCGTTCTTGTGGCCCAGAATGACGATGTTGCCGAACTGACCGACCGGTCCCTTGAACAGCACCTTGCCGCGGGCTGCCGCCAGGATCTCGGTTTCTCCGGTGATGACCAGCTCGAGGGCGGGGGGAGCCGATCCCCCGGTGTTTTCAAAGCTCAGCCCCTCCACATTGGCGATGGGCCAGCGGAACCGGGCGCCGGACGCATCCGGTGCGGGGGCCGCCCGAGGGGCGACGAAGGAGGGTGGGGCCCCCTGGCCGCCGCGGCGCTCCGTCTGGGGGGGAGGGGCTGTGTCGAGCTCCTGTTCGACGGCTTCGGGATCGCGTGCCCGCTGGGATTCGACAGCCTGCATCTCGCGTTCGAGAGCGTCACGGCTTTTCTTCAGTTTTTCCTGGCGTGCCAGAAACACTTTGCGCTCGAGAAGCAGGGTCTGGAGCATCGCGGAAAGGGCGTTCCCCTCGGCTTCGATGGCCTCACGGCTTTTGAGTGTCTGCGCGGTGAGTTCGGCGAGGCGTTGCTGCTTCAATTGGATCTCGGCTGTGTCCGCTTCGAGCTGGTGCTTCCGCTCGTTCAATTCCCGGAGGAGATCCCGGTCGCTCTGCATCAGGTGGCGCACCATCTCGGAGCGGCTGATGAACGAGGTCAGGTCGCGGGCGGTGAAGATGCTTGAAACCAGCGTGCTCTGTCGGACGCGATGGAGATGGACGAGGCGGCCGCGGAATCTCTTCCGGATCTCGGCCATCCGCGCCTGGCCCGCCTCGAGGGCTTCGGATAGCGAGGCGATACGGGTGGTGAGCTGAACCGACTCGCTGGCGATGGCGTCGAGCGTGGTTTGAAGCTCGGCGATGCGGGCCTGCTGCTTTTCGATTTTGCCTTCGAGGCGTCTCACGTGGCCGCGCGTGTCGCGGACCTTCACGTCGAGAAATTCGAGCTGGAGCCGCACGGCATCGAGCTCGGAGCGGAGGGCGTCGATGCCGGGGCCGTTGCGCCCGGGGCGTTCCGGTGCGGCTGCGGCAGGAGTG
>DATCTT010000423.1:0-13462 GCA_036567845.1 Candidatus Ozemibacteraceae bacterium | reverse complement strand
CGCGGCGAGCCGGTCCTCGAGTTCGGGCTGCGCCGGGCCCACGGCGTCGACGGGGGGCTGGCCGCAAGTCGTGCCGCCTACATCGGCGGCTGTCACGCGACCTCAAACGTCCTCGCCGGAAGGCTCTACGACATTCCCGTGCGCGGAACCCATGCCCACAGCTGGGTCATGTCATTCGACACCGAGCTCGAATCGTTCGACGCCTACGCCGATGCCATGCCGAACAACTGCGTGTTCCTCGTCGACACCTACGACACCCTCGAAGGCGTGCGGCACGCCATCCAGGCCGGGAACCGGCTGCGCGAGCGCGGCCACCGGATGGCCGGCATCCGTCTCGACTCGGGCGATCTCGCCTACCTCAGCCGCGAAGCCCGGCATCTCCTCGACGAGGCCGGATATAAAGACACCGTTATTCTCGCCAGCAATGATCTCGACGAGCAGATCATCGCCAGTCTCAAGGAGCAGGGGGCGGCGATCGCCATCTGGGGCGTCGGCACCAAACTCGTGACAGCCTATGATCAGCCGGCGCTCGGCGGCGTCTACAAACTGACGGCCCTGCGGAAGCCGGGAGGCACCTGGCAGCATCCGATCAAGCTTTCGGAGCAGCACATCAAGATCACGACCCCCGGCCAGCTCCAGATCCGGCGGTTCCGACGGTCAGGGGAGTATTCCGCGGATCTCGTCTTCGACGAACTGCTCGGCTGCCCAGCAGAACCACTCATGGTGGATCCGCTCGACCCGACACGAAGACGCAGGCTCGGCCGCGATCTGACCTCGGAGGATCTGCTGAAGCCGGCATTCCGGAACGGCTCGGTCCTGCTCGACCCCGAACCCCTCGAACGCTCCCGGGAGCGGACCGGAAGCCAGCTCGCCGGCTTCCACGGCGGAATCAAGCGGTTCGTCAACCCCCATCGCTACCCCGTGGGGCTCGAGCTGGGGCTGCACGAACTGAAAACCAGTCTGATCCTGAAAGCGCGCGGTTTCACCGGCTGACGGCGTGGGGCTGGACAGCCCCGGGAGAAAGCTCATGAAAGCACTGGTGCTCGTCGATCTTCAGAACGACTTCCTACCGGGCGGGGCCCTCGCCGTGCAGGCCGGCGACGAGGTGATCCCCGTCGCGAACCGGCTGATTCCGGATTTCGAGCTCGTCGTTTCGACTCAGGACTGGCATCCGGCGGATCACGGCAGCTTCGCGGCCAGCCATCCGGGCCGCAGGCCCGGCGATGTCATCGACCTGGCCGGGCTGTCCCAAATCCTCTGGCCCGCCCACTGCGTCCAGGGAACGCCCGGCGCGGCCTTTCACCGCGACCTCGACCCGCGCGGATGGCGACACGTGATCCGCAAAGGCACGCACCGCGACGTGGATTCCTACAGCGGCTTCTTCGACAATGGCGGCCGGCACGACACGGGCCTCGCGGAATTTCTCCGCGAACGCGGCGCCGACGAGCTGTTCGTGATGGGCCTGGCGACCGATTACTGTGTGAAATTCACGGTGCTGGACGCCTGCCGGCTCGGATTCCGGGTCACGCTCATCGAGAACGGCTGCCGGGCCGTCGAACTCGTGCCTGGCGATGGCGAGCGGGCCATGCACGAGATGATGGCGGCCGGCGCCACACGATGGCGCGCGCCATAAAAATACAATAAGATATTATACTTGAATCTTCAGCGTCTGGTGAACAGCTTCAGAAGTTCGATGACCGGAATGACGCTGAAGGAGATGGCGAGAACCACGCCCATCTGACCGGAGTCCAGCGCGGCCGTATTCATGAGGCTCTGCATGAACGGGACATACATGGCCAGAAGCTGGAGCAGCGTTGCCCCCAGAACCGCGCCGACCAGGCTCGGGTTGCCGAAGAACCCGACGGTCAGAAGCGATTTTTCCGTGCTGCGGCAGTTGAAGATGTTGAACAGCTGAAAAAACACCATCACGCCGAAGGCCATCGTCTGGGCCAGTTTCACCGACTCGGGCGAGGCGGGGGCGGAGTTCCAGTTCAGGCCGAGATGGTAGGCCCACAGGGTTCCGGCCGTCATCAGAACCGCGACGACACCAACCTGGAGGGACATCGCCCGCGACAGCAGCGGCTCGTTGTGGCGCCGGGGCTGTTTCTGCATCTCATCGCCCTCGGCCGGGTCGACGCCGAGCGCGATTGTCGTGAAGCCATCCGTGACGAGATTCACCCACAACACCTGGACGGCGCGCAGCGGGGCGGCCCATCCCAACAGCGAGGCGCTCAGCAGAGTCAGCACCTCGCCCGAGTTCGTCGAGACCATGAAGCTGATCGCCTTGCGGAGGTTGTTGAAGATGATCCGGCCTTCCTCGACGGCCGAAACGATCGAGGCGAAGTTATCGTCGACGAGCACCATGCCCGCCGCTTCGCGGGCGACGTCGGTTCCCGACCTGCCCATGGCGACGCCGATGTCGGCGCGGGTCAGGGCGGGCGCGTCATTCACGCCGTCGCCGGTCATGCTGACGACATGCCCGTGATGCTGGAGCGCCTGAATGATGCGCATCTTGTCCTCGGGGCTGGTGCGGGCATAGATCGCGACCGACTCGACGATGCTCCTCAGCCCCTCGTCATCGAGCTTCGACAACTCTTCCCCGGTCATCATCCGCATCCCCTCGTCGAACAGACCGACCTTGCGCCCCACGGCGCGGGCCGTCGCTGCATGGTCGCCGGTGATCATGACGACCTTGATGCCCGCCTTCCGGCACTTTGCGACGGCCTCGATGGCCTCGGGTCGCGGCAGATCCATCATGCCGGCAAGACCGACGAAGGTATAGCCTTCCTGGGCACCCTCACAGAACGCGGCCGGATCGGTGCCATCGGGAAGATCCCGGGTGGCGAGGCCGAGCACGCGCAGGGCGTCGTCAGCGTAGGCGAGGTTTTTCCTCAGGAACAGGTCACGGTCCGCCTGGGTCATCTCCCGGACGCCGTCACGGCCGAGCACGTGGGTGCACCTTGCGAGAACAGCTTCCAGCGAGCCCTTCAGATGGGCCTTCGTTCCCGTCCGGCTGCCGTGGACGGCGACCATGTATTTGATCTTGCTGTCGAACGGAAGCTCGCCTTTTCTCGGGAACTGCTCGCGCAGGCTCAGCAGCCTTCGATCCAGCTTCCCGGCCAGGGTCATCAGGGCGCCCTCGGTGCCGTCCCCGACCATGGTCCATGCGCCGTCCGATTCCTGGCGGACCATCGCGTTGTTGCACAGGACGGCCGCCTCCATGAACGGGGTCAGCAATGCCGTCTCCCCCGCCCCATCGGCGGGCGTGATCCCGCCCTCGACCGCATACCCTTCACCCGTGACGTGGTACTCCCCACCGCCCGTGAAGATGCGGGTGACGACCATCTGGTTGCGGGTCAGGGTGCCCGTCTTGTCGGTACAAATGACGGTCGCCGAGCCGAGCGTCTCGACGGTGGGCAGCTTTCGGATCAGAGCATTGTGCTGGGCCATGCGCCGCACGCCGATGGCGAGCACCAGGGTGACGACGATCGGCAGCCCCTCGGGAATCGCCGATACGGCCAAGGCGATCGCATTGAGCAGCACATCCGAGAAGCTCTGTTGATGAACCAGATAACTGCTGACGAAGATGATCGCACAGATGCCGAGCACGCCTCGCGCGACGAAGGCACTGAACATCTCGAGCTTACGCGAAAGGGGCGTCTGCACCTCGTCGGCCGTCTGGACAAGGCCGGCGATCTTGCCGAGCTCGGTCTTCATGCCCGTTCCCGTGACGACGGCCTCGCCGTGCCCTGCTGTCACATGGGTGCCCATGAAGATCATGTTCGTCTTGTCGGCGAGCACGGTAACGGCTCCCAGGGGTGCCGTCTGCTTTTCAGAGGCGATCGTCTCGCCGGTGAATATAGCTTCTTCTATACGCAACCGCGTCACGGAGAGCAGACGGCCGTCGGCGGGAATCCGATCCCCCTCCTCGAGCAGGATCACATCCCCCGGTACAAGCTCGACGGCTGCCACATCGAACACCTCGCCATCGCGGCGCACGCGGCAGTGAGGCGAGGACATGCCCTTGATGTTGTTGATCGCCCGTTCGGCCTTGCTTTCCTGGTAGTAGCCGATGCCGGCGTTCACGAACAGCACCAGCAGGATGATCGCAACATCGCTGAGATGGCCGACCAGCCCCGTCACGAGAGCGGCCACGAGCAGGATATAGATCAGGGGGTTCGTGAACTGCCGGCCGAGGAGAACATACCAGTGTGTGGGCTTTCCCTGGGCGATCTCGTTCGGCCCGAAGCCGGCAAGCCGGCGCTCGGCCTCGGCGCGGCTCAATCCCCGGGCGTCTGTTCCGAAGGCCGTCAGGACTTCAGCGGCCTCACGGCCTGACCAGTCCTCTCCCATCGCTTCGCGGATCTTCACCATGATCGGACATCTCCTCGTGAAAATTGCGCTGGCAGTATAACGCAAATAGCCATTCCGGGGCGCACTCTGTGCTATACTACTGAATAGTTCCCCACAGTTGCACCTGAGAGGCTCCCGGAAGATGGATACGGTTCTGCCCGTGACCCTCGATCCGGCCGAATGGCTGGAGCTCGGGCTTTCGTCAGCACAACCCCTCGAGCGGCTGCTTGCCCTCGAGGAGATCGCCTTTCAGGGACTCACCGGGGAATTTTCCGCACAGCTCGACCGGATCGCCTCTTCCGATGACGCCGCCCCCTGCCGGGAACGCGCCGAACGGCTTCTCGCCGCCCACCGGAAGGGGCAGATCGACCGCAAGATCGAAAAGGTCGAACTCACGCCGGAACGCACCCGGTCCCTGCTCGAAGTCGGCGAAGAGACGCTCAAGCGCATCGTCCAGTTGTCGCTGCGTCGCCCGCCGCCTCCCAACGTGCTCGAAGCCTGGCGCTCGAGCCTTTTGGGCGAGGAAAACGCCGAAGTGGTCTGCGTCGGCCTCACCCTCCTCGCAAAATTCGGTGCGACAACCGATGCCGGCATCGCGCTCGCCTTCACCAGCCACTCCTCGCCCGCGGTCGTCATCGCCGCGATCGACCTGCTTCACGCGCAAAACCCCGACCAGTTCAAGGAGCGGATCGTCCAGTTCCTGACGGCGGACGACCTCGATATCCGGCTGCACGCCATCCGCAAGCTGCGCAGCTTCGATCCGGCCGAAGCCCAGGTGTATCTGCGCTCGCTGCTTTCGGCACGAGACCCGCTTATCCGGCAACGCGGCCTCCGGGAACTGCTCCTCGTGCCGTTCGGGGAAACCGAAGCCCTGTATCTCGCGTATCTTGCCGCGGAACCCGCTCCTCTGCTGCTCGTCCTGGCCGGCTCGGCGGTTGCGCTCAATCCCTCGGCCGATCTTCCCGCGAAGCTGTACGACATCTTTGCCGCCGCCCGTGGCACCCGCGCCCACATCCTGCAGCTGATCATCCGCCAGCTGCTGACGACAATCAAAGAGTCCGGCATTCTCCAGGAGCCCATCGACTCGTATCTCGAGAGCCTGAAAAAGACGCTCGAACAGCGGAAACTCCAGACCACCTGCCGGCTTGCCCTGAACGATCTCGCCCATGAGGACCCCGAAGTCCGCATGGAGGCGATCCGGAAGCTGCGTCCCGGCCTCGGGATCCCGACCGTGCGCGAAGCCCTCGAACGCCGGCTCGCCGCCGAAACGTCGGAGGAGGCGAAAGAGCTGCTCCAGCAGGTCCTCGGCACGACCCGGGAGGAACTCACACCCGATGCCCTCCGGCAGAAGGTGCGGGACGGAAGCTTTTACGATCTCGATCCGAAGACGCAGAAACGGTTCCTCTCGGTCATCCGGGACACCGACATCTTCAAGGAGCTGCGCGAGACGATCGGCATCCTGCTGCTGGCCAAACTCGATCGGTCGGTGCTCCTGCATCTGTTCGACCGCATCTCCAGCTGCGGCAAAGCCTGGGATCCCAAGCCCCTGTTCCCGCACCTGAAGCATGAGGATGCCGGCGTGGTCGCCGCAGCCCTTCGCACGATCGGCACGTTCGATCCTGATTGTATATCTTACGAAATACCAAACTTTCTGCGTCATGACGACGTGCGCGTCAAGATGGCAGCTCTGGAATTGTATCTGGTTTCCGACAAACCGAGCGCCCTCCAGTATCTGGCCGGCATGCTGAAAGCGCCTGCGGTGAAACTCAGGAAGAACGGCCTCTCGCTCCTTGCAACGGTCGATTTTCCGTCCGCCCAGCGGCTGCTCCAGGAATACATCCCGACCGAGCGGGATACCGAAGCCCGCATCCAGGCGGCGTTCATCCTCGCTGCCAACCCCACCCGCGAGGGGTTCCGGCTGCTGTATGAATGCAGTCACGACAAGGACGGCATCGTCCTCCCTGCATTCCAGGACCTCTGGGATTCCGCCATCGCCGGGGCGATCCCCCTCCTCGCCCCCGACATCGCCGCCCTGATGGCGGAGATCCGGCCGGCGCAGCGGCCCGAGGCAGCGCCGGAAGCTGACAAACAGCCGGCATACGCATTCCGGAAAGTCACCGCCTCAAGCACGAAAAACCTGTATGGGGAAAAAGATCCGCTGTCCGGTCAGGCGGTCGCGCCCCCCGCCACCGGGGAACAGGCCCGGGAAGCCCTGGACCGCGCCGCCTCGTATGCCGACCGGAACCGGATGGCCCTTGCCGCGGCCGCCGTCGTTCTCGCAATGGCGATCCTCTGGTGGCTGGCTGGAGATCGCATCCGCCTTCCCGGAGCCGGGGATGGCCGGCCGACAGTCGTCCATGAGTCGAGCGCCATTCGGATGGAGGAGAGCGGCGGCAACGCCCCCGCGATGGTTGCCGGCACCCGCGGCTCGCCAGGCCAGTTTCTCAGCGGTTCATCGTATGCGAACACGATGAAAGCGATGCATGCCGAACGGCTCTCGATCTCGCTCGAGTTTGCCCGGAAGAGCGAGGCAGCCCTCAACGACACGCTCCGCCAGATGTCCGTCGACCCGAACTACCGGGGGTATGCCGAGTTTTACCTGAACGAGAACTGCAAACTCGGCCTCGAATGCATCGAGAAGGGCAACTACACCGAGGCACGCGAGTATCTGCTCAAGGCGCTGGACGACCCGGCGATCACGGAAGAGGCCCGGGTGCTCGTCTGTCAAAGCCTGCTCGGCATCGGCTACGAGGTCGGGGACAAGGTCACGCTGGAAAAAGCAATGGACCGGCTTCTCTCGATGATTCCCGAAAAGGATCTTCCCAAGGAATACTCCCGCCAGGCCATGAAGGAGGCGTTCGCCGGTCTCGACCGAATGAAGGAGATCTCACCGGAGCAGTTTTCCCAGATCATGCAGAAGCTCGCGAAGGACAATCCGGGCAAGGTGCCCCCCGAAGCCCAGGCCCAGATGCTCGAGGGGTTCAAGCAAATGCGGAACCGATTCAAGTGACCATGCGTCTCATGTACGGAATGTCCCGAGGGACGAAGGAAGAACAGCATGCATAGCCGGTCATGGAGAAGAGCGCGCAAGGGCTCGGCCTATCTGATCGTTCTCGGCGTCGCGGCCATCCTGATCGTCATCGCGCAGACGCTGACCGAAACGGGGGTCGCCTCACGGCGGCTCACGATCCGGTCCGTCAACGACCAGAAGGCGATGGACTGCGCCGAGGCCGCCACCAATCTCACCTACCGGCTCATCGCCGAAAACATGAACGATCCCCAGATGTTGTTCGACGCGATCAGCCTCAAGAAGCTGGATTTCGACAGCTGGTTCTGGAAGTTCCGGCTGCCGCAGGTGATGGGCGGCGGCAACGTCGATCCCCTCCAGTATAAGAACGACAATATTGAGAAGGCGGACACGGCGGGCAACGGGCTCGGGCTGGAACTCAGCCTCGGCCCCGAGATGATCGCGAAGCTGAAACACACCTATCAGAACAAGGATTTCGCCGACCTCGAGGAACTGTACAGGGATATGGGTGGCGAGGTCAGCATCAAAAGCGAGGCCTCGATCAAACGGGTGTTCGGCATTCTGCCCAAGAGCAAGACCTACGAGATCCCCGGCATCACGTTCGATCTGACCGAGGCGAGTTCGCTGACCGATCTGAACGTCGGAACGTTCCTGAACTCGATCATGAGCGACAAGGAGTTCAAGATCGACCTCACCCAGCAGCTCGTGAACTACATCCCTGACGTAAACTTCGGGGACGTCGTGGCCAAGGTCATCAAGAATATCAGCATCAATCTTTCCCTGTATGCCGTCGCAATCCCAATCCCGGTCGGCCGACTGATCGGCGCCCTGTTGAAGGGGCTCTGCACGAAGCTCGGCGAGGGAGCGACCCTGAAGGGGTTCCTCAAGGACACCCTTCTGAAAGACCTGAAGCTTGAAATCGATCTCACGGATTTCAAGGAGTCGATTCGGAAAAGGATCCAGGGTTTCTTTCCCGACGAGATCACCACTCTGGCTGGCAAGGTCGGCTGGGGTGTGACTGTCGAGAAGATCGGTATTTTCGAGGTCAAGACGACGGTCGAGTATCAGCCACAGGGGCCGCGCGGGCCGATGATCCGCAAGGTGCTTCACACCCAGCGTGATTTTAGAGTTGCTGATATACAACCTATTGCGCCCGACTACTCGTTCTTCGTGGCGAACACGAAGCTGCTGTTCGAGGACGAAGGCCTCGAGAACACCGACGGGTTCACCGGCGACATCGAGATCCCGTGGCACGAAGGCAACGGCTCGCTGGTCATCCATAACATCACCTTCTTCGACACATCGCTGTTCTCGAAGCTGAAAACCTTTTTCAGCGCAATCGGCTCTCTGGATATCGAGAAAATGGCGAACAACTTCTATCTGCCGGGCCGCGTCCGGGTCAATGGCACGAAGCCCATGGAGATCAGGCTCAACTTCGGGCTGCTCGACTTCCTGGGTGGCAGCTACAGCTTCCTCGAAGCGCTCAAGGGGTGCGAGATTGCGGCGCTGCTGATCAACAACGAGGACAAGAACAAGCATCGGGAGAAGGAAGGGGACTCGTTCAAGGCCCCGAGCCCGGCAAAACACGATTTCATGCCGACGATCGGGGAAAGTCTCTACGGACTCAGCATCGAGGGCGTGCCCCCACTCGGCGGCTGGGTAGCCCTATTCAATATCCTCGAAGGGCTGCTGGGGAAAGCCGGGGCCGGCACCCTGGGCGCCTCGGATTTCATGAATGTTCCCTTCGAGGCTCTCAAGGTGCCACACTTCGATTGGCCCTGGCTCACCAAGAGCACCATGTGGATCCCCGTTCCCCAATTCTATAATAAAACATATTTATTCGGGGATTTTCATTGTGAGTTTCCGCTCTCGTTCCGGGTCGAAGGGAATCTCTGGAAGCGTTTCTCGCGGGTCAAGATGCCGATGATCCGTCTCTGGATCCCCCTCAACTGGTTGTTCGGCTGCCCGAACGTCGACATCACCCTTCCCCCCCTGCCCTTCCAGTCGAACGTCGTCGAACCCTACGGTTTCTGCGCCTATCCCCCGCTCGAAAAGGAGAACGGCGAGGCCGACACCGAAGCCATGAAGAAGGAATGGGATCCGGCCGAGCCGCGGAACCTTCCGGCAAACATCTACTCCCCGATGCAGTATCTGAAGAAAGCCAGCTACTACTACGCCACGACCGGGGAGTTTTCGCGGGATATCGAGAACCGCAGCACCGAAATGGACGTGCCCGGCGTCGGAAAGAAGCAGGTGTTCAACTGCGACGGCGTGACGTTCGTCGAGTGCACCGACGGCCAGGGGCTCTTCTTCCGGGATGAGCTGTATGTCTGCGGCCGCGGCATCATCGTGGCGGCGGGAAACATCCATCTGAAGAGCATCCGCCGGGTCGATCCGCCGTCGGGAGCCCCGACGATGCTCTCGATCATTGCCCGCAACGGCGCGATCGTGAACAACGGCAAGAACATCATCGAGGCCAACCTGTATGGGGACCGCGGTCTGATCAACCCGTTCTACGGCTCGATGAAGATCTACGGCAATCTCGTGGTGAACCAGTTCAACCGACAGGCCTGCTCGGGCCAGATACACGTGCATTACGAGTCGAACCGCACGCACAGCTCCCTGCTTTCGTATTTCAAGGATATCGCAAAGTATGATCCGTCGCGGTATCACGTCACCTTCAGCAAGAAATGGCGGGCGTATGAATTCCAGAAGAACTGACCGGCTGTCGCCCCCCGGGGAAAACGGGTTCACCCTAATCGAGGTGATCCTGTCTCTGTTCATCCTCGCGCTCGTGCTCGGCCCCTTTCTGAGGGGCCTGGTCGGCCAGGCGCAAGTCGGCGAGGACACCGAGAAGCTGCAGATGGCGGCGAAGATGCTCCAGTCGGTGAAGGAGGAAGTATCGGCGGTCCGATTCCGTGACTTCCGCACCTATGCCGATGCGAACCAGCCGAACGAAGCGGGGGAATATAAACTCGACGATATGTTCTGGCCCCACTCGCGCGACGAGGTCGTGATCTTCCAGAAAAAATACCGGGATTTCAGCGTCTCGGGGACATACAAGTTCATCAAACGACAGGGCCGGGAGCCGACCGAACGCAGCATGATCTATTTCAAGGTCCTGGTCGGCTGGAATCAGCCCAATGCGGGCCGGCAGGAGCGCTCCACGAGCATGATCCTCGTGGAGCCAAAATCCTGACGGGAACGGGAGGAAGCGTCATGAAAGGATTCCGGATGCGCATCGGTTTCACGCTCGTGGAGGTGATGGTGGCGACGGTCGTCTTCGCCCTCGCCGCCGGCGGGATGTACGCCTTCCTGCGTCACGGCAATCTGCAGAGCACCCGCGCCTACACGCGCCAGGCGATGGTGAACCAGGCCAACATCGTTCTGAAGGCAATGCAGGACGATTTTCGGATGGCGGCCTCGGCCAGCCTCAAGTTCGACGAGTCGAAGGGCGAGGTAACCCTCCAGCAGCACCGGGGCGGCGACAAGCTGGCCCAGATCACATACAAATGGGAGAAGCCGCGCCTCCTGCGCAAGGTCGTCTTCGACAAGAGCACCACGCTGCGCGTGCTGAGCACGGCAATGGACGCATTCTCGGTCGAGACGAAGCCGCGGCCCTCGATCAGCGAGAACGATTACGCCGACACCCCCGAACAGGTCGCGATCCGGCTCAAGCTCAAGGCCGAGATTCCCGGACTGCCGGAGGCACTCGAACACGAACAGCATGCGATGGCCACGATGCGCGAGGTTTCCTCGGCGAAGAACGACCCGCACTGGCGCGATGTCGGCGACATGAAGGGTGCATTCAATACCTATGGAAATCTTTTGAACAGCATCGGCGAGGATTCGAAGTTGCTGGTCGAGGACATCAGCAAGACGCTCAAGAGCGACCTGGACCGGCTGGAAGCGAACGTCGAGGAGGCGCTGAACAAGCCCAAAGCCAATCTCGAGGAGACGAAACGCCAGCTTCGGAACGCGCTGACCGAGATCGCCCAGGCCGATCTCGACCTGAACTCCGCCATCAAGGACTGCGAGCAGAACATGAAGGATCTGCCTGACGACATCCTCGAGCGGAAGGTCGGCAAGATCGGCACCTGGACCGCCAACAAGGGCAAGACGATCGACCGGATCCAGCGAACGTTCGCCGAGATGAAGACGGTCGAACAGATGGATTACAACAAGCTCAAGAAGGCCGCCGGCTCGTTCGAGCTGAAGGATACGTTCAAGAGCATCTTCGACTCGAAGAAAGACGCCCTGGTTCAGCGCAACAAACTGGCCGGCGACAAGGCGACCGTCGAAGGCCTGCTGGCTAAGGTCAACGCCGCCAATCCCGCCACCGGCAGCGGCCTCGGGGAGTGATATCCAGCCGTTCTCGCGGCTTCCGTTCCCGGACTGCCCCGGAGAGGATCCGGCCCTCGCACGATGCGGGCGGATTCTCTTCCTGAGCCTGCGCGGAAAGCCCGCCGGATTTGACTTTTGCGGCCAGACATGCGAAACTTGGACGTTATTCCGGGCTTTCGGAAGGGTTTCCGGGAACCCGATCATGCGAAGGAGTCACGATGAAAAAGACCACCCAGAACGGAACGGAGCGCGAAACGATGCCTACCGCCACGACGAACCGCCTTCCCTATAAAGTGAAAGATATTGATCTGTGGCAGCTCGGCCGCAAGGAAATCGAGATCGCCGAACACGAGATGCCCGGTCTGATGGCGCTTCGCGAGAAATACGGCGCCAAGAAGCCCCTTCGCGGGGCCCGCATCGCCGGTTCGCTCCACATGACCGTCCAAACCGCCGTTCTGATCGAGACGCTCGCCGAACTCGGCGCCGACGTCCGGTGGTGCAGCTGCAACATCTTCTCGACCCAGGACACCGCCGCGGCCGCGATCGCGAAGCGGGGCATCCCTGTTTTTGCCTGGAAGGGTGAGACGCTCGAGGAATACTGGTGGTGTACGCAGGAAGCCCTCACCTGGCCGGACGGCCAGGGTCCGACCCTGATCGTCGATGATGGCGGCGACGCCACGATGATGATCCATGTCGGCTACGAGGCCGAGAAGAATCCGAAGGTGCTCGACCGGCATGCCGAGGGTGAGGATGAGCAGGAGCTGCTCGCGATCCTGAAGAAGACCCTCAAGGCCGAGCCCAATAAATGGACCAATATGCTTCCTCACATCAAGGGCGTCAGCGAGGAGACCACGACGGGTGTCCACCGTCTGTACAAGATGATGGAGCAGAAGCAGCTCCTCTTCCCCGCCATCAACGTGAACGACTCGGTCACCAAGTCGAAGTTCGACAACCTCTACGGCTGCCGCGAAAGCCTTGTCGACGGCATCAAGCGCGCCACCGACGTCATGATCGCCGGCAAGACCGCCGTTGTGTGCGGCTACGGTGATGTCGGCAAGGGTTGCGCCCAGGCCCTGCGCTCCTACGGCGCCCACGTCATTGTCACCGAGATCGACCCGATCTGCGCCCTACAGGCGATGATGGCCGGCTACATCGTCGACACTGTCGAGAACACTCTCGGCAAGGCCGATATCTACGTCACCACGACGGGCAACCGCGATATCATCACGGCCGACCACATGGCGAAGATGAAGGACCAGGCGATCGTCTGCAACATCGGCCATTTCGACAACGAGATCCAGATGAGCAAGCTCGAGACCTGGAAGGGCGTGAAGCGCACCAACATCAAGCCCCAGGTCGATCGCTACACCTACGCCGACGGTCACAGCATCTACGTGCTGGCCGAAGGCCGCCTCGTAAACCTGGGCTGCGCCCGCGGCCATCCCAGCTTCGTGATGAGCAGCTCGTTCACGAACCAGACCCTCGCCCAGATCGACCTCTGGACGAACAACCACAAGATCGGCGTCTACACCCTGTCGAAAAAGCTCGACGAGGAAGTCGCCCGCCTGCACCTCGAGAAGCTCGGCGCGAAGCTCACCGTACTGACCAAGGAACAGGCCGCCTACATCGGCGTTCCGGTCGAAGGTCCCTACAAATCCGACCAGTACCGTTACTGACCGGTTCGCTCCGGCAGACGTAAAACCGCCCGGCCATCGGCCGGGCGGGTTTACGTCTGCC
>DATCTT010000422.1:0-8605 GCA_036567845.1 Candidatus Ozemibacteraceae bacterium | reverse complement strand
CGGTTCCGACCGGCGCCCGTTTTCGGTTCCGGAAAGCTTCGCGCAGGCCACACGGGCTTCGTACGGCATGGAAGGTCGGCTGCCCCTTCCCAAAAAGAAAAAAGGCGGACAGAGCGCAAAAGGAGAATCCCGGGAATGCTTGACAGGGTACCCATCCATCCCTATAATTGAAAAATCCGGCCCTCAGTATAAGCAGATCTCATAAGTACATCAGTAAGGAGTAAGAGATGAAACGAGTAATCAGTATCCTGGCCGTCGCCCTCTTCGTGGCTTTTTGTGTTGCCCCCGCCAGCGCTGCTCCCCGCGCTGAAAAGGAATGGACCTGGATGGTCTTTCTGAATGCCGACAACAACTTGGACAGCTTCGGCGTCCAGGATCAGGACGAAATGGCCAAGGTCGGCTCGAACGACTGGCTCAACATTGTCAGCCTGATCGATCGCGAGAAGGGGCCCGCCACCCTCAACTACATCGAGAAGGGCAAAGTCACCCCCGTGAAGGACATGGGCGAGCTCGACATGGGCGATTACAAGCTTCTCACCCAGTTTGTCAAGGATATGATCGCCCAGTATCCGGCGAAGCATTATGCCCTCATCGTCTGGAACCACGGCTCCGGTTGGAAGAACAAGCCGGGTGACAACATCATGAAGGGCATCTCCTACGACGATTCCACCGGCAACCACATCACCACCAACCAGCTCACCCTGGTTACCTCCGAGATCAAGAAGACCCTCGGCCGCAATCTCGACATCTTCGCGTTCGACGCCTGCCTCATGCAGATGGTCGAAGTCGCGTATGCCATGAAGGGCGATGTCGATTATATCGTTGCCTCCGAAGAGACCGAGCCCGGCGCCGGTTACCCCTATGACGGTATCCTTGCCACCCTGAAGAAGGATTCCACCCCGGCCGAGTTCTGCAAGAGCTGGGTCGCCGCCTATGCCGCCTCCTACAACGGCGGTAGCCAGGGCACCAGCGCCTCCACCCAGTCGGCTCTCGACATGAGCAAGTTCGACGCCATGATCGATGCCATCAACGGCTTCGCCAAGGCCTCAATCGCCGGCTCGTTCGGCGCCCAGTTCAAGGATGCCCTCGCCAAGGTCCAGAAGTTCTACTATCGCACCAACATCGATCTGCCCCACCTCGTCTCCCTGCTCAAGACCACCATCAAGGATGAGGCCTTCCTGACTGCCGCCAACAAGCTCGAAGCCGCCATGGCTGATGTGATCCTCGCCAACGGCAACACCGGCACCACCATGAAGAATGCCAAGGGCTTGGCCGTGTTCTTCCCGAACACCTCCTACAGCTTCTCCACCGACTACCTCGCCCTCGACTACGCGAAGAACACGATGTGGGACGAGATGGTTCAGGACTTCTATAAGAAGACCACCGCCCAGAAGATCGTGGCCGACCTGCAGAACGGCGACATCTCCAGCATGATGGAATACGTTCAGACCGCCAACGCGAACAACCGTGAAATTTCCGCCGACCTGATCAGCAAGGTGAACTTCGCGATCTTCGCCGAGAACGCCGCTCCGTCCTCCGTCCAGGAGCTCGTGAAGAATCTCGTCAGCGAGCTGAAGACCAAGTAATTCCGGTTCCAGATTCTCCTGCAGCCCCCGGGAAAACCCGGGGGCTGTTTCTTGCGGATGATTGACGAAACTCCTGTACCGGGTATGATTGAAAGATACGGTATCTTGAAGAGGGGGAAGTTGCATGAACGGATTTCTGAAGACGGCCGCGATTCTCGGCCTGTGCGTCTTCTGGCCGGTGTCGGCCGCCCTGGCCTTGATCGGAACGCCCTGCGACCCGGAAACGGATTTCAAGGACGTGTATCTGATCCGCAACTGGCAGAAGCTGCCCCACAAGAACCAGGAAGAGACGAAGGAGCGGTGCGATGAGGTGAATGCCCGCGCCGGAAAAGAGTTCTGGAAATACAACCCGACGCCAAACTGTCCCCTCTACGCCTGCCTCAGTTATGGTGCCTCCTCGATCGCCGACTGGTGGGCCATCGAGCAGGGCTGGAAGCTCGGTGAATACAAGAGCTACGCCAATGGCCGTATCGAACAGGGCTTCAACCCGCGGAAACTCGAGGTGCGGTATCGCGCCCGGTCGAAGTGGAACCCGCTGCATTACTTCATGGTCCCGCTCAAGAGCGAGCGTGATCCGGTCACGGGCGAGATGGTGCCGATCCGGCCCTCGGGATATGCCCGCCTGCTCGTCGACGGGAAAGCCGAGACGCTGACGGAGGGCACCGATGGCCTGACGTTCGCATACAAAGCCGGTGATTATCCAATGGAGGGCGAGTGGCTGTCGATCGTGAGCAAGAATTGGAATCGCGACGCGGTCGAGAAGAAGCTGATGAAGGCCCTGCACGATCAAGGTCCTCTGCTCGTGCAGTATGAGATCCCCAAGAAACATTACCTGATGGGAACCCACGCGCCGGTTGTCATCGGCCACGGCACGCTTCCCGACGGAACGATCGCTTTCATCTGCCACGACTCATTCGGCGACTTCCCCAAATCCCACGTGCAAGACTACCGCGGCGCTCCGGCCTACCGGTATGTCCGGGCCGACGAAATCGACGAGGCCATTGCGTTTCCGCACAAGCCCGTCGTGAAGGCGAGCCTGCGCGGCGAAATGGTGCTGGTGCGTATCATGAACGCCGGCGGGGTTCTGATCCCGGTGCGGCGGGTCGCGTATGCCACGCAGGGCGGAACCGTAATGAACCTCGAGATGGACGGCCTGAGCGGAGGGTTCGCCCCGGCGTCGGCGGTCGAAAATGGATATCTAAAGCTGTATATCGAAGCGGATTATTATATGGCCAAGAATGGCAAGGGCTACTGGTTGAAAGTCCCCGTTGCGACGGAGCGCGACGAGTGACCTGAGGAAATTCGGATGGGGCCGGGGGCGAAGACTTTTCTCGCGCCCCCGGCTTTTTTGATGCAACCGAAAAAAGGGTTGGATATAATAAATAGCAGAGAACATAAAAATAGCGTGGTCTTTTGTTGGGCTGGGGGAGTCCAGTATTTTGCTTGACGGTCCAGTATTTTTATACTACGATGCGAGAAAAGATTCTCCGGAACAGGAGGAGTGACTCGTGAAGACCAGAACCCCTGATCGGAAGCGCGCAATCTCTGCCAGAACGGGAACGAAGGCCACCTCCCGACCGGCCCCGAAAAAGACGGCTGCATCCGCCCGGGCAACATCGAAAACTCCGGCGGCCCATCCTGCTGCGAAGGCCAGAAAGCCGGAAAAGCGCACCTTCGCCCCGAAATCACGCAGCATCACCCGGCAGAAACGCGTCATCGAGGGAAGCTGGATGGAGAAGCCCTGGCCGGTGGAGCGGATCCGGGGGTTCATGAGCCTGTGGGGAATGACCCAGGCCGAGTTCGCGATCTTCTGCGGCGTCTCCTACGACACCGTCACCTCCTGGAGCCGTGGCCGCCGTAATCTCGTGCGTGTCGATCATGCCGGGCATATCGAGTGCGCGGAAAAAGCCGCCCGCAAACGGAAGCTGACCGTTCCCGCGGCCGGCGAGCCGGCGGCCCCGTGGGCCCCGCTCCGCACCTTCGTGCGGCGCCATTCGCCGATCCGGCAGGCCGGGGCGATCCCGGCGAATCTTTGCGGCACGTTCCAGATCGTCGGTGTCGAGATGCATCCGGCGGCTCTCCGCCTGTCCGATCCGATCGAGACCGTTACGATCGGCAAGGGAAAAGGCAGATCCGAAACCGTCCCCGTGACGATCATCGCGAACGGCCTTGAGATCACCCTCGAGGGCCGGTGGCGCGAACTGGGCGGGGCACGGCTGCTCGAGCTGATCGCTCCGGCCGACGAGCCGTGCTTCTTCGGCGGTCACGCTGGCTGCATCACGCCTGGCAAGCAGAACCTGCGCATCAACCTCTGGCCGGCCGACGCCCGGATCCCGATGCGGCTGATTGCCATCAAAGCCTGATCGAACCGAGATTCATCCGAAACAACGCATCACAGAGACACAGAGAAACAGAGGAACGACCGTTCCCCTGACGTCATCACGAAAGCACGACGCTCGATTCCTTGATCAGCCTTTTCCTGTGCTTTCTTTTATTGTGTCAGATATATATCTGTCCTCCAGGAACAGATCCGCAGATGACGCAGATGGGTCTGGCTGGACTGCGCCATCCGGGCGCCGCCGGCCCACTTCCCGCCTCGTGCGGGTCGGCACAGATGAAATTCTGACTGCCGAGGTTCACTTCAGCGGAGGATTTTCGAGGTGAAATTCCTCTCTGTGTCTCTATGGTGAAGCGTTCTGCGCACTCCCGTAAATATGAGCCTCATCAGCCGGCTTCTGTGATGCGGCCGCCGCCGAGAAGGCGGTCGCCGTCGAACAATACGCCGGACTGGCCGGGCGTGATCGACCGGGCGGCCTCGTCGAGCTCGAGCAGGAGGCTGCCGGTACCTGGATTTGAAACGATGCGTGCCGGAACGGCCCGAGCCCGGTGACGGATCTGAACCGCCAGCTGGCGGCCAGGTTCGAGGGGGCCGGTCGTGAGAAGGTTCATCCGATCGAGACGGAGCCGCCGTCCCTCGAGCGCAGAGGCCTCACCGACGACGACCGTCCGGCTCTCCGGCCGGATCGCGACGACGAACAGCCGCCTTCCATGACCGCCGCCAAGCCCTTTCCGCTGGCCGATGGTGTAGCCGAGATACCCGGTGTGGGTTCCGACACGGCTGCCGTCCATATCGAGGATCGGGCCAGGCAGGAACCCCGGGTGGCCCGGCGGGAGACGTTCGCGCAGAAAAGCGACGTAATCCCCTTCCGGAACGAAACAGATCTCCTGTGACTCAGGCTTCTCGGCGTTCGACAGGCCGAACCGACGAGCCAGTTCACGTACCTGTGACTTGGTCATGCTCCCAAGCGGCAATCGCAGGTGCGGCAGAACGGTGGGCGGCAGTTCCCAGAGGAAATACGCCTGGTCCTTCGCCGTGTCGAGGCCCCGGAACAGGCCTGCGCCACCTTCGGGAACCGGCAGCACGCGGGCGTAGTGGCCGGTCGCGATGGCTGTGCAGCCGAGGCTCCGGGCTTTTTCGAGCAGCCAGGGGATCTTGACGGTCGCGTTGCATCGCACGCACGGGTTCGGGGTGCGGCCGGCGGCGTACTCGTTTGTGAAATCATCGATCACATCCCGCTCGAACGACGCGGAAACGTCGAACACGGTGTGCGGAATTCCGAGCGCGGCGGCGGCCGATCGGGCGGCGGCAAGCCCTTCCAGGCCGCAGCAGGCTTTCGCGCCCCCGCCTCGTTCGGCGTAGCAGAACGTCTTGAGCGTGGCCGCGAACACCTCGTGGCCGGCTTCCTTCAGGAGGGCGGCCGTGACGGATGAGTCGACGCCCCCCGAGAGGGCGACGAGGACGCGCTCGGGATGCTGGTTCACGAGAGGATCTGGCGGCGCCGGAACACCGCGAGGGCGACGGCGAAAAAGGCTGCGGCCCAGCCCAGGCTGCCCATAAGCGGTCCCCAGATCTCGGTGCTGGTGAGGGTCATCGACTGTTTCAACACCCCGTAAATCGTCTTGAGCTCCGTCAGCTCCGATAGGTGGCGCGTGAAGCACCACGGCAGCCAGCGGGCGTAGGAATCATCGAGCTTCGCGAGGTAGGGGACCATCATCACGTAGGTCTGCATCGTCATCAGGATAATGAGGCTGACGAACGCCATCAGGATCGGGGTCTCGAAGAAGAG
The DNA here is from genome assembly GCA_036567845.1 of Candidatus Ozemibacteraceae bacterium. Lineage (GTDB taxonomy): Bacteria > Muiribacteriota > Ozemobacteria > Ozemobacterales > Ozemobacteraceae > MWAR01. The sequence continues at coordinate 2,892 of DATCTT010000422.1, read as the reverse complement.
GGCGGTGAGCACGAAGTAGCCGACCATGGCGAGGTTGGCCATGAAGCTGATCGTGAGCAGACGGGCCATGACGGTCGAGTCGGCGAGCACGGCGCCCGTCTCGCGTGCATCCATGATGATCGCGCCGCTCTGGCTCATGCTATGGGCCACCCACAGGTCGATCTGCAGGAACAGGCCGCCGAGCGCGACGGCGATCAGCAGGAAGACCAGGATCGCTGCCGCCTTGGCGAACACCACCTGGGCGCGGGAAACCGGCGTCAGCAGCAGGGTTTTCAGATGGCCGCGGCCGGCCTCGCCCGAGATGCTGTCGCCGACGACGAGGGCGAGGAAGAACGGCGAGATCCAGGCGAACAGCTTCATGTGGGCCGTGAAGAGGGCCTGGACCATCTCGACGAGGGCCGAATACTCGAGGCTGCCGAGACCGAGGCTGCGCATCTTCAGGTAGGCGAGCATCGCGGCGATGCTCGCGAGGATCGGGACGACGTTGAGGGCGAGCAGGAACAGCACCGCCTTTTTGCGGGCCAGGATCTTCTTCAGCTCGAACGAAAACAGCACGAACAGACGTCGCATCATGACTTGTCGGCTCCCGGCTCGGTGTCGGTGAGGGCGAGGAATGTCGCCTCGAGCGAGGCTTCGCGCGGAATCAGGGCCGAGATCCGGATGCCCGCCCCGACGAGGGCCTGGTTGATCTCATGGGAAACCCCATGGGACAGGGAGACCTCGAGGCCGCGGGGGACGGGATTGATGCCGAGAACGGCCGGGAGGGCCTTCAGCACCTCGATCGCGCGCGACAGATCCTCGGCGGGCAGGCGCAGTTCCCAGGTCTCGTGGCCGTCGTTCAGCAGTTCCGAAACGAAGCCCTGACGGACGGTGCGGCCGTGATCGACGATCACGACGTAATCGCACAGCCGCTGAACCTCGTCGAGCAGATGCGAGGAGAGGAAGATCGTCGTTTTCTCCCGGGTGTGTATATCTCGCAATATATCACGCATCTGGGCACGACCCTGGGGATCCATGCCGTTCGTCGGCTCGTCAAGCAGCAAAAGAGAGGGGTGGTGCAGGATCGCGCCGGCAACGCCGAGGCGCTGCTTCATGCCGGTCGAGTAGATGCCGAACGGCTTGTGGGCGGCGTCGGACAGGCCGACCAGTTCTAGCGCCTCGCCGACCCGTTCCCGGGTGAGCGGGGCGGTCAGGGAGCCGAACCACCAGAGGTTCTCGAACCCCGTGAAATGCTCGATGAACGAGGGTTTCTCGACGAGCGTGCCGGTTCGTTCGAGCGCTTCGGTTCGACTGGCGGGCATCGGCCGGCCGAGCAGCTCCATCTCGCCTTCGTCGGGCCGGGCGAGGCCGAGCAGCAGCCGGAGCGTCGTCGTCTTTCCTGCTCCGTTCGAGCCGAGGAAGCCGCAGACCGACCCCGTCGGAATCGTGAATGACATGCCGTCGACGGCCCGGACGCGTCCGAATCGCTTCGACAGATCGGTTACCCGGATCGCCGGGGTGGGGGAGGGCGCCTGGGGCGCGTCAGGGGGTATCGTAGAGTTCATGGTAGAGCTCCCGCGAAAGCACCATCAACACGCAGGTTGCCGGGATGGCGAGCAGCATGCCGAGAAAGCCGAACACGCTGCCGCCGATGACGAGGGCGAGCATGATGGTCAGCGGGTGGATACCGAGGTTCTCCTCCATCACCCGGGGCTGGACGAGGAAGCCGTCGATCATCTGGATGATCGCGAGGGCGATCCCGACCTTGAGCAGGGTGACGGCCGTCGCCGTCGAGGCGCCGGTGGTGGCGAGGGCGACGACGGCGGCGAGCACGATCGAGACGAGGCCGCCGAGGTAGGGGATCATGTTTCCGACCCCCGCGATGGGGCCGAGCAGGAAGGCGAACGGAAGCCCCGCGAGCCAGAGGCCGAACGTCGTCAGCAGGGCGAAGACGAGGGCACAGATGAGCTGGCCGCGCAGGAACGAGCTGAGCAGCCGGTCGATATCCCCGGAGATGCGCAGTGTCGAATCACGATACAGCGGCGGTACGAAGAGCAGGAACCGCTGCCAGATCAGGTCGAGGTCGACGAGCATGTAGAACGTCAGCAGCGGGATCAGGAGCAGATCCATCGCCCCGGTGAAGGCCGACATGAGCAGGTTGAACAGCTTCTGGGAAAGGGTCACCGTCGTGTCCTTCGCCCCGATGAAGGCGCGGGTGGCCAACTCCCGGATCTTCTCGGCGTCGACCGAGCCGTTCACCCAGTCGTTGAGCCATGGAACTTCGGCATACCGCGCGTACAGCTCCCGGAGCGATGCGTGGTAGTCGCCCGCGATCTGCCGCACATCAAGCTGCGATAACTTCTGGGCGAGCTCGCTTCCCTCGGCGGCGATCGTGAACGCGACGGGCACGATGACCAGGATGCCGATAACAAAGCCTAAAATATAGATCGTCAGCACAGCCCAGGCGCGCGGAATGCCCCGCCGTTCGAACACCCTGACCGTCGGGTTCAGGATGTAGGCGAGCACGAGCGAGACGAGAAACGGGGCGATGACGCCGCTCAGCTGGTAGACGAGCCAGAGCATCAGGCCCCCCCCGGCCAGAATGAGGCCGGTCTTCACGGTGGGCGAGAGATCACGGATGAACATGGCTCAGACGACCTTGCGCAGTTCATAGAACTTCATCAGCAGCTCGATCTCGCCTTTGCTCATCCGCAGCTGGCGCGCGATCTGGGGGATCGAGTAGCCCTGGTCGCGGAGCTGGAGCACCTGCTTGAACGCCTCGTATTCCTGGGCATCCATGCCAGGGTGCATCGCCGCGCGTTCGAACGTGTCTTCGGGCAGATGCCGGAGGCGGATGCGGTCGATGATGTCGGCGTCGGTGATGGCGGCATGGCGGGGCTCCGGAGCGGGAGC
>DATCTT010000421.1:0-2846 GCA_036567845.1 Candidatus Ozemibacteraceae bacterium | reverse complement strand
AGGTAGCCGCCCGAGCCGATGATGGTGCGGATCCGCCGAAGATCCTTGCCGCGCTGGAGGAACACCTTGCCGCCGGGAGTCCAGCTCTCTTCGATGGTGCCGGCATGCCGGGCGATGGAAAGGGCCACGCAGGTTGTCGCGATCAGCCGGTCGAGCAGTTCTTCCCGGGAATTGGTAGGCAGCCGGCCAGGCTGTTCCGTCAGGAGGGCGGCATATCGTTCGAGCTCACCGGCCGGGATTCCGGCACGATCCCGCAGCCCTGCGAGCAGCGTGCCGCCCGATGCGAGAACCGAGCGCGAGCTGACGCGCATGCCCAGATCCCCCTCGACGGTCCGCTTCACAGCCGGCTCGGGGATGCCGCGCAGGATGACGCCGTCACCGGCGGTAACGGCCGGGCTGTTGGTGTAAACATCCGTCGTGGCGCCCCCCATATCGATCAGGAGCGAGTCTTCCCATTCCGGAGAGGTCGCGGCGAGTTGCTCGACCAGTTCCAGCACGGCACGGGGCGTCGGTTTCGGCTCTCCGCCAAACACCTCCATCACCCGGCTCAGCCCCTTGCCCTCGATCAGGCGACGCAGAAACAGGTTCCGGATCTCGTGGCGGGCCGGCTCGATATTCAGGTGGCCGAACTCGGGCATGACATTCTCGGTGACGATCAGCCGGTCCTCGGGGAACATGGGCGGCAGTTCCGGTGCCACGGCCCGGTTTCCGGCGAAGACGACGGTTGCCGGCAGCGCGGCTTCGGCCAAGCGACGGGCATTTTTCCGTGCGTAAACAGCGTTTCCGCCATCGGTACCGCCTGCCAGGAGAATGATGTCGGGGTTTTCCCGGCGGATGGATTCGATGTCCTCTGGGGTGAGCTCGAAGGCGTAGGCGCCCGAAATCTTCCCGCCCGCCGAGCAGACCACCTGCCGGGCGACACTCAGGGTCAGCTCGGGGACGAGTCCGACAGCCGTGACTTTCAGCCCGCCCTTGGCCGAGCAGGACAGGTGGGCCGGCAGGCCGAGCTTCACGCCCGTGAGGTCGTCGTCACCGGCGGTGACGCAATCCGGGAGCAGCGCATGCAGCACGCTCGCGACCCCGCGGGGAAGGTGGTCCACTGTCGTTGCGGTGGACGACCGGGCGATGAGCCGGCCTGCTCCAACGTCGACGAGGGCTCCTTTGGTATAGGTGGAGCCGATGTCGAGCGTCAGGACCCGGGAGGTTTCAGGGGGCATGGGAGGGATTCACCCCTTTCAGATGGTTCAGCCGGCGGTTTCGATATCTTCGCGGATGAGCTTCGTGGCCTGGTCGAGATCGATGTCGGGCGGGAAGACGCGATCGTAGCCCATCGCGATGAACTTCTTCTCGACGGTGTCGAACGGGACCTTGCCGACGACGAGGTTGCCCCCGACGTACAGCTTGATGTGGTCCAGTCCTTTTTCGATACATTTTTCGCGCAGGCCGGCGCAGTCGATCTCGCCGTGGCCATACAGGGAGCTGACCAGGATCGCCTTCGCATCCGTCTCGATGGCGGCGCTGATGAACTCCTCCTGGCTGACCATGACGCCGAGATTGGTGACCTTGAAGCCGGCCTGGGTGAAGAATGCGTCGAGGATCTTGTTGCCGACGGAGTGGCAGTCGAAGCCGATGACGCCGAGAACGACCGGAATGGGCTGCATGGGAAACCTCCTTGCGTTAGGCGGGGGGGCGTTGAAGCATGGCGGCGACGCGCTCCTCGATATGGAGGATCGAGCCGCGTTCGATCTGATACTCGAATCTGACGAGGGCTCCGCCGCGGCTCCGGAACTCGCCCAGGGCATCCGAGGCGCGACGGCTGAGGGAGAAGGCATGGCCCGGCGGGATGATGATGGCCTCGGCCTTCTGGAGAAGCTTCGGGAGGGCGCCGGGCTGGATGTCGATGCCAGCGGTGACCCGTTCTGGGGCGATGCCCAGGCGTTTGAGATGGATGCGGATGATCTCATGGAATCGCTCGCTGCGGCACAGCACGGCGATACGGCCGGCGCCCGTCAGGCCGGCGAGGGCCAGGACCGTTTCGGGGCTGGGGGCGACGGCGACCGGAAGGAGACGGTCGGCAATGCCGGGCGCGAGGTCGAGCATCTCCGTTTCGTGGGTTGGGGTCGTGATGATCAGGGCGAATGGGGCGAGCCGGCCGGCGGCATCGGCCTCCTGGCGCAGTTCGTCGAGGAGGATGGTATGGAGTTTCAGGTGGGCGAACCGGCCGAGCTGCTGTTCGAAGATGGCGAGCGCCTCGGGGTTGCAGTCGACAGCCGCGATGGGGAAGGCTGCCCGGCGCTTTGTCCGGCGGTCGAGTTCGGCGGTGAGGAGTCGCTCGATCTCCTCTGGCGGATAGCGCAGGGACTCGAGCTCGTCGACGAGGTTTTGGACCAGCTGCTGGGCTTTGTTCTGCCGGGGCGGTGCTGGGTCGACCTGGGCGGCCACGAAGGTGCCGCTGCCCTGGGTGATCGTCAGGGCGCGCTCCCGGGAAAGCTCTTCGTAGGCTTTCTTCACGGTCCCGCGGGCGAGGCCGAGATGCCGGGCGAGTTCGCGCTCGGGCGGTAACCTGTCGCCCGCCAGCAGCTTCCTTTCCCTGATGAGCTGCCTGATCTTGTCTATCAGCTGGCGGTATGCCGGCAGACCCCGGCCCTTCTCTATCGCGAACTCGCCGAACACCTGGGACCTCGATTGGTATAGACCAAATTGTCGTGGAGTATACCTCTTCTATCGGCGCGCGTCAACGTCACTCCGAGAAGTATTTTCTGGACCGGCCGCATCAGCGGGTGAAGCGGGTGGCGAGGTGGCGGGCCAGCGCGCGAAGCCGACGCCGGTAGGCGGCGGGATCGGAA
>DATCTT010000420.1:0-3526 GCA_036567845.1 Candidatus Ozemibacteraceae bacterium | reverse complement strand
ATCGTCTCGAACCGCAGGAAATCGATCAGGCGTGTGCGCAGGCCTGCAAGATTCTCGCGGGCAGCCACACCGGAATCCTTCCATACCGCGACAAACTCACTGAGCGGGGTGGCATCGCCCCCGGCGATACCAGCCTGGATCGCCTCGAACAGAGTGGTTTCCTCGCGCTGGAGACTCTCGAACTCATTGGTGGCCGCCGCATCGGCAATCGATGCCGCCACGGCATCGCCATCGGAAAGCATGCCGGCCATCCGATCGGAGAGAGGCTGGCGGGCGGCGATCTCCTCGATCGAGTGGCGCACCGAGGTGCGGCGCGTGTTACGGGGTTTGACCGTCGTACTGCGGCGGGTTGCGGCGGCAACGCGGGTCGAGGATGTGCCGCCGGTGACGCCAACCGAATAGGCAAACGGCGCGGGCGGGGCGGCCTTTGCGAACGGGAGCTCCAGTTCCCCCCCCTCGTGACCGCGATTCACGAAAACGAGCATCAGGGTGTCAAACTCACCGGCGGCAGTCTTGAGCTGTTGTTCGCCCTTCCCGTCTTTCAGTTCGAGCCACTCGATCACGGGTTTCACCTTGCCGGACGCATCTGTCAGAACGGCCGCGACCGACCAGGCATTCGAGGCTTTCTCGGCCACCTGTTTCTGGCCCGCGAAACTGACTGTGATCTTGCCTGAAGCCTTCGAGATATCGAAGGTCACGGAGCGCGAGGACCAGCATTTAATCGTGCCTTTCCCGGTGAAGGCGCCGGTCTTGTGGGCCACCATCGGCTCGAGCTTGAGCTTGCCGAGATTCTTGTCGTACCCGTAGAGCCCCGCCCCAACCGTCGCGTTGTTGAGATGGTTGGCGACATTGAACGCATCGAAATACTGTGCGAACGAAAGTTTGCCGCCATGCGCCTTGATCGTCTTCTCGTAACCGTCGGTGCCATGCACTTTGCTCGCGACCAGGTCACGCACGAAGGCCTTCTCGGCTTCGGCACCACCGGATATTCCATGCGTCATCATATAATATGCAAACAAATACACCTGACCGTAATTCGCGATCGGGGTTTCCTGGGACCAGGCGCACATGTTGTTGTCGGGGGCCTTGATGAAAGCGAACACCTGTGAGGGGTGGTCGAACCCATTCAGGAACGTGGCAAGTTGGGACATGCTCTCGTTGACCCAGGTATACTCCTTCGGATCATTGTTCCAGTGGATCATGTGCTGGAATTCATGAGCAACGACGCCCAGGTAGCTCTCCTTGGTCGGATCGGCGGGATAGAGGTCGAGATACAGCATCTCTCGTTCGTTGCTCTGGGGATTCTGCTCTTTGTTATACTCGTCACCGGGATAGAAGTAACCGGCCACATAACCCTTGTTGGGACCGTCGGCCTGGTATCCGTCCTTGATATCGAGAAACAGCAGCGTGATGCGCTCGTCACCGTCGATGCCGGGCTTCCATTCGGAGCCAAACGTCGAGGTGTTGGTCGGGTAGATCTTCTCGTCGAACGTCTTGACGATGCGCTCGATCGCGGCGTCGGAAACGCTCTTCCCCTTCTCGACAAACACGTAGCAGTGCTTGCCGATCTTCTTCAGCACGGCCGGCGTCTTCTCAGGCTTCTTCTCGGCCACGTTCATCGTGGTGAAGGTGACTTCGTCACCGACTTCGGCCGGCTTGGAATCGGCATACAGAACCATTCCACGCGTGCGCAACATGTGTTCACCACGTGTTTCTTTGAGGGCGTTGTCAGCCAGCCAGCGGGTCTCATCCTCGAACAGGTGCGTCGCATCCATCCATTCCTGGGCGGAAGCGGGAATCATCGTCGCCGACCAGATCATCATGCCGGCCAGGATCGTCTTGAGGGTGCGTTTCATGGGCATACTCCTTACTCGATGGAATGCAACGCTATTTCCAAATAATACCAGCCTGACCCGGCCACCCGGAAGGGGGGTGGAGAAAAAAACGACCTGTTCTCACAGGTCAGGGACGAGCGATAGGCATGATGCCCGATCTTCGCGATTCACCAAGATCGATGATCTGGTAGTCGGGGTTCCCTTTGCCGAACTTCCTGAGATTGTCTCGATAATACTCGTAACCGGTCCGGATCGCGCTCTTGAACGATTTCCAGTCGTCGGTGCGTGCAATCTTCCGCGGGAGGGTACGCTCGAGAGCGCCCATAATGCGCTGTTGTTCCGGGCGGGAGACTCCGAGAATGCTCGTGTCGAGAAAGGCCCGCGTTTTCCAGGCGTCGTCGAGATAGAAGCCAAGGAAGCAGTGATCCGGCAGCATCACCAGGAACGGCTCGATCCCGATCTTGCGCAGAACAGAGGCAAACAGCACCGACCCATCGATGCAGTTTGCCTGGCTCACGGCGAGGGTTTCATCGATGAACCGGACATGCTGACTGTAAAGCCGTTCGGAACTCGCCGCCGTGGTCGTGATCGAGCTGTATCTGATCCCCCGGCGCCGCAGGGCGGTCCAGACAGCGAACACCTGCCGGTAGACTTCGAGCGGATCGCCAGTCTGCATTCCCGTGAATCCCTCGACAATGCCGGCTCGGAGGGCATCCTTGAGCAGGGGGTCGATGAGGGGGTGATCCTCGTTGACGTAGGCGGCGAACATCCAGCACATGTCGATCGGATCGTCCGGATTGGCATCGTAAAACGGACAATCGTTGATGGTGCGAATGCGCACGCGCTGGGCCACCTGCGGCAGGGGTCTGCCGTCGATCGACAAATTGAAGAGAATGTGCGTCGGCATCGCCTGGCGGATGACACGCAATGCCTGGAATTTCCACAGGATCGTGGGATACAGTCCGTACAACGTCCCCGACGCCGGCAAAACAGCTTCGAGAACGGTTTCATCAATCAGATCTGGGCAAATGATATCCAGCCGCACCTTCGCGCCGGCTCTGGGACTGACGACGAGGGCACCCAGCCAGCCGTCATCCTCGCCGATGATCGTCGCGCCCTCGGGAGCCGGCTGATCAGGCGGCTTCGGGACATTTGCCAAAGCGAGAACGAGCGAAGGAAAGATCTCTCCGGCTGGCTCGACCACCGGAAGCCAGCCTGCGGGATAATCCCGGCGCAGCTCTTCGATCGTCGGCTGGGAAGCAATCATGTCTGAGGCGGTGGACGCAACACTCTGTGATGCGATCGGATCCGGTGAGATGATCTGGCAGACCGTTGGCGTGAGCGATGCGACCCGGGTGCCGCCGGGGATTTCAGGAGCCAGGCCCCCCGACGTGATGATAGAAGGCCTGGGTTCCGATCCGCTTGCCAGCTCCGCATGACACCAACTGCTCTCCATCAGGATCAGCAGCATCACGAAAACGACGGTGTGAAATCGGATCATCGGGTGCATCGGCACGTCTCATATAACCACGCCCACACCCTCCATGCAAGGCTTCCTCTGCTCTTGCCCCGGCGCTTCAGGAGCCCCATGTCCTGCGCCCCTGCGGTTTTGCTGTGCCAGCGAATCAATCTCCTGCTCGACCATCCTTCGCGCTGCCTCAGAAGACAATGATGCATACGGCTTTGAGAAA
>DATCTT010000419.1:0-12002 GCA_036567845.1 Candidatus Ozemibacteraceae bacterium | reverse complement strand
CGGGCGCCCTGGGGGACATCAGAATTTTTTCGACAGGAACACCCGATAGGCGTTGATCGTATGGTGGTAGTCGGCCTTCGAGAGAATCTCGAAGGGGGAGTGGAGGCTCAGAACCGGCAGGCACAGGTCAAGCACGTGCATGTTCATCTGGGCCATGAACTTCGCCACGGTGCCGCCGCCGCCCTCGTCGACCTTGCCCATCTCGCCGAACTGGTAGGGGATCTTCTCCTCGCTCAGCAGGGCCCGGATGCGTGCGATGAACTCGATGTCGGCTTCGCTGCTGCCCGACTTGCCGCCCGCCCCGGTGAACCGGCAGATCCAGACCCCGTTGCCGAGGTAGCCCGAGTTCGTCGGATCGAACGCGCCATCGAACGTCGGATCGATCGGCACGCTGGTGTCGCCCGACAGGACGTAGGTGTTCGAGATGGCCCGGCGCAGATCGCTGTAATCGGCGTTCTTGGCGGTCGAGCGGAGCAGGACGTTCATGATGTCAGAGATCATCATCGACTGGGCGCCGCTGGCGCCGGCCGAACCGATCTCTTCCTTGTCGAACAGCAGGGAGATCGCGGTGTACTCCGGAACCTTGATCTCACGGACCGCCTCGAAGGCCGCCATGACGCAGGCGCGGTCGTCGTGGCCGAAGCCGCCGATCATGCCAGCATCGAACCCGACCTCGCGCGGCTCGAACGCCGGCGTGGCTTCGATCTCGGCCCAGGCCAGATCCTCCTCCTCGAGGCCGTAGTTCTTGAACAGATGCTCGAGAACGGCGCCCTTCACCCGCTCCTCGCCCTTCGAGGCCGGGGCGTTGCGGTCCTTCTTCGGCAGCGGCCGGTGGCCGACCAGAATGTTCAGCTCCTCACCGCGCAGGGTCTCGTTCGCCTTGCGGTCGTTCTGGATCTTTGCTGCCAGGTGCGGCGCAATATCGGTGATCGTGAAGACGGGCTCATCCGGCTTCTCGCCGATCGCGCACCGGATTGTCTTCCCGGCTTTGGTGATCGCGAAAATATGCAGCGACAGGGGAATCGCGGCCCACTGGAACTTCTTGATGCCGCCGTAGTAATGCGTCTTGAACAGCGCGGTTCCGTATTTTTCATACAGCGGCAGCGATTTGAGATCCAGGTGCGGCACGTCGTGATGCGCCGCGACGATGCGGAATCCTTCGATGGCGGGCTTTTTGCCAATCACCACGAGCGCCATCGCCCGGTTCTTGCTCACGATGAAAACACGGTCGCCCGCTTTCAGCGTCCGGGGCTCGTCGATCGCCAGAGGCTTGAATCCATCTGCTTTCGCTGCCTTTTCGATGTAGGCGAGGGTTTCACGCTCGGTCTTGCAGGTGGAAAGGAACTCGAGATACCGACGGGCGCGGCTCTGCAGAACTTTTTCATCCGCAGCTTCCAATGCATCCCAGCCGTTGACCTGCTGGAATTTGCGGATGTTCGGATTCGGCGTGGCTGCCGATGGCGTGGCTTCTTTCGAAGCGGGTTTTTTGGTCTTTTCCATCACATTCCTTCCTTGCCGTTGTTGATAGGATATCGGACGCAATTCTGTCTCTGCGTCGGTGACAATTCTAGCACAAATACACGCGATGTGTGGATGAAAGCGTGCGGTATTTCCACCTCATACGAGGGCAAATCGATTCCCCTCACTCCTTTCGCATCGTCACGGAGGCAGACAGGAGAAATTCCGAAATACCCGCCCTGTTTGAAAACATCGCTCCGATGAACGGGGTGAGAAAGGGATAAGCATATTGAATGCGGACCGTCACCTCCCGTTCAGGCACCCCGACCCCAATGATTTCGGGGGCCGAAGCAGGCTTTCCATCCGGTGTGCGATACCGTCCGACGTCGATCAGAGGGGATTGGTGCTGAAAAAAAGCCCGAATGACTGCATCCGGCGCGGCATGGGTGTCGGCGGAAAAAACGTTTCTTCCCAGAAGGAGATACCTGCGCTGGGTGCCTTCGCGGGCAGCTTCGATGCATTGATAATTCAGGCTCGACCAGACATGAAAGACTCTGCCGAAATCGATGATCGCCGAAATCAGGAGCAGAAAAAGCGGCAGCACCAGGGCCATTTCGACGATGGCCTGGCCATGACGGGATCGCGATTGCACGGGGAAGTCTCCTGAACGCATGTGGTCTCTGTTTTTACTTCATTCCCCGGGGGAAAGGCAACCGCTCTCGCTATCCCCTGGGGAGGGGGCTGGTTGGAATGAAAAAGCGCCGTTTCCGGAGAAACGGCGCTTTGAGGTCACGCGGGACGCGTCAGTTGTTTTCGCTGGGGAAGTGACTTCCCTTGATCTGCTGGAACATCTCGTGAAGCTGCTCGAGCCGCTCGCTGCGCCGGGGAACCGGAACCGTCTCGAATTTCTTCGTGTTGCCTATGCCGGTGTCACGCCCGACGATCTGGGGGGTGAGAAGGATCACCAGCTCGTTCTTGCTCTTCAGAACAGATGTTGTTCGGAAGAACTTGCCGACCAGGGGGAGCCGGGAGAGGCCGGGGACGCCCGTGCGGGTGAGGCTGTCGCTCTCGTTGATGAGGCCGCCGAGCACGACCGTCTCATTGTTCTTGATTTTCACGGTCGTCATGACCGAGCGCTTCAGAATGTTTGGTGGAGCGTTGGAACCCCGGGTGAAGGAAGGCTCGTCCTGTTTCGCGAAGACCGAGAACTTCAGATCGTCATCCTTCACGAACAGATCGCGCACGACCAGCTTGAGGGTTGCCTGTGCCGCGGCATACGTGGGATTTCCCGAGGCGTCGATCGTGCTGGGATAGTAGATATCCTGGCCGACCTTCACGAACGCGAGACCACCGTCTCCTTCGGCCTCGCTTTCAGCGCCGGTTGTTTCATCCGTCCAGCCTGCCTTGGCGATCTTCGTGGCTTTGGCATTCGCATACACCATGATCTTGGGGTTCGCAACGACCTTGACCTTGCCCTGGGATTCCCAGGCCTGAACACGGGCAGCGATGAGATCGAACCGATTGATGTTGTTCATCTTGAACGGATTCGGATATTTGCCAACCGGTGCTCCGGCGGCGGCAACATCACCCCGGAAGTCATTGGAAACGTTCTCGGTGAAATTGAGAATGCCGGAGCTGGGATCACCACCAAGGCCCGACGTTCCACCCCACTTGATGCCGAGATCGCGGGAGTTGTCCTTGCTGACCTGGAGAACATATGCCTGGAATACGACCTGAATCGGGTTTTCAATCGTCACCAAGTTGGAAATCTGGGTGTCTTCCGTAGTCACAAATCCGCGGACGACTTCCTGAAGGTGCTGATACTCCGTCTGATCGTTAACCGAACCTTCGAGAACGATCTTGATCAGATTCTCGAGGTTCTGAGAGGCCGAGGCGGCCGGATTGGCACCCGGATCATTCTCGTTGGTGGTCATGATCGTCCGGGGGTTGAGAACCGTGACTTTCACCGTAGGGATCTTGATGGCATCAACGATCCGTTCCTTGAGAACCTGTTCGTAGGTCTTGTAGGTCTTTCCTTCCTCCTTCAGACCCATCATGTTGATGAGTTTGCGGTCCGTCACGAGCGTCGCGGCAATCGTCGAGATTTCCTTGATTTTGTCCTGGGAATCGACAAACCCGCGAAGATAGGCGGCATCCGGGAAGAGGGTCAGCGTCACGCCGGGTTCGGTGACCAGCGTGCTGAACTTGCGCTGAATCAGGTCAGCTTCCTGGAAGGTCTCGACGTCGACAACATGCTGACCGGTGGCGTCCCAGTAGATGATCTGAGTGATGTCGGCATTCATGCCAACTCCCGACAGGATCACTTCCTGGTCGGACACATTCAGCACCTCGACCACTCCGTCCTTGACGGCAATGATCTTGGTGACGCCGGGCGCGCGCATGGTATAGGCCTTCCCGATCGGAATCATGATTTTTTCCGCAAAGGCGGCCGTACTGCCGAACAGACTGAGGGTTCCTGCGGCGAGGAGAGAAATGAAGGCTTGTTTCATATTCGGAAGAGTCAGAAATCGCTTGTTCATACGTCCTCTCCTCGTATCATTCATGGATGGGATTGATCTGCGGATGAGAGACATCTGCAGGCTCAAGGGGCATGGTCGACGGAACAGCCGGGCTGCTGGGCGAGGAGGGGAGCTCGGGGCTTTCGAGACCGGCAGGAACAGGAGGATTGACCGGGGGCAGCTCCTTCATCGATGGCATGACCGAAACCATGCCGAACTTGTTCATCTCGAACCGGCGATGGCTGCCATACATGATTTCAACCCGGCCGGTATCATACGTTTCCATGACATGGGCAGCCTGCGGGGCAACCTTTGCCGTCTCCACCGGGGGCAGAACGGGAGCGGGAGCCGGCTCGCTGTAACCGATGGCCCTCATCACGATCTTTTCGGTGGCGCCCTTGGTCTGAACCTGCTCTCCCTTATCTTTCGGATTCTTGAGCACCAGCCGGAACGTCACACCGCTGTCGAGATAGACCAGCCGTTCGAGTTCTTCCGGTGCCACGGCCAGAGTGACCAGTTCCATCTTGGCTGCGGCAATCGCCGGGGCCGCCGTCGCAATCCCGGGATCAAACGCATAGGTGTTGCCGGCGGCGAGGACCAGGATATCCTGCATCACGATCTTCGTGATCGAATCCGCTGAGCCTGGTTTGAAACTGGCGATGACATCGACATAGTCACCCTGCTGGATGAATCCACCGACGCCGGAGGTCTTCGTCACGGCAATCGTGACGGCTCGCTTCCCCTGGGGAACGGCGAACGAAAGCGACGGAATGACATCCTTGTCGAGCATGCGGTTCGGCGTCATGATGTCGTCCTTCAGAACGGTGATGGCCGTGTATTTCTTGGTGAGAGAGGCCATATCCGTGAAGGCATCCGGCGGAACGGCCGAAGCGACGAGTTCTCGAACCTCGAAAAATTCGTTCAGCTTCGCAGGCTCGAGAAGCGTTCGCGCTGGAATCTTCTGGCGGGCGACAACGACGTTTTTCGTAGGAATCTTTGGGGGGGCGACATAAATGGGTTCGCCGCCTTTCTTCCCCTGATCCTGCTGGACTTTTTTCCAGAGGATGGCGGAAAACACCATACTCACGATGAGGGCTACAATGATGGCTCGTCGGTTCACGACACGAGATCCTCCTCCCCGGTGGGCTAAAAACGGGACTATACCATAGGGTCAGGTATACTGCAACCTTGCAGGTGTGTACACCTCACGTCCTCTCAAGAAGTAATAATATATGTACTCACCCCTCTTTCGGCAAGTACTATTTTTTTACGAATGAGAGCGAAGGGGTCTTCTTTCTCCCTTCGCTCTCATGAAGGAACCACTAACGCTGTCAGTTCAGTTTCAGCGTATCTGTCGTCGGCCGGACCAGGTAATCGACAAACCTGCCTCGGATCTGGGTGTTGGTATACTGCCCCAGATCCGTGTCGTAATCTGCCTCCTCGATCGAGGAGATGACGACCCGTGCGAACCCGACGATGACAAGGGTTTTGCTGCCGCCGGTATTATACAGAAGCGTCTCTTCCCCGACCACCTTGATGATGGGGACGGTCACTATATCCCCAAGGGAAGCGCGATATTCGCGGCCTTCGATTGTCTTCGAAGTGACTTCACCCTGAGCCGTATTCACATAATCGCCGACGTCCAGGCTTCCGGCGTAGCCATACAGCATGTTTTCCAGCCAGTTCTGCGCGCCCTGGCCCCCGAGGTCGAGCGAACCCTCGTTCGAGTTGCCTCCGCCGGTGACATATTCGCTATACGTCGAATTATAGGGAATCACGGGCGCTGTGGCGACGTTCGTCTTCTGCGGTCCGAGTTTCAGAATATACTCATCCGAAGCGACATATCCTCGGTCGGCATCAAAATCCTCCCCGGAGAAATCGTCATACCAATACCCCGTCTTGTAGGTCATCTTGCCGGTTTTGGGGTCGATCCCCATTTCTTTGGCTCCGAACTTGATATCTCCGGGAACCAGGCAGAGGGGGATCATTCCTTCGCCCCCCGTTCCGTCGCGGAGGGCATCGACCGTATGAGCCATACGGCCTTTTGTGGCGAAATTCGCGAAAAACAGGGGTGGGAGGGATTTTCCATACACCAAAAGGCCACGGTTGTTGTATTTCAGCTGAACAATGAGATTCGCCGGGGAAGAGTCAAAGCCATTTTCGGCGAAGACGTTCCGGACTCGCCGTGCAATAGGATCGATGGAAACGGCCTTGCCGCTGTTGGCCGTCATGATGATCTCGTCCATTCCGGCACGCCAGGCGGCGCTGACAGCACTGTCAATCCGTGTTTTCTGGTAATACAGCCAGGATACGTCGATGACGAGTGCCAGGAGGCCCACCAGGAACAACATCCCAAAAGCCGTGCCGATGAGAATGCTGCCGAGGCGGGAATTCGTTCTTCTCGTCGTTCTCATGGGGGTTACTCCTTTCGCTGGACGGCACGTCCGTGAAGGGTGATCGTTCCATCCCCGCTATTCCCGATCAGGGCGGAGATTCCTGGGAACCAGGGTCTGAAGCGGTACGTGCAGGAAATCGTGACCGTATCGGTGGCCTGGCCGATACCCGTGAATGTGACATTTATGGCTTCTGAAGCCGTCAGAGGCGAGATATAGCGGTAAAATGCCTTCCAGGTAGCATCCATCGTGTTATGGGTTTCCGGACCGAAATAATTGGGGATGACGCGGAAGTTCTTGCGCTGGGAAGCTGTTCGGGCGCCCTCAATGCACATGTGGTTTATTGTCGACCAGCAATGGAACGCGCGAGCACAGTCCACGATTCCGATGAAGAGCATGACCAGAAAGGGCAGGATGAGGGCCAGTTCAACCAGTGCCTGGCCGGAAAAGGTCTTTGCGCGAATCTTCATATTAATAGCTCCCCCAGATGTTCCTTGGAATCTGGAACGCAACCGATGAGGAAAGGGGAACGCCTTCTTTCCAGGCGGTTGCCTTGGCTATGGTCTGCCAGAACGGCGTGATGAACGGAGAGCGGTACTGGAGTGTAACTCTGCGGATATACGCCAAACCGTCATTCGTCTTATACAGAGGGGGAAGAATGACAGCCAGCTTGTTATGGGTGGTGGATGAGCCTTCGGTCATCTCCCAGCTTGGGGGTTTGTGGCTCATAACGAAGTCCTTGATGGCCTGATCGGTCTGGCCGACGTCGCTGGTGCCCGAAGCGTTGTCCGGGGTAACCGGCACGTAAGGGCTGGCGGCAAACATGGCGGTATCGTTGCAGAGCTGCTGAAGGGTGATGTAGTTGTAGAACACATACCCGAAATCGACGATTCCTCCGAGGAAGACGAGGAGGAGCAATGGGAGCACCAGGCACAGCTCCACCATTGCCTGGCCATTCTTCCTGACGCGCTTGTTCATGGCTTCACCTCATTCAGCCCGGGAAGTAGGTGGTCAAACCACCGTCTCGATCAACTCATCAATGATAACTTCTTATCTGCTACTCCGAACGATACTGTATCGTACCTTGAAATGCAAATCCCATGCCCGGATTCTTCATTCCACGGAGAATCGGTGGGGCGTAAACGCTTCTGGGGGAACCCCGGGCCTGATGAGATACCGGATGAACCGGCCGCAAACGGGTCCGGCATCCAGGGGCTCAGGCTTCAACAGCTCGAACTCGGCAAAACCGATCACCCGGACGGCCGAGGTGAAAGGAAATTCTGATGGGGAATACCGCCCACCCGGGGAATCCTTCCCCTGAAGGTCGTAAATCGTTATTATCGGGCTCTTCGCAGCGGAGGCCACTTCCGGCGGAATGTCCGTGATGGGAAGTACGATGACCGTGCGTCCTCGCAGAAACCTCGTGGCCAGACCAGTGCGAATGGTGCGAGGCGTTGCTTCTGGCTGAAGAATGAGCCGGTCCTCCAGCTGGATCGGTTGGAAAAAATCCTGTATGAGACGAGCCTCGAACTCCAAGCTGTCTGTGGCGGATTGGCAATTGTCGGGATCTATTCCGCCGCTATTCAGAACCCTTCTTGCATCCAGGAAAGAGGAAGACGCGTTGTTCGGAGTTCCCTCAACTGAATTACCTATTTCGGGGACAAGGAGATAATCCCTTCCGGGAAGAAAACCTTCATTACCTTGGAAAAGGGTACAGGTATACGCCCCAGGGTGGGGTTGTTTTACCTCACCATGTGGAATCGCAAGTGGGATAATTCCGGTGTCCTCTGCCGGATCGGGACCGTTCTTCCGGACAGTCTCGAGCTGAAAGGCGGGAATGCCGAAAAGCCTGGCAAAAAACGATGGGCATTCCCGAGTGCCTTTCACGGTCAGAAAAAGCCGGGATGAGTCGCGGGGGGCGTCGATTGAAACGATGACGGCTGGGGGCGATGCCTGGGGATAATTCAGTGCGATGACGGCTTTCACGCTCTCTTTGACCCCGTCGATGCGGCTCTGATTCCGGAGCCCGTCGGGAGAGGCCCGGAGGGTGCACAGTTCGTCCATTCCCGCCTTCCAGCCGGCATAAATAGCGCCCTGCAACTTGATTTGCTGGAAATAGATCCAGCCGATATCGGTCACCAGTGCGAGAAGCCCGAGAAACAGCAATGCTCCGCAGGCGGCGATCACGAGAATGGCCCCTCTCGTGGGCTTTGTGGGGAGGCGATGGGAAGCGGACCCGACGTTTTGTGTCATGGTTGGTCGATTGTTATCTTCAGAATTTCAACGCGAAAGGAGTCCCCGCGGGACCATTCGTGCCGCGGTTGCCTGGATGCGCATCGAGGGATGGCCAGAGATGCTCTGGAACATGGTTCGATAGAACGGGGTGAAGAGCGGAGAGGCATAGCTGATCGTCACCCGGACGACGTGGGGATGTGACGCGGGGCTTTTCCCGGAAACTGCTGCGGAGGATGAGTCCACGCCGCTTGGGCGGTCGAGTTCGAGGAGTTCTGGCGGATGGACGGTGTACGAGCCGGTCCACCAGCTGGGTTTCCGGCTCTGCGCGAAATTGCTGACGGCGCCCGGGGAGGTGGAGCGTCCGGGGATGGTCTCTTCGGCGGCATAGCGCGCCGTGTCCTCGGCGATCTGCTGGAGAAGCAGAATGTTATAGAACGTCATGCCGAAATCGATGATCCCTCCGAGGATGAGCAGGAAAAGGAAGGGCATGACAACAGCCATTTCAACGAGGACTTGGCCTCTGGGGCGAAGAATGCTGGGCTGATTCGTGGTGATGGGAGCGCTTGGCACGGATGGTTGTTCTTCCTGGCAATAATTGACCTGGTTGAGTGTGCAAGAGACATACTATGATATCATGATTTCGCGTTGTAATATCGAGTGTCTTCCCTCCTTCCCCTCAATTCGGGAGTTGACAGGTGTACCGGGCTGGTATATAGTAGAGCCTTCCACTTCGGTTATTTTGAAGGAGACGACCAATGAGCTTCACGTATCATCCCAATAAACGCAAGCGCCAGAAGACCCACGGTTATCGCAAGCGGGCTGCGACGGTTTCCGGTCGCAAGGTTCTCAAGCGCCGCCGCCTCATCGGCCGCAAGCGCGTTTGCCTCTGATCCCCTGAACGCGGGGTGTCTCCTCGCCGGACGTTTTGCACGCTGCGGACCCGGGCGGACTTCGATCGGGTTTTCACGGGCGGGCGTCGTTTTTTCAGGCTCGGCCTGGGATTCTACTATCGGCTGACTTCGGAAGAGGTCTTTCGGTATGGGATCTCGGCGCCGCGCCGTTTCGGCATCGCTGTCGAACGGAACACGTTTCGCCGACGGCTCAAGGAGGCCCTTCGTCTGTCAGAAGAACGCTCTCCGGGCGTCGAGATGATCATCTGCCTTTCCCGTTCCTGCAGCGGCCTCGGGTATGCCGAGATCTGCTCCATCATCGGATGGGCGTTGAAGCGTATCCGGCGCGAAGCGGCCACAGCCACGGCTTCTCAAGATGTCGTCGCACGCTGAGCCGACGCGGCGGAATGTCGCCGTGCGCGGCAGTCTCGCCTTCATACGCCTGTATCAGCGCTGGCTTTCTCCCATCATGGGAACCCACTGCCGGTTTGAACCGACCTGCTCGCGTTTCACCTTCGCGGCGATCGAACGATACGGCTTCCTGAAAGGCTGGGCGCTTGGCTTGTACCGAATCCTCCGGTGTAATCCTTTTTCGCCCGGAGGATTCGATCCTGTACCGTGATTCCCCGACCAGCCGTACTCCCCATCCCTGATTTTCCCGGAGGCTGCCCCGTGACATCGACCGCCACACCCCCAGCAACCCCTGTGTTGCGCTCACGTTCGTCGGTTCTTGCTCTCGCTCTCATGCTCGTTGTTCTCTTCCTGCCGGCTGGGAAGCTCGCCGCGCAGCAGGCATCTGCTGCGGTCCCGCCGGCCACGGTCTCCCTTGCGGATGTCGACCGTGACGGACTTGGCGACGCCACCATCGAGACGCAGCGTCTTCGCATCATCCTCTCCAGCCGGACGGGAGACATCTCGGTCTACTACCTCAAGGGCGTCAACTACGAGGAGAACCTGTTCCCGCCGATCCTGATGGATGCGGGGTATCCGTTTGCCACGGGGACGATCGCCCCGTTCACAGCGTCGATCGGTGCCGAGATGATGAATACGCGTGGCTATACTATTGATGTTGCCGAGAAAACGAACGACCGGATCGTCATCAAGGCGACATATAACAACGTGACTCCAGGGACTCAGGGTGGCGGCATCGGCCTGGTCAAACAGTATACCTTCAGCCCCAGGGGGTATCATTTCGAGATCGCCTATCTGCTGACGAATCTCGGCACGCAGCTCATCGAGGTGGCTGACGGGCAGCAGAATGGCCTGACCGTCAGCTACGGCCCCGGCTTGTTTCTCGACCCGTTCAATCCCTCCACGATTCTCGCTCTCAAACCCGACACGCACGAGACCTACGATTCGCCAGAGAAGTTCATGGCGAAGACGGCAGCCGGCGGGTATACCGGCGTGGGGCTCAAGACCACCTATTTCTGCATGCTGCTCGACGCGAAGCAGCCCGTGAAGCTGGCTGCGACGGGATTCCCGGTCAAATCCGATGATTCCCGCAAACGTGAATTCAAGGGCGAGCTGGTCTCAGTCGCGATTCCTGCTTTCACCCTCAAGCCGCAGGAAGGAAAGACCTTCGCTTTCCAGGTGTATTTCGGGCCCAAGCTGCTCGACGAGCTGCTCGCCATCAAGCGGGACACGGTCACGGATTACGGCTTCCTCAGCACCCTGCTCCTGCGCATTCTCCAGTTCTTCAACGCAATCTATCCGAACTTTGGCCTCTCGATCGTGTTCCTCACCATCGTTGTGCGGCTGATCCTGTATCCGCTGACGCTCAAGTCTACCAAGTCGATGGCCCAGGTGCAGAAGCTCCAACCGCTGGTCCAGGATCTGAAAGACCGGTATCGCGATGATCCCCAGAAATTCAACGAGGAAGTGCTCAAGCTGTATCAGAAGCACAACGTGAACCCTCTGGGCGGCTGTCTGCCGATGCTTCTGCAGCTTCCCATATTGATTGCGCTGTATAATACGATAAATATTGCAGTCGAGCTTCGCAAGATGCCGTTCCTCTGGATGGCGGATCTGTCGAAGGCCGACCCGTATCTCATCCTGCCGATTGCGATCGCGGCTCTGATGTATTACCAGCAGGGAACCAGCAACATGGATCCGCAGCAGCAGCAGATGATGGCGTTCATGCCGATGTTCATGTTCGTCATCACCTGGTCGCTGCCCGCCGGGCTTCTGGTATACTGGTTCACGAGCAGCGTCATCGGCATCATCCAGCAGATCCAGGCCAACAGAATCATGTCGGCCGCGAAGGAGAAAATCACCCCATGAAACGATTCATCGAGATCACGGCACGAACGGAAGACGAGGCGATCCAGCTGATCGAGCGCGAGCTCAAGCCGAACGAGACGATCACCGGACGTGAAGTGCTTGCAGCGCCGCCGCGTGGTCTGTTCGCCGCCGTCGGGAACCCCGAGATCCGCATGCGCTTCGCGATCGAGCCCAAGGTGTCTGCCACCGCCGAACCACGTCCCATCGCTCCGGCCCCCCAGCCCGTG
>DATCTT010000418.1:0-3793 GCA_036567845.1 Candidatus Ozemibacteraceae bacterium | reverse complement strand
CCCGTGGCCCCCACCGGCCGCTCAACACACCCGATACACCGCGCCGTGCCATCGGAAAAAGCCGCGAACGCCAGCCCGCCGGCACGGTTGACGAATCTCAGCTCCGTCAGCTCCTTCTGCGGTCGGAGCGAAGTCACGACCAAAAGGTCACCGATGCGGGGCGTGTAATCCGGGGGAAGGCGGACAAGATTATTATTCTTGCTGATATATACCGCGTTGCCCAGGCGCGGGGCATACTCTGCACCGAACAGCAGCCTTCCGGCGGGGATGTCGGTGAAAATCGAGGTCGGGTTCGAGAAATACGATTTCACCTCTTCCGCCGTCTTGGTGAGCAGCTCGCGGGGCTGTAAGGTGAAAAGAACGGCATGTCGCTTCCCCTGGCGCACTTTGAGGTGGATCGCGTTGACGGCCGTCGCGGCCACGGCTCCGTCCGGCGCCCAGTCCGCCGCGGTGAAACCCTGGTCGTCCGTTTCCCGGGTGTGACCCTCGTTGGGCCGTAGAACCGTTCCGATGCGCTTCCAGGTCGTTCCGCGATCGGTCGAGACGGCGATCTCCCCGTGCAGCCGGTTCTCGATCCGCACCCGGCACTCCTCGATCCCCTCATCCAGAGCGGATACCGGCCGCATGACGGCGAGCAGCAGGAACAACCCTGCGAGAAAAAGATTCGGATGGCTTGATGTTCGCGTGATCATGCCTCGAATATACTCCCGTTGCCGGCCGCCGGCACGCGTCAGGCAATGCGCTGCCGGCCGGTGTCGCTTGCGCGGCGGGGCTGATTGATGCAGAATGACCCTCCCGTCGGGCCATGCCCTTTCGAATCATGTCTTTGACAACCGGAGCCCCTCATGAAACCGTCCCTTTCGGCATTCATTTCCCGCGAACGACGTCGGGTCCAGCTGCTCCAGGCCATCCTGGTCGGCGGTATCGCCGGCCTCCTGGCGGTTGGCTTTCAGCAGGCGCTCTTCGAAATCGACCACATCCGCTCGCACCTTCTTCCCCGGCTTCTTGAAAACGGGTGGTGGACGGTTCCGTTGATCCTGGCCGTCTGCGTCCTCCTCGTGACGATCGTGGCGCGCGCGACGGCCTGCCTTTGCCCCGAAGCGTCGGGAAGCGGCATCCCGCACATCAAGGCCGTGCTCATGAATCTCCGCGACCTGCGCTGGTGGAGACTGTTGCCGGTGAAATTTCTCGGCGGCATCCTTGCCATCGGGGCGGGCCTCTCGCTCGGGCGGGAAGGCCCGACGGTCCAGATGGGAGGTGCCGTCGGGAGGATGGTCTCCGACAAACTCGGGCTGCCGCCGAAGTCGGCCTCCCTCATGATCTCGGTCGGTGCCGGGGCCGGTCTCTCGGCGGCATTCAACGCGCCGCTCGCCGGATTCCTGTTCGTCGTGGAGGAGCTGCACTACGAGCTGACGTCGCTCCCCTACATCACGGCTCTGGCCGCCTCGATCACGGCAGACACGGTCGCGCGGTTCGTTGCCGGGCAGCTTCCCTCCTTCCGGGTTTTCACCCACGCGACGCCCCCGCTGGAGATGCTGCCGTGGTTTCTCCTCCTGGGGCTTGCGACCGGATTGATGGCCCTCCTCTTCAGACGGTTGATCATCGGCGGTATCCGGCGGGAGGGGCCGATGAAATATCTTCCAGACTCTATGAATCCTGTTCTGGCTGGTCTCGCGGCCGGAGCCGCGCTTGTTCTCCTTCCGGAGATCACAGGAGGCGGCCATGGAACGGCCGAGATGCTCCTCAACGAGACGAATCCCGGAAGACTCGGTCTTGGCTTCGTGCTCCTGCTGCTGGCCGGCAAGCTTCTTCTGACGCTCGTCAGTTACTTCGCGAAGGTGCCCGGCGGCATCTTCGCCCCGATGCTGGCGATCGGCAGCCTGACCGGGTATGCCGTCGGACTGGGGGTTGTCTGGGCAACCCCCGGCGGTGGTGTGTCACCCGCCCTGTTTGCCGTTGTCGGCATGGCGAGCTTTTTCTCGGGGGTCGTGCATGCCCCGCTCACCGGGATCGTTCTGATCCTCGAGATGACGGCCAACTTCAAGCTGCTGTTCCCGATGATGATCGCTTCGCTCGTCGCCTACAACATCTCGGAATGGCTCGGCGGGAAGCCCATCTACGAGGCGCTTCTGAACGAAGATCTCCGGAAGGGCGGCCTTCCTCCCGTCCTGTTCGGGGAGCCCTCGGAGCTCCATCTTATCGTCGAAGAGGGGGCCGAGATCGAAAACCGGGAGATCCGGTCGCTGAACCTGCCGGAAGGCGTCCTGATCGTGAGCATCCGGCGGCTCGGCCACCGTTTCGTGCCCTCGGGGGCGACGGTTGTCCTGGCCGGCGACAGCCTCGAGCTCCTCGTCTCCGGGGACGTGGGCATCTTCGCCCAGGAGATCCGTGAGATGACCGTGAAAGCCGGGAGGGTGGCGGGCTGAGACACGCCCTGCGAGCCCATTTCCAAAGAAAACGAAGGCAGGGACGGGATGTCCCTGCCTTCGCCGTTATCGGGAACGGTCAGAATCAGTCGTGGATCTGCTCGCGCATGTCGCCCATGATGGCTCGCGGAACCGGCAGATCGAGCATGGTATGCAGGCCGGGCTTCGCGTTGATGACCTGCGGGATCATGTTGATGCACATCGCGATGGTGCCGATGCCGCCGGGAATCTCGGGCTTGTTCGCCAGGTTGACGTTCGGGGTGCCCTTGATCACGACGTAGTCACCGGTGTCGGTGCCCTCGAGCTCGGGCTCGATCTGCTGCGGATGGATCATCTCGACCGCGAGCTTGCCGTTCACGTGGCCAAAGCCCTTCATCGTGCAGCCGGCCACGTTGCCGGGCTTCACTTCGGCATACTTCGTCTTGCGCAGCACCTTCGAGACGATCGGGGCCATCGTCTGCTCGACGGGCTTGTCCAGCTTCCAGCCGATCGCGTCGCAGATCATGTTGACCGACTCGTTGAATCCGACGTGGCCCGCCAGGTGGCCGGCCTTCGACTGCTTCTCGAACTCGTCGAGCGTGATGCCCACGCCCTGCTCTTCCATGACGGCCGGGCCGAACGGGGAGAGGCTGTTGACGCGCTCGGCCTTGACGAACTCGACGTCGGTGCAGGCGCCGGTCATCAGCACGACGAGCAGATCCATGATCAGGCCGGGGTTGATGCCCGTGCCGAGGATGCTGACGCCGTTCGCCTTCGCCAGACGGTCCAGTTCGGCGGCCAGCTTGGGCTCCTTGGCCTTCGGATACGCCATTTCCTCGGCGGTCGTGATGACGTTGATGCCCAGCTCGACGATCAGTTTCATCTTGTCGAACGCCTTGCTGGTGAAGCTGTCCGTCGCGAGCAGCACCAGATCGGCCGACTTCTTGCTGATGACCTTGTGGATGTCGCTCTGGATGATCACGTCCTTGTGGCTGCCGCGGGGAACGCCGAGCACTTCGAACATGCTCTTGCCGGCCCGGTTCGGGTGAATGTCACACACGCCGACGATCTCGACGCCCTTCTTGCGCAGCAGCACTTCGGCCATGCCGCTTCCCATGGCCCCGAATCCCCAGATGGCGATCTTGACGTTGTCCTTCTTCACACCATTCCTCCTGACGTTGATTTGCGCCCTGCTTTTCCGACCCCGGGAACGGGCCTGCCGACCGCCGCTATTATATATGTTACTATTTCTGCGGCTTGCCCGGCGGGGTTTTCCCGCGGCCGCCCCGAGTATACATCGTCCCCCCTCTTCGGCCAAGGCTGGATCGACGAATTCCCTTGAAGACACAAGAAGGGGGCCTGAGGCTTGTCACCGAGTGCTCCTGTAT
>DATCTT010000417.1:0-22713 GCA_036567845.1 Candidatus Ozemibacteraceae bacterium | reverse complement strand
CGGCCTTCTCGCCGGCACCGGCCTCGACGCCCGCCAGATCATCCTCGCAACCGCCGTGCTGACCACCGGCGGAACCCTCTGGGCCCTGTGGCTGCTGCCCGACTTCCTGCTGCGCCTCGTGATTGTTATATCGACAAATATATTTTACCGACTGACGATCCTCGGCGGCACCCACGTGCCCCAGCAGGGAGGGGCGCTGCTCGTCTCGAACCACGTCTCGTTCATCGACGGTTTCCTCGTCATCGCCTCGACCGACCGGCCCGTGCGCTTCATCGTCGACGAGCTGTACTATCACCACTGGCTGCTGAACCCCTTCATGCGGGCCCTCCACGTCATCCCCGTCTCCTCGACCGGCGGCCTCCGCGTCGTCCTCAAGGCCCTCCGCGACGCCGGCTCGGCCCTCGACGAAGGTGAGCTGGTCTGCATTTTCCCCGAAGGCGAGGTGACGCGCACCGGCATGATGCTCCCCTTCCGGCGCGGCCTCGAGCGCATCATCAAGGGCCGCTCCGCCCCGATCATCCCCATTCACCTCGACCGCGTCTGGGGAAGCGTCTACAGCCGCTCGGGCGGCCGGTTCCTGACCAAAATGCCGGAGCGGTATCCCCACCCCGTCACGGTCTCGTTCGGAACTCCGCTACCTGCCGACACCCGCGTGGCCCACGTCCGGCAGGTCATCATGGAAATGAGCAGCGCCGCCTGGGACCACCGCCGCGCCGATGCCCGGCCGCTCCACCACCACGCGATCCGCATGCTCCGGACCCGCCCCTGGAGATTCATCGCGGGAGACCAGTCGACCTGGCACGTGTCGCGCCTCGAAGCCCTGGCATCGATCATCGCCCTTGCCCGCGCCCTCCGGCCGCACTGGGAAGGCCAGACCCACGTCGGTCTGCTCCTTCCGACCACGATCCCTGGCGCCTGGGCGAACGTCGCCGCGGCGCTCGGCGGCCGCATTTCGGTGAATCTGAACTGGACCGCCGGCCCCGCCGGAATGGCTTCGGCCGCCCGTCAGGCCGGTCTGCGCTCGGTCCTCACAAGCCGGGCCTTTCTCGAAAAAGCCGCCCTCGCCCTGCCCGAGGGTGTCACGCCCCTCTACCTCGAGGATATCGCGGCCGGGATCACCCGCTCGGCCCGGCTTTCGGCCCTGCTTCTCGCCGTGACGGCCCCGATCCGCCTGCTCGAACGTCTCGCCGGTGCCTCCACCCCTCCCGGCATCGACGATATAGCGACCATTATTTTCAGCAGCGGCAGCACGGGCGAACCCAAGGGCGTCATGCTGAGCCACTGGAACATCGGCAGCAACGTCGAGGGGGTGGCCCAGGTCCTTTCTGTCGACGGCTCAGACCGGCTCCTCGGCGCCCTTCCGCTGTTCCACTCGTTCGGAACGATGTCGATGTGGTTTGCCCTGCGCACCGGGATGGGCCTCGTCTTTCATCCCAACCCGCTCGACTCGGTCGCGATCGGCGGTCTCGTCGAGAAGTTCGGCGCCACGATGCTGATCGCCACTCCGACCTTCCTCCAGATCTATATGAGACGGTGTACACCCGGCCAGTTCGGCTCGCTCCGTATCGTGCTCACCGGCGCGGAACGCCTGCCCTCGAAGGTCGCCGACGCGTTCGAGGAAAAGTTCGGCATCCGTCCGATCGAGGGCTACGGCGCGACCGAGTGCGCCCCGGCCATCACGGTCAGCACTCTCGACTTCCGCGGCCGCGGCATCTACCAGTATGGCTCCCGTCGCGGTTTCGTCGGTCACCCCGTCCCCGGCCTCTCGGTGCGCATCGTCGACCCCGACACCGGAACACCGCTTCTCCACGGCAACCCCGGCATGCTCCTCGTGAGGGGACCGAACGTGATGCGCGGGTATATCGGGCGCGATGATCTCACCGCGAAAGCCCTCCGCGACGGCTGGTACGTGACCGGCGACATCGCCGTGATGGACGAGAACGGCTTCATCCGCATCACCGACCGGCTCTCGCGGTTCTCCAAGATCGGCGGCGAAATGGTGCCGCACGGAAAGGTGGAGGAGGCCCTGCAGCAGGCGTCCGGCCTGGATGTGATGGCCTTTGCCGTCACCGCGATTCCCGACGAGCGGAAGGGCGAGCGGCTGGCCGTTCTTCATACGCTCGACGAGAGCCGCATCCCCGAGCTCCTCGAGCGCCTCGCCGCAGCCGGCCTGCCCAATCTGTTCATTCCCCGGCGCGACAGCTTCGTCCGCGTCGACAGGCTCCCCCTCCTGGGGACCGGAAAGCTCGATCTGCGCGGGATCCGCCAGACCGCCCTCGACGCCCTCGCGAAATCCCCGGCCGCCTAGCCGATGATCGTGTCGAGACGGGTGAAGAACTCCTCGATTTCATCCGGGGTGTTATAGAAATGCGGGGAGACCCGCAGGAAGCCCTGGCGCGCCGAAACCTGGACGCCGGCCTCCTTCAGCCTCGCCGCGAGATCGGCGGCCGACACGCCCTCGATCCGGAACGAGGTGATTCCCGAGGTGCCGGCCGGCGACGCCAGCTCGGCATCCGGCAGGGCGAGTTCAAACCCGCGGTGCAGCGCGCCGCGCCGTACGAGACGCGAGTTTTCCCGCACCAGCTCCGCAACCCGTTCGAAGCCATACGATGCCAGCCCCCGCAGCGATGCATGAAGGGCATGGATGCCGAAAGCGGAGAGGGTGCCGGTTTCGAACCGCAGGGCGCCCGGCTTGAAGTCGAGCCGCTGGTCGAAAAAGTCCTCCCACTGGCGCACTCCCTGCCAGCCGATCAGTGCCGGCCGCAGTCGCTCGGCCAGCTCGGGCCGGCAGGCGACGAAGCCGATTCCCTCACCCGCCATCAGCCACTTGTGGCCTCCTCCCGCGAGGAAGTCGACCCCGGCGGCGGCCAGATCGAGCGGCAGTGCCCCCAGGTGCTGGATGCAGTCGACGCACAGGAGCACCCCGCGCCGGCGGCACTCAGCCGAAAGAGCCGGCAGGTTCGCGACGAAGCCGCTGAAAAACTGGACCGAGCTGATCGACACCACCCGGGTCCGAGAATCAATAGCATTCACAATTGATTCGACCCCGATGCGCCCGTCGACCGGCTCGACCCTCCGCAGATCGACGCCGAGATGCTCGAGATTCATCCAGGGGTATACGTTCGCGGGGAACTCGACGCTGGGCAGGACGACATTGTCCCCGGCCTTCCAGTCAAGGCCCGAGGCCAGGATCGACATGCCCTCCGAGACGTTCCGCGTGAGGGCGATGCCCTCCCGGGGCATGTGCAGGGCCGACGCAAGCATCCCGCGCAGCTCGTCCGCCACCGGTCCCGTGTGTTCCCAGTGTTTCTCTCCGTCGGTCGAGACGGCTTCGAGATACCGTTCGGCCGCCTCCCGCACGTATCGTGGCAATGGGCCGATCGCGGCATGGTTCAGATAGATCCACTTGTCGGTGACGGGAAACAGCCTGAGACGCTCTTCCTGGGTGAACATGGGATCTCCTTGGTTTCGGTGGCTGTTCGTCCCGCTCACTGGCCGAACGGGGCGTCGAGTTCGGGGATAAACGGCAACCGGCGCTTGATGATGATCGCCACCCGGCGGTTCGCGAGGGCCATGGGATGAATGCGGTCGAGAGGATACAGGTCGGAGCAGCCTTTGATCTCGATGATCTGCCGGTCAGGGAGGCCCTGCTGCTCGAGCAGCAGCCGGACCGTGTTCGCCCGCTCGATCGACAGCTCCCAGTTCGATTCTCCCGACGGCCCCTGATAGGGAATGCTGTTGGTGTGCCCCTCGATGACGATCCGGTTGGGCATCTCCCGCAGCAGCGGGGCGATCTCGCGGATCATCTGACGGAGCAGCGGCGTGAACCGTTCCATCATCGTCCCGAACAGGCCCGCCTCCTCGCTGTCGACCAGGTCGATCCGGATCTCGTTCTCATCGATCGTCAGGCGCATGCTCGCCGACGCGCTGGTCACTTTCCGCAACTCCGCGCGAAGCGCCTCGATATTCTTGATATCGCGGCGCGGTCGGGGTATCGGAATGAACTTCGGCCCCGAGAGCGTCTGCCAGGGAAGCTGGAACGGGATCGCCTCCTGCTTGGGGGCAAAGCCGTTGAAATAGAGCAAATCGGCTACCGACGTCAGCTGGGTCTTGAAGTAGGATTCAACCGCCTTCTTCGTGCTCGAGCTGAGGCCGACGATCCAGAGGACGAGGAAGAACGCCATCATCGCCGTGACGAAGTCGGCGTACGCCACTTTCCAGGCACCGCCATGGTGGGCATGTTTCTTCCTCGCCACATCGACTCCTTCGGGCTCAGTTCATCAGGCCGTTGCCGCGGTCCCCTTCGCGGCGAGCAGTTTGTCCGTCTCCTCGAACGCCGGCCGATACCGCGGTGGAATATGCCTGCGGGCGATCTCGATGCAGTTCTTCGCGGCATATCCGCGGGAAAATCCTTCCAGGGCCGAAAAGATCACCCGCATGTAGAAGTCCCTCTCCTTCACCTGGTTCTCGAGGGATTTCGCCATCGGGTTGAAGATGCCATAGGCCATCAGAACGCCAAGGAAGGTGCCGACCAGCGCCGCAGCGACCTTGTGACCGATCTGTTCGGGCGGGCCGCCGATGGCCTGCATCGTGATGACGACGCCAAGAACGGCCGCGACGATACCGTAGCCGGGCATGCTGTCGCCAACCGTCGATAGAATACCGGATGGTATCATTTCTTCCTCTTCACAGATATCGAGGTCCTCTGCCATCAGGCGGGCGATCTCGACATCGCTCACACCGCCGACGATGATCATCCGGAGCGAGTCGCAAAAGAACCGGATGACATGATGATCCTCGAGAATGCTCGGAAATCGCTTGAACAGCTCGCTCCCCGCCGGGTTGTCGATGTGTTGCTCGAGTGCCAGAACCCCCTCCCGGCGGGCCAGGTCGAAAATCGCGTACAGCAGCTCCAGAAGCTGGAGATACGCGGCCTGATCGAACATGCGGGGCTTCAGCATCGCCTTGATCCCGTTCAGAACGCTCTGCACCCCACCGAACCCGTTGCCGATGACAACGGCGCCAAACGCGGCACCGCCGATGATGATGAACTCGGAAATCTGCAGCAGCGGCCCGATCGTGCCGCCATGCATCAGATACCCCGTCAGCAGCGACCCGATGACGATCAACATTCCGGCAATCAATGGCATCCGCTCAATCCCTTTCCGATTCCCCGACTTCTGACGGAACGACGCGTTCCGCGACATTCAAAATCATTCTATCGCAGTTCAGCACGCGCCGTCACGTGCTTCCCGAACCTCGCGCGTCATGCTTCTTCCAGTCAAAGCGTCGGTCCTTTTGGCAGCACGCCCCCGCCGCCGTCCCGGATCAAACCCCCAGAGAATCGTCCTGGAATGGATCATGCATAAAGACGACAGACCGGTTCCCCGAAGAGGAACCGGTCTGGTGAAGAAGTTGTCGGTTGGGCAGACCGCCCGCCACCGAACGAAATGATCAGCGCCGGATCAGGCGGTCCGATACCATCGAGAAGTCCATCGCTGCCCGCCGGATCTGGGCATGGGCTTCGCGGGGATTGAACTCGGTCACCAGCGTGTAGCGGGCCTGTTCGACCATCCGGCGGATGGCCTGAAGGTCACGGACGGCCGGCAGAGGAACGTAGTCGAGGGCGAAGGAGATCTCGCGCGCGAGGTCGTTCATGTTGCTGGAGCACTCCATGATCGCCCGGCGGTCCATGCCGGGATAGAAGCTGCCTTCAACGAGGCGGAAGAGGCCGTCGATGCGCAGGAACGCCTGACGAAGCTCCATCTGGCCGGGCATGCCGGGTCCGTGGCCGGGGTTTCCGGGGTGTCCAGGGTGACCGGGGCCATACCCGCCACCGTTCCCCGGCATCGAGGGACCGTGACCACCGGGCATGCCGGGGCCATTGTGTCCGCCGGGGGCAGTGGGACCATTTCCGGGCTGCGTGTCGTGTCCCGAACCGCCGCCATGATGGCCGGGCTGGTCATGTCCATGACCGATCGGGCCTCCAAAAGGCTCGGCACAGACGGGCAGGGCGAGGGCGGCCATCAGGACCAAACTCATCAGACGTTTCATGGAATAATCCTCCATATGTAAAATTATCTATAGTTTGCCTATAGGATCAAGCAGACTGATAAAAGCAATCATCATGCCAGCATCAGAAATCCTGTGGATGTGGTGTTCCAAAAGCGTTTGGCGAATCATCAGCGGCCGCCGGATGTTCCCGCCTGCCGATTTTTCATCCGGCGGGCCGCCCGATTTTTGGCCCCCCGCTCCTCCCCGTGATCAAAAAACCGATCCCCCGGGCAGACCGCCCGGGGGATCTCGATCATCCGTCAGAATCCGGCGAATCTTCGCCGCGACGTCTTCACCCCTGCTGCTTCTTCTGTTCCTTCGCCCAGGAGTCACGCAGAGTGACGATCCGGTTGAACACCGGCGCACCGGGCTTCGAATCCTTGTCGACGCAGTAGTAGCCCACCCGTTCGAACTGGTAATGCGTACCGGCAATCGCATCGGTGAGCGAAGGCTCGACCCAGCCATACAGACGTTCCAGCGACTTCTGGTTCAGTTCGGTGTGCCAGTCGACGTCCTCGTTCGCGCCGGGGTTCGGCACGGTGAACAGCTGGTCATACAGCCGGATCTCGGCTTTCACGGCATGCGCCGCCGAAACCCAGTGCGACGTGCCCTTGACCTTCCGGCCGTCGGCCGTGAGCCCGCCCTTCGAGGCCGGGTCATAGGTGCATCGCACCTCAGTAATATTCCCTTCACTATCTTTGACGACTGACTGGCAGGTCACGTAGTAAGCGCCTTTCAGACGGACTTCCTTTCCGGGCGAGAGACGGAAGAAGCCCTTCGGCGGGTTTTCCTGGAAGTCCTCCTGCTCGATATAGACCGTGCCCGAGAACGGCACCTGGCGTTTGCCGGCCGAGGGATCCTCGGGGTTGTTCACGACCTCGACCATCTCGGTCTGCCCCGCCGGGTAGTTCTCGATGACAAGCTTCAGAGGCCGCTGAACGGCCATGACGCGCAGCGCTCGCCGGTTGAGGTCATCCCGCACGCAGTGCTCCAGAAGCGCGTAATCGACGGTGCTGTTCGCCTTCGCGACGCCGATGCGGTCGCAGAAGTCCCGGATCGCCTCGGGCGTGAAGCCGCGCCGCCGCAGCCCCGCGAT
The DNA here is from genome assembly GCA_036567845.1 of Candidatus Ozemibacteraceae bacterium. GTDB lineage: Bacteria > Muiribacteriota > Ozemobacteria > Ozemobacterales > Ozemobacteraceae > MWAR01. The sequence goes on along the minus strand of DATCTT010000417.1, from coordinate 15,563 downwards.
GGTCGGCATCCGCGGGTCGTCCCAGCCATTCACCAGGTTTTCCTTCACCAGCGACAGCAGCTTGCGCTTGCTCATCACGGTGTAGGTCAGGTTCAGCCGCGCGAATTCGATCTGTTGCGGGTGGCAGGGGGTTTTGAGCGTGTCGAGGAACCAGTCGTACAGCGGCCGGTGATCCTCGAACTCGAGCGTGCAGATCGAGTGGGTGATCCCCTCGATCATGTCCGACAGCGGGTGCGCAAAGTCGTACATCGGGTAGATGCACCAGGTGTCGCCCGTACGATGATGGGTCGTGCGCAGGATGCGATAGATGACCGGATCGCGCATGTTGATGTTCGAGGAGGCCATGTCGATCTTCGCCCGCAGCGTCCGGCTGCCATCGGGGAATTCGCCCTTGCGCATCCGTTCGAACAGATCGAGGTTCTCCTCGACGCTCCTGTTCCGGAAGGGGCTCTCCTTGCCGGGCTGCGTCAGCGTGCCGCGGTATTCGCGCATCTGATCGGGCGTCAGCTCGCACACGAACGCCTTGCCCAGCTTGATCAGCTCGACGGCAAACCCGTACAGGCGCTCGTAGTAATCGGCCGCGAAGAACATCTTGTCGGCCCAGTCAAAGCCGAGCCAGCGCACGTCGGCCATGATGGCGTTGACGTACTCGATGTCCTCCTTGATGGGGTTCGTGTCATCCATCCGCAGATGGCAGATGCCTTTATAATCCCGCGCCAGCCCGAAATTCAGGCAGATCGACTTGGCGTGTCCGATGTGGAGATACCCGTTCGGTTCGGGCGGAAACCGTGTGACGACACGCCCGCCGTGCTTGTTCGTCTTCTGATCCTCTTCGATGATGTCACGAATGAAATTGGAAACGACCTGCGTTTCGGTGTCCGACATCGCTGCTTCAGGCTCCATCAGGCTGGAATCGCCGGGCGGGGCGAACCCGCGCGGCGCGTGAAGTGTAGCACAAAGCCCGCCTTCATGGTAGAGTATCCCCACCACGAACGGCCGCCAAGAGCCTCACGGCGCCTTCCCGAAGCCTGGAGCATCCATCCCATGAAATACAAAATTCTGCTGCTCGACCCCTCTCCCGTTTCCCTCGACCGCTCGTCCGTCGAGCTCGGCAATCGCGGACTGAACATCGTCACGGCTCGCAGCTTCGACGATGCCTGCGCCCTCCTCCGGGAAGACGGCGCCATCCATGCCGTCCTCACCGAGTGGGAGCTGCCACGCAGCCGGAAAACCGATTCCGGGACGATTCGCGGTCTCGAGATGCTCCGCGAGTTCCTGAAACTGCGTCACGAGATCAACCTGTTCCTGCTGACCGAAGAGAAGAGCGGTCCGAACGTCACTGCCGGCGGCGTGCTCAACGGGTATTTCTTCAAAGGCGATCACGACTGGGACGACGTCGTCAACAAAGTGAAGAACGAGGTCATCAGCAGCAAGAACCGCGCCCCCTTCTTCGAGATGCTCGTCCAGTATGCCAACAGCACCCGCGACTCGTGGCACACGCCGGGCCACGCCTCGGGCTACTCGGTCAACAACTCCCCCTGGATGCAGGATTATTACGAGTTTTTCGGCCCGAACCTGTTCCGGTCCGACGTCTCGGTCTCGGTGCCAATGCTCGACTCCCTGCTCCACCCCACGGGGGTCATCAAAGAGGCTCAGGAACTTGCCGCGCGGGCGTTCGGCGCCCGTCACACCTTCTTCTCCACCAACGGCACCTCGACCTCGAACAAGATCCTGATCCAGACGCTGCTCAAGCCCGGCGATGCGATCCTGCTCGACCGCAACTGCCACAAGTCGGTGCACTACGGCGTGGTCCTCGCCGGCGCCGAGCCAATCTACCTGATGCCCTCCGTGAACAACACCTACGGCATCTTCGGCCCCGTGCCCAAGAAACGTATATTCGCCGCTATGGATAAAGCACTCGCCGCACAGAAGCGGGTGAAGGCGCTGATCCTGACCAACTGCACCTACGACGGCCTCACGTATGACATCACTCATATCGTCGAGGAGGCGCACCGGCGCGGCATCAAGGTCATCATCGACGAGGCCTGGTATGGCTACGCCCGGTTCCACCCCGACTTTTTCCCGTGCGCGATGCAGGCCGGCGCCGACTACGCGACTCAGTCGACCCACAAGACGATGAGCGCGTTCAGCCAAGCCTCGATGATCCATGTGAACGACCCGGATTTCGAACGGATCCAGGACTTCTTCATGGAAAACTTCAACATGCACACCTCCACCTCGCCCCAGTATCCGATGATCGCCTCGCTCGACGCGGCCCGGAAACAGATGGTGATGGAAGGCTACAGCCTGCTTTCACGAACGCTCGAACTGTCCCGCTCCCTGCGCGAGGCCATCAACTCGCTCCGGAAGTTCCGCGTGCTCGGCCTCGATGACCTGATCTCGGACGAACTCCGCAACGACGTCGACCGCGTCCGGCTCGACCCCACCAAGCTGACGATCGACGTCTCGAAATCCGGCTTCAGCAGCCGCGAGGTTGAGCGGCTGCTTCTCACCAAGCACAACATCCAGATCGAGAAATCGACGTTCAACACCCTCACCGTGCTGATCACGATCGGAGCGACCCGTTCGAAGCTGAACCGGCTGTTCCTCGCCCTCGAGAATATCGAGACGATGAGCGGCAACGTCGAGAACGCAACGGGGGTGGTCCAGGATTTCCGGCTGAGCCTCTCACCGATCCGGTTCAAGCCGCGTTATGCCTTCTACTGCGACGGAGCCCTCGTGCCGCTTCGCCAAAGCGTCGGCCGGATCTCGACCGTCATGATCGTCCCCTACCCGCCGGGAATTCCTCTCTTGGTGCCCGGCCAGACGATCACCACCGAGATCGTCGATGCGCTCCAGATGTACCGCGACCACCACGTCGAGATCCACGGTCTCCACGACGGCATGATCAAGGTCATGACCCCCGCCGAGGAGCAGGACCTGATCTCCCGCGGCTACGAGCTCCGCGACCCGATCATCGTCTGACCGCAGCGGCCCGACCACCTTCCTGAATGGGCGGTTCGCGAACCGCATCTGCGCATGCGGTTATCCGCCGCTTCCTCTCTCTTTCACCATGAGCACATCGATCGATTTCGGGATTCTTTCCCTCGTTCCGGCCGGAGTGACGATCCTCGCCGCCGTGCTGACGCACCGCGTCGCGCTCGCGCTGTTCCTCGGCATCGTCGGGGGGGCGTTCACCGTCGCGCATGCCGCCTTCGGCCGCGGTGCTGCGACCTGTTTCGGCTATCTGAAACTCTCGTTCACCGACATCGAGCGGCTCAAGATTGCCCTTTTCATTCTGCTTGTCGGTGGTCTGCTCGAGCTCATCTCGCGTAGTGGAGCCTATGAGCGGTTCTCCGAGGTCGTATCGGAAAAGCTCGATTCGGCACGCAAAACCCGGGTCGCCACGTTTCTGCTGAGCCTCTGCGTCTTCTTCGACGATTACGCCAACGTGCTGATCTGCGGCGCCTCGATGCGCACCCTGTGCCCGAAACACCGCATCTCGCCCGCTCTTCTCGCATACATCGTCGACCAGACGGCCGTCATCGTCTCGGTCGTCCTGATCTCGACCTGGGCCGGCTTCGAGGCTTCGCTCCTCGTCTCCTCCGCCGAACCGCTCGGCGTGAGGGTCTCCTCCTCCGCCCTGTTTCTGGGCTCCCTGCCGTATCATGCCGTGACCTTCTTCGGCCTGCTTCTCGCGTTCCTCAGCGCCTGGACAGGCACCTGGATCGGTGCCCGCTTCGATGACGGCCCGCCCCCCGCATCAGTGCGGCCACCGGTGCAGGCGCGTCCGGAAACGCGTCTCCGGCACCTCTTCGTCCCGCTCGGCAGTCTCGTCCTCCTCGCCGTCGGCGGCCTGGCCGGCTTCACCCTCCGCAACGTCGTCGCCTCCTGGAGCGAAGGATTGTCTCTCATCAGCGTGTTCTCGGATCTCCCCACCGTCGATATTTTAAACGCTTCGGTATTGATCGCGACGGTCGCGGGCATCCTGCTGTTCCGGCGCGACGGGCTCCTGTCCTGGCGGGATATCGCCGGCGGCCTTCGCAAGGGCATCACGTCGATGGTTTCGACCGGCCTCGTGATCATCCTTGCCAAAGGCCTCTCGGCCGTATCGAACGACCTCGGAACCGGCCTCTGGCTGACGTCCCTCCTGGGGGACCGCCTCTCCCCCGCCCTGGTACCCATCGCGGCGATGTTCGTCTCGTTTCTCATCACGGTCGCAACCGGCTTCAGCTGGAGTTCGATGGCGATCGTAATGCCGATCGGGTTCCAGATGGCCCTCTCGACAGGCGGCGAGGCGTTTCTCCCGATCGTCGCCGGCGCCGTGATATCTGGCTCGATCGCGGGCGGTCTGATGATCCCCTACTCCGACACGACGGTCATCACCGCCGCCGGCTTCGGCATTCCCCCGCTCTACCACGCAAAAACCCAGGTCCTCCAGATCCTCCCGCTTCTCCCCACCGCCGCCCTCACGCTCTGGCTACTCGGCAAGGGATGGGGTATCCCGGTTTCCTACGGGCTTTCCATCCTGCTCATTTTCATCATCCACCGTGCCCTGGCGCAGGAACGCAATATATAGTTGAAATTACTTTATTTCCTTGCCCCCGGCTCATCCGACTTCGAGACCGCTGGGTGTCCCTCTCCCGGAGCTGACGTCCGGGGGGATTCTGTAGTAAGATCCGGTGATTACGGGGATGCACCCAGCGCGAAAGGACGACACATGGCGATGCTTCAAGACCAGCGGATCATCCTGATCGGGGCTTCCGGAGACCTGGGGCTGGCCCTGGTCCGCCGTTTCCTGGACGAGGGGGCATCGGTTCATGCGACGGCACACCGCCATCCGGAGCGGCTGCGTCCGCTCGCCGAAACCGCAGATGGCCGTCTGACCATCTCCGTCCTCGATGTGACCTCGCCAGAAGCGATGGAATCGGCCACGACGCTCCTCCCGGATGGCTGGAAACCCACGGCCATCGTCTTCAACGCGGGCGTGACGGCGGACTCCCCCATCCTCGGCATGGAAGAAACAGATTGGGAACGCGTGATCGACGTGAACCTGAACGGTGCGTTCCGGGCCGCCAGAACCTTCGGCCCGCTTCTGTTTCGCCAGCGATCGGGCAGGATGCTGTTCGTCAGCTCTGTCGCAGGCCGCCAGGGAGGGCGCGGCCAGGCCAACTACGCGGCTTCCAAAGCCGGCATCGAAGCTCTCGTCCGAAGCCTCGCGGCCGAGATGGCCCCGCGCAACGTCCTGGTGAACGCCATCGCGCCCGGCCCGATCGCCTCCGTCATGACCCGCGACGTCATGGCCCAGGCCGGGGAGGAACTCCTCCGACGGATCGCCCTCAGGAGACTCGGGAAGCCCGAGGAGATCGCCGCAGCCGCCGCCCATCTTCTGGCTCCCGACATGACGTTCGCGACCGGTCAGGTGTTCGCCGTCGACGGCGGCTTCAACCTGTGAACTTCATCGATTTTCACACCCACCTGCACATCCGGCTTGATGACGCCGATCAGCGGCGTCTGAAACCGTGCCATGCCGACCCCCTCCTGCCATTGTTTCACCGCCTGATCTGGGGCGCGTTCGAGAAAACGGGATACCACTATCTGCTGAAGCCCGGGAGCCCGTTCGAACGGCCGATGGAGCGCATCCTCGCCCGCATCATGCGCGCCGCTCCATTCGATCCGGCCAACGGGACGCCAGCCCCGGACGAACAAACCCTCGAACGCCGCCTGGACAAAGCCGGCATCGACCGCGCCGTCGTGCTGCCAGTGCCTCCCGTGTCACGCAATGCGGATGTCATCGCCACCTGCCGCGGAAACCCTCGTTTCATTCCATTCTTTTCCCCCGACACCCATTCGGATGAACCCCTCGATCGCCAGCTTGCTGGGGCTTTGCGCGACGGCGCCCGCGGTCTCAAGATCCACCCCCTTCTCCAGAATCTCCCCCTATCCGGCGACACCGTCCGGATAACCGCCGCATTCGCGGAACGCAACGGCATTCCCCTCGTCATCCACGCCGGCGGATCGCGGGCCCTGTTCAATCTCTGCGACGGCATCAGACCCGTCGCCACCGAGTTTTCCACCCTCGCGAACCGTTTTCCCGGATTGAATCTCGTCGCCGCCCACACCGGCCTGTGGGAATGGCGGTCCTATCTCGCCGCGGCAGCGGAGGCCCCGAACCTTTCCCTGGACATCAGCTTCCAGTCCCCCGAAGTGATCCGCGCCGCCCTCGCGGTTACCGGTCCCCGCCGTCTCCTGTTCGGAAGCGATTTCCCGATGGGCAACGCCACGATCGTTCGCCGCAATCTCACATCCCTCGGCCTCGACGGCGAAACCCTGACGCTCATCGGGCGCGGAAACGCCCTGCGACTCCTCGGAGAAGCACCGGGTTCATGACACGCCTTTTCGCCGTTCTCGCACGACGCCCCGGCCTGGCCTGGCTCCTGCTCGCCGTCGTGACGGCCATCACGGCCTGGTTCGGCACCTATGCCCGCGTCGACCGGATCGACAACCGGCTCGAGGACAACGTCGTGGCCAACCGCACGCTCGAGGCGTATTACCGCTATCTCGAGGTGTTCGGCAACGACCGGATCCTCCTGGCCGGCTTCTCCGTCGACCGCATCGATCCGCCGCTCGTCCGGGCGCTGTTCGACACCGAACTCGCCCTTCTCCGGCTCCCGAATGTCCAGACCGTCCTCTCCCCCGTCAGCGCGCTGCGCACCCAGCTCGGCATCACGGACAGGCCGGCCCTCGATAAGTTCCTCGAGGAAGACCGGCAGCTCGACCGGTATCTCGAAAACATGCGCCGCACCCGGTCCGCCGACCGGCTCATCATCTCCCCGGACTGGAAAACGGGGGGGATGGTCATCCGGCTCCGTCAGGAAACGGGCGATCTGGTCGCCGGCTCGCTCGACCAGACGCGTGCCGTCCTCGACACGCACCTCGGCCGCCCCTATCACCTGACCGGCATTCCGGAGATCACCCGTCTGATCGTCGAGATGACGCGACACGACCAGCGCCTGTTCACCCCGCTTTCCCTGGCCCTGATCACCATCGTGCTGATCGTGCTCTATCGCAGCCCGTTCGGGGTCGTCGCCCCGCTGTTTGCCATTATAGCAAGCGTTATATGGACAAAGGGGCTCCTGATCCGGTCCGGCCACGCGGTGAACTTCGTCACGTCGATCCTGCCCCCCATGGTGATCTCGATCGCCCTCACCTATGCGATCCACATCCTGACGGAGTACCGGCTGACCGTGCGTGACGCCGAACGGTATCACCCCGAAGTCCTCGCCGACGTCATGAGCCGCGTCCTGCGCCCCATCGCCCTTTCCGCCCTCACGACCGTCATCGGGTTTGGCGCCCTGATCCTGAACGATGTCGAGGCGATCCGCCAGTTCGGCTTCTATTCGGGTGCCGGCACGCTGTTCGCGATGCTGCTCGCCTGGATCGTCATTCCCGCCGGCATCGCCGCTCGGAGATATGTAGGTAAAGATATAGAAACCGTCGGTTCTCTGGAAGCGGCCATCGAGCGTCTGGCACGCCTGCTGCTCCGCCACCCCGGCCGTGTCTGGGCCGGCACGCTGCTCCTGTGCGCCGTTGCCGGAGTCGGCCTCGCCCGCCTCCAGATCGAAACCAGTCTGATCCGGTATCTTCCCGACAACCATGAGATCCAGGATGCCAACAGGTTCGTCGAGACGAATCTGTGCGGCATCGTGCCCGTCGAGCTGCTTCTCGAGAGTGACGGGCGGCGGTGGACCGAACCGGAGCTCATCCATCGCGTCCGGGAGTTTCAGAACGACCTCGCAAGCGTCACCTTCCTCGACCGTTCGCTTTCCTATGTCGATCTGGTTCAGGATTTCGACCGGCTCTTCTCGGGTGAGCCGCATCACATTCCCCGCACGGAAGAGGAAATCGCCGATTACCTCGCGTTCTACGCCGCAACCCCCGTCGAGGCCTCCGACACGGAGCCGCTGACCGCTTCGGCGTCGGACACCGCCCCCCTCGAAGCCGATTCCGCCGAAGCGACGGCAAGCGCCCCGTTCACCCTCGCCCCCGGGGGAATGCTCGCCGAGTTCATCAGCACGGATGCGCACACAACACATGTCGCGATGCGCCTGAAGGATCGTTCATCCCGAGAGCTCGTCGGCGCGTTCCGGCAGATCGAAGCGCTTGCGGCGAAGCGGTTTGCGGGGCTGCCCGTCCGGGCGACCCTCACCGGCCGAGCCGTGATGTGGGCGGAAGTTTCAGAGATCCTCGTCTACAACGAAATCGGCAGCTTCGGCCTGTCGCTCGTCATCATCACGGTGCTCATCATGCTCACGTTTGGCTCGGTCAAGCTGGGCCTCACGGCGATGCTCCCGAACGTCCTTCCCATGCTCATCACCTACGGCACCATGGGCCTGCTCGGCGTGACGTTCAATACGGTGACGGGCATGATCGCCTCGATCGCCATCGGCCTCGCCGTGGATGACACGATTCACATCATCTACCGGTTCCGCGAAGAGCTGGAGCGGGACGGGGATGAAACGGAGGCGCTCGTCCGCACCATGATCGCAAAGGGGCGTGCTACCTGTTTCGCCAGCATCGTCCTCTACAGCGGCTTCAGTGTGCTCGCCCTGTCGGGGTTCGGCCCGACGCGCGCGTTCGGCATCTTCATCTCGTTCGGCGTCGCCGCCGCCCTGGTCGCCGAGCTTCTCCTGACCCCCGTGGCCCTGTACACGTTCAAGCCGGTCCCCCTGCCGAAGAAGCCGCGCAGCCCGGATGGAACATCGCAGGCCTCCGGCCCGGGGATGATATAATCTGATCACGATCGAACGAAGGGAAAAGGCGGCAGCATGAAAAAGGTCTATGTCGGTGTGACCCAGCACCCGTGCACGGAAAACGCGATGAACAGCAATCTGCTGAAACGGTGGTTCGCCACGAACGGCTGGGAAGTCACCCGGGATGCCGGGGAGGCCGATATCGTCATCATCTCCACCTGCGGCTTCAACAAGAGCTCCGAGGATTACGAAATCGACGAGATCCGCGCCAAGACCGCCGCCAAAAAGCAAGATGCCGAGCTGATCGTCGTCGGCTGCCTTCCCGAGATCAACCGGGAACGGCTGCGGCGGGAATTCAACGGGGTCTGCATCTCCACGAAGGAGATCATGAAGTTCAACGAGCACATGAACTTCCCGGTACGGCTCGAACAGCTCGACAACAACTTCATCTCGACCGACGAGTATGAGGCGAACCCGCATGTCGCGTTCTGGGTCAAGGCTCGCGCGGCGTTCGAACGGGCCCACCAGCGCCTTCCCTTCATCCCCGTGCCGCGGGTTCTGTTCACGACCCCGTCCCCGACCTGGTTCTGCATCCGATGCGCCACCGGCTGTACCGGCAACTGCAGTTACTGCGGCATCCGGCATGCTCAGGGGTTCATCCGGAGCGAGCCCATCGACGCGATCGTGCGGCAGGCGGAAAAGGGGATCGCGATGGGGTATCGCGAGATCGCCCTGACCGGGGAGGACCTCGGCGGATACGGGTGCGATCGGAAGCAGGACCTGGCCGATCTTTTGAACGAACTCGTGCGGCTCAAGGGCGACTTCGAGATCAATATCCGGTTCATCGACCCCTACTGGCTGATCCGGTTGTTCGACAAGCTCGAACCGGCCTTTTCCTCCGGCCGCATCAAGAGTTTTTGCGTCCCGGCCCAGTCGGGCAGCGATCGCATCCTCAAGGCCATGAACCGGCGGTATACGTTTGCGCAGATCCGCGACGGTGTCAACCAGACCCTGCGACACACGAAGGTGAAGATGGTCGCGACGAACGTGATCGTCGGCTTCCCCGGTGAAACCGCCGAGGATTTCCGCGACACGCTGCGGCTCGTCACCGATGTCGATTTCTCGCTGTATCTGATTTTCCCCTACGAGGAACGGCCCGGCACCAAGGCGGCGACCCTGCCGGGGAAGGTGGCCGAAGAAACCACGCGACGCCGGTTCGAAAAAATTCACCGCATGGCCGTCCGCAAGCAGGTCCGGCACTTCCTCGGCTTTGCCTGACATGGCTTCACGCTTTTTCATCAGCAACTCGGCCCACCCCTGCACCGAGATCGCCCTCGACGCGAACCGCATCCGTGCCTACTATCTTGCGAACGGCTGGCAGGAGACCGCAACCGAGGCCGACGCGGACCAGGTGATCGTCTCGACCTGCGCCTATAACCAGCAGTATGAGGATGCCGCCATGGCCGATCTCGCCGCCCGGCGCGCGCATCTGAAGCCAGGCGCGCGGTTCGTCGCCGTCGGCTGCCTCAGCCGCATCAATCCCGGCCGGTTTGCCGAAGCCGGGGCGGAAGCGGTCGGTCCCCTCGAGCTCGACCGGTTCGACGCGATCGCGCCAGGGACGGTGCCGATGAGCGCCGTTCATGCGAACACGGTGCGCACGGACGACTACCGCGCGAATCCCTTCTTCCTGCGACTGGTTTCGTTCAAGGAAAAGCTCGAGAGGCTCTCGAATAAGATAGGATGCGATATTGTACCTGACTGGATGGCCACGATCCCTTCCTCCGACTGGTTTTTCATCCGGGGAGCCGTCGGATGCCGGGGCAGATGCACCTACTGCGCCGTGCGCAGGGCCAAGGGGCGTCTCGTCAGCACGCCACCCGGGATCATCCTCGAGCAGACCCGCCAGGCGGCCGCAGCGGGAGTGCGCGAGATTTCCCTGGCCGGCGACGACATGGGTGCCTGGGGATCCGACATCGGGTCGAACCTCGCCGAGCTCCTGGCCGAGATGGTGCGCATCGGGGACGGGTTCCGGATCAACCTGCGGTTCGTCGAACCACGGTATTTCATCGACCTGATCGATCGCCTCGCCCCGATCTTCGAGACCGGGCGGATCTCGGCCTTCTGCCTCCCGATCCAGAGCGGCAGCGATCGCATCCTCGAGCGGATGGGCCGCGACTACCGCATCGGCGAAGTCGAAACGGCGCTCACCCGGTTCGCCGCCATCGGCCGCAGCCGGCCGCGTCTCGCCACGATCATCATGGTCGGCTTCCCCGGGGAAACCGACGAGGAGTATGCCGCCAGCTGCCGCCTCCTCGACCGGCTTCCGATCGATTTGTATCAGATCCTCCCCTTCGAGGCGCGCCCCGACACGCCCGCCGCCGCGATGCCGGACCAGATCCCCGACGCGGTGAAGGCGCTGCGACACGACCGGCTGCTGCGAGCATTCAAGCTGCGGAACGTCGTCGGCCTGCCCGGCTGGCTGGCAGCCCGAATCGCCCGGCTGCCGTCGTGACGGTTTCCGTGCTTCAGAAGGTCACTCATCTGCTCCGCCGCCTGCGGGGCTTCATCTGCCTCGTGATCGGAGTGCCGGTCAATGAGAATCCAGCCCGGCGCGGCCATCGCCACACCTGGGAAACCGGGGATCCCGAGCTGTGAGGGGAAAACGGGCGCCGCGGCGTGTCGTGCTCCTCGAGCCTTCCGTCGCAGCGGAATGCGTGGTCACGGAGCTGACCGGCCAGATCCGGTGCGGCGCGCCGTTCCTCGCCGGTGCCCTTGTCGAAGCCGGTTTCGAGGCCGAGGTGATCGCGGAGGAGCTGACCGTCTTCGACGCGCGCTTGATGGACGAGATCTGCCGGTCGGCCGATGTCGTCGGTCTCTCGCTCGCGCTCAACACCCTGCCACGGGGTCTGCACGTGGCTCAAGCCCTCAAACGCCGGCGCCCCGATCTCCCCGTCGTCGCGGGCGGCCCCTCCGCCTCCGCCTTCGCCGATAAGCTTCTGACCGCCTGCGATGCCGTTTTCCGTGGCAGGGCCGAGACGAGCCTTCCGGTAGCATTGCGCCGGAGCGAAGGAACGCGGTTTCCCGCCGACGTGCCAGGAATCGTCGTGCCGGGACCGGACGGACCTCGCCATGATCCGCGCGACCCGCTCCCTGCCGACGGCCCGACGCGATACGACCTGGTGCGCGATCTTGGGCCCTGGACGGCACGCGACGGGATGTTCGGAGGGCCGAAGGAAGGAATCTACACCCTCTTCGCCTCCACGGGCTGTGTGCGTTCCTGCCGGTTCTGCCAGAGCCCGAAAAGATGGATCCCGCGTTCCCTCGACAACGTCATCGCCGATCTCGGGATGATCCTGCGTGTCAACGGCCCCTCGCGCCCAGTCCGAATCATGCTCGCCGACGACTGTCTGTTCGCCGACATCGCCTGGACGAAGGAGCTGCTGCGCAGGCTCGTCCATGCCGTCCGCACCGCCGGCGATGTGCGGTTCTCCCTCCAGTTTCACGTCGCGCCAACGGCCGACGATGAATTGATGCGCCTTTTCAAGGAGGCGCGTGTGTCGAGCCTTGCGCTTGGCCTCGAGTCTGTCTCGGCGGAAACTCTCGACAGCCAGCGGAAGGGTACGACCCCGGAGCAGAACGCGGCGGCGATCGACCAGTGCCGAAGATTCGATATCGTTCCGTATGGATACTTCGTCACCGGCTTCGACACAGACTCGGAAGAGACGGTCCGAAGCGTGTTTTCCTATATACGGAAACAGGGTATCATAGCCCAGGTCCTTCCCGTTGGTCTCATGAGCCGCGATCCGTTCGGACGCCCGACGCCGGAAGCCCCTCGCGTCCTCTCCGACACGAGTTTCGGCGCGACCGTGTTCGTCTCGCATCTCCCCCGAACCATGCCGGCATGGCGGCTTCAGGAGCTGATAAATAGCGGCCACGATACGATCATGACCATCGGCCGGATGGGACGATTCTCCACCTCCTACGAGCGGGCCTTTCTCTTCGGACAGGCCCGCTGTCTCGCCGTCTGGCGGCCCGCGATGGCAGCGCACGTCGAGCGACTCCGCGGCCTGGATCCGCGTCCAGCCTGACCGTTTCCCCGGGAAGGCGCCTGTGGTAGACTGCGCGGAGAGGAGCTGAAGGATGGAACTGTTTCCCGTTTCCGGCGGAATCCTGGTCCGGGGTCCGGACAGTGTCCGGTTTTTCCGGAGCTCCGACTCGTGCCTCGCGGACCTTGTCCCCGCAGCGGATGGCGATTCCGGGAAGTTCCGCCGACTGATCGACGATGAATCGTTCCGCAGGAGCCTCGCCTCGGCACTCGCGCTCCCGGCTGGACTCCCCGACAACGCCACTGCGCTCGCCGGCTACTGGCGCGGTCGGGGTCCCAGGCCGTCGGCGATCAACCTGAATCTCACCCCTGCATGCACGTTGAACTGTATCTACTGCTATGCCCGCGGCGGTTCCTATGCGCGCATTCACGAAGAGATGAAACCGGCCCTCGCCCTTTCCGCCCTTCACGAAGCGCTTGCCTGCTCCGATCCCGACCTCCCGTTCCGCATCGAATTTTTCGGCGGCGAGCCGCTGATGAACACGGCGACGATCTCTGCCGTCCTCACCGACCAGGAATCTGCACGGGTCTGGCGGGACCACCCGCATGGAATCATCAACCGCATCTCGACGAATCTGACCTCGGCCGACGACGGACAGGCCGATCTGCTCCGCCGGGGGAGAATGATCCTCAGCGTATCCATCGACGGCCCCCGAGAAGTCCAGGATGCCCAGCGTCCCTTCCGCGACGGCACCGGCTCCCACGCCACGATCATGAAGAACATCCGGCGGCTGCGGGATCTCTGCCCCGATGCCGTCATCGTCGCCCGGATGACGGTGTTCAACCCCGATCATGCCTTTTCCCGCACGGTGCGGGAGTTCGCCGCCACCGGCCTGTTCGACTACGTCAGCATCTATCCGGCGGCCGTGGGCGCCTGGAAGGCTGGCGAGCCCGGCCACTCGACCTTTTCCGAAAACTTCCGGAACCAGTATCTCGCCATGGCCGACGCCTACCCTGAACTGCTGCGCCTCGGCCGGTTCCGCGGCTGTCTCGAACTGAACCGGTATATTGAAAGCACCCTGACGGGCCGGTTCGCGGTCAACCATTGCCGCGCCGGCGACGGGTATTTCACCCTCTCCCCCGACGGCTCCGTCCACCCCTGTCATCGTATAGCAGGAGATACAGAATGGAATCTCGGCTCATTCGCCGGCCTGACCAGTGAGGCCGTGGCCGCAAGGCTCGCCCCGTGGCGCACGGCGGTCGATGCCCGTCCGGAATGCAGGGCGTGCGCCCTGCGGTATCTGTGTGGCGGCGGCTGCAAGCACCAGACCTTCATCGCGACGGGGAATCTTCTGGGAAGGGATCCGAACGTCTGCGCCTTCACCGGCCTGTTGTTCGAAGCGATGCTCCATGCCGTCGACCGCTTCGGTTCCGGACTGGCGGAACGGCTGCACACATCCTTCGGCGAGCTCGCCGACCTGTTCGTGCTCTGCGGCCAGCGCACCCTCCCTTCCCCGCGCCCCGCCGTTCGGGACCGGGTCAACGTGGATGGCGTCACCGTCCGCTTTGTCCGCCGATCCCTCGATTCATTGAGGAAGCCATGACGACACCCCACCTGTTTCCCTTTGTCCGACATGCGTATCGGACACCCCTGACGATCGACTCCGCCGAAGGATGCCGCATCCGAAGCACCGACGGAAAAGAATATATCGATGCCTATGCCGGTGTCGCCAGCGTCTCGGTCGGCCACTGCAATCCGCGCGTCACGGCCCGCGTCCGGGAACAGGCCGGCCGCGTCCACCACACGACCATGCTGTACCGGACCGAACTTCTGACGAGCTATCTCCAGCAGCTCCAGGATGTGCTTCCCGACCGGCTGTGCAGGCACTTTTTCGTCAACTCCGGCTCCGAGGCGGTGGATTTTGCTTGCCAGACCGCACGGGCCCATCGACGGAAGCCGGTGATTCTCGCGATGTCGGAAGGGTTCCACGGCGGTTCGTTTCTGACCAAGTCCCTCACGGGCCTCGACGCCTGGCGGCCGGCGTTCGGCGGCATCGACGATGTCCTGTTCCATCCCGTCTCTTCCTGCCGCAACTGCCCCGACTCCGGCTGTTCGGCGGGCTGCCGGCATCTCGAACCACTCTCCGTCGATTGTGCGGCACGGTGCCTCGACGAGCTGGAGGACACCCTTCGCATCCACGGGGACAGGATCGCAGCCGTTCTCGTGGAACCGGTTCTGGGCGTCGGGGGCATCCTGACTCCTCCCCGGCCGTTCTTTCGACGGCTTCGCACCCTCTGTGACGCGTTCGAGGCGGATCTGATTGCAGATGAAGTCCAGACCGGCTTCGGCAGATGCGGAACGACGCTGTTCGCGAGCGACCTGCTCGATCTCCAGCCTGATCTCGTCTGCATGGCCAAGGGAATCGCCAACGGGTACCCACTCGGACTGGTGAGCGCCACGGAAGATGCGGCGGACGCACTGAAGGAGTTCCTGCATTTTTCCACCTTCGGCGGGAATCCGGTCTCTCTGGCGGCCGCCGACGAAACGCTTCGCATCATCGTCGAGGAACAGCTTCCCGGGCACGTGGCCAGGATCGGCGCCCGGCTTCTCGAAGGGCTCGTCTCGTCCCTGTCGGAAACCCCTTCCGTCCAGGAGATCCGCGGCATCGGCCTGATGATCGGCATCGAGCTCGCGGACACCCTACCCGCGGCTACCGTCATGGAGCGGTGCTATGAGCGAGGGCTGCTAGTCGGTATCGGCGGGC
>DATCTT010000416.1:0-50349 GCA_036567845.1 Candidatus Ozemibacteraceae bacterium | reverse complement strand
AAATACTTCTGGCCTGCCGTCGCCGTGGAAGCTCCGGACGTCGCGAAAATATACGGTATAAAATAGATCGAGCCTCACCCGCCGGGGTGCTCATCGTCCACATCTGCCGTCTCTTCGGCCTCTTCCGATGTTTCTGAGTCGGCATCCTCCTCGGTCGGAGTTTCGCCGTCTTCCACAGATGTGGCATCCTCGTCTGGCATGGCCTCCATGTCAGCCGATGCGTCGGCTTCGGCTTCGTCGTCGGAGCTGGCCTCACCTTCGACGGCCTCCGTCTCTTCCTCTGTGGGAGCGTTTTCATCCGTCTCGGTGGTTTCGTCGGTCTCCGCGGCTTCTTCCGTTTCTCCGCCATCCGGTTCGGCGAAATCCTCCTCGGAAATCTCTTCGTCAGGAATCGCGGCTTCATCTGCCGCTTCTGCAGAATCCTCCTCTGCTTCCGCCGCTTCGTCGGCATCTTCTGCAACGGGGACGTCGTCTCCGGTTTCTGCCGGTTCGGAACTCTCCTCCACAGCCGCTTCCGTCGTGGGCGTCGGTACTTCCGCGGTCGTGGCGGTGTCCGAAGCCGGGGTTTTTTTCGTCAGCTTTGCGACAAGCCCTTTGAAGGAATCGACGATTCCTGTCAGACGTGCTTTCCAGCCGCCGGCACGGGGTGTTTCATCGGCGGGGGGTGCCGGCTCAACCGTCTCGGGAACGGCGGGAGTCCGTCTGATGCGTGCGCGGAGTATGTCGAGAATCCCTGCGATCCCCGGGCGGGCTGGGGCGGGATCACCCGGTTTCTGTGACTGCTCTGGCACGGATTCGTCGGCGGCAGAGGTGCTTCCACGGCGTTTGCGGAGACGGTCGACGATGAAGCCGATTCCAGCGAGCGGAAGCAGCGCAAGAAGCCCGTACCGTTTCGCGAAAATGGTCCAGTACAGACTCCCGGCACCTGGGGGGGCCCGTTTCGAGGACCTGGCGATGCCGAGATGGATGAGAGCCTTTCCGGCGTCGGCTTTCTTGGAATACACCCAGTACAACCCGACCGCGTAGTTGGCCTCGGGATCCTGGGGTTCGCTCTGGAGGACGATGTCGCCCTGCCGTTTCAGCCCCAGATAGTCGGGCTTGGCGGCTTTCAGCAGCTGTTCGAGTCGCATCTTCGCTGCTTCGGGATGGTCGCCCAGCAGCTCGCTCTGCTCATCGAGCAGGGTGATCATCTCATCGAATGAGCCCGCGTCACGCAGCTCCCGGGCTTTTGTCAGAACCGCCTCGGCCGACGCGTTTTCCGCCGAAGGGGCCTCCTCCTCGCCCGCTGCTACCGCCAGCTCCGGATCGAGAGCAGCTCCCGATGCCACGGCAGGTGGGGCGGACGACGGCTCAGATGCGACCGGAGCTGCAGCCACGGTCTGTGGGGCGGTTGCGTGAGGCGTTGCCGATGCAATGACCGTTGGTGAGGCTGTTTCGGCATGTGTGACCGGGGCGGAGGCGAGCCGGGCGAGGCTTGCAACCGGGGTTTCCGGAATCGGCCGGACGGGGGCTGAGGCCGATGGCGCCGGATGTGGTGCCGGGAGTTTCGCCGTGGCCGTGGAAAGCGGTTTTGTGGACGCCGCCGCTCCGGTGCCGGCTTGGATGTGGCCGGTGGCGATGGATCGCGTGCCTGTGGCTGTCCGTGTGGAGCCGTCGGCACCGACACGGGCACTAAGCGAGGCGTTCAACGCCGCGCCACCCGATGCGGGAATCCGGACCTGTGCTGCGGACGAGGCAGGGCTGCCCGAGAGCGGCATCGAAAGGCTGCCGGTGACTCCACCGGCCAGGGGAAACGGCAGCAGCACCTCTGCCGACGCTGGTGCGACCGGCCGTTCCCGTCGCGGCTCGGGAGAGACCGGTGGTTTCGCCGACTCGGGCGCTGCCGGGTGCCAGAGACCATCAGCCGGATACCGGACATCGGGAGGCGGAAGCTGCTCGAGCAGGGTTCTGGGATCGAGCGGACGCTTTTGCGCCGCTCCACAGGAAGATCCGCAGGCTACGACCAGAACGATGAGCGTGACGTATGCCGTCATCGTCAGGCGTGGGACCCGCGAAAAGGCACCTCGCATCAGGCTTCCCGGGCTGCCCGATCCCTGGCTTCAACGGCGAGCCGGTCACAACGCTCGTTTTCAGGATGTCCGGCATGTCCGCGGATCCAGTGCCAGCTCAGTTCATGTGCCTTGGACAGTTCGAGCAGTCGTTCCCAGAGCTCGCGGTTCTTGACCGGCTCCTTCGAGCTCGTTCGCCAGCCGTTCCGCTGCCATTTTTCGAGCCAGCCGTCCTTGAACGCCTTCGCGAGATACTGGCTGTCGGTCGTGACACGGACCCGGCAGGGCGTCTTCAGGGCCTCAAGACCCGCAATACACGCCATCAACTCCATGCGGTTGTTCGTGGTGTGCGCCTCGCCGCCCGAAAGCTCCTTCTCGGCATCCCGAAACCGCAGAAGCGTGCCCCAGCCGCCCGGGCCGGGGTTGCCGCTGCACGCGCCATCACAGAAAAGGTCAACGGATTTTCGTTCTTCGTTCTGGTTCATTGATTGCTCGCTATGACAATGTCTGGCAGGATGATACGGATACGCGTTCCCTTCTCGACTTCGCTTTCGAGGGTGATGGACCCGTCGAGAACCGTAACGAGCCGCTTGACGATCGCAAGTCCGAGCCCGGCGCCTCCGAATTTCCGCGTGTTGCCTGTGCTCACTTGGTAAAACGGCTCAAAGATCTTTTCCTGCTGCTCTGGCGGAATGCCGATCCCCGTGTCTGCCACCTCGATCCGGAGCGCTGCTTCCGAAACATCGATTTTCAGGGTCACGGTTCCGGTGTGAGTGAATTTGAACGCGTTCAATAACAGGTTGATGATGATCTGTCGCAGTTGGTGCTGGTCGGTCGAAAGGCTGATCGCTTTCTCGGGTACCTCGAGTTCGAACTGGAGGTTTCGCTCGTGGGCATGCAGCTCGGCGAGCGGCACCACGAAATCCAGAAGCTCACTCAGCAGGAACGGTCCAATCTGGGGAACGGTCTGGCTGGCATTCGCCTGCGAAAGCTGGAGGATGCCGTCGATCAGATTTTGCAGATGTCCGGCGCTTTTCCGGATCCGCCTACCCAGCTCCCGGATCTCCTCCGTCGTCGATTCGCTCAGGGGGCCGTTCGGGTCAGAGAGCATCTGGCCATACGCCAGAATCCCGGTCAGCGGTGTGCGTAGCTCGTGGCTGATCATCGACAGGAAATGGTTCTTTGACTGGTTGGCCGTTTCAAGCGCCTCCATGGCCTTGCGAAGCGCCTCTTCGGCTTCGGTGCTGCGCTTGACCTCCCGCTCCAGCTCGGCAATGTGCTCCTTGCGGAGCTGGCTTTCCGTTTCGATCCGTATCAGGGCGGCGTTCGACTCCCGGATCCGCTTCACCATCGCATCATAGACGCGCATGCCCAGCACCGGGCCGAAAATATCCACCAGGGGCCTGCCCGTCGAAAGCAGCTCCTGATCTGGCGAGAACACCTCGACGACCGTCATCCCCATCCGCTGGATGCCGAGTCCGACGGTGTAATACCCGAGGGCGAGAATCACATGAACCCAGTGGGAAGCGACTTCCAGCGCAGAATGTTTCACGAACAGCGGCCCGTAGATGGCGCAGCCGAAGCTCAGAAACAGCGCGCCCAGGCAGATGAGGCGCGCGGACGAACGCAGTGTGCCCTGAGCATCCTTCCAGATCTTCAAGGCGATGGCCGACATGTAGCCGATCGTGAACGCATACAGCAGACCGAACACCAGCTCTTTGTTGAATGGTCCCGAGGTGCCTGCAGAAAAAACGTTCGGGTCGATCAGATAGGGAATGGCAAGATAAACCAGCACGATGACGAAAAAGGTTGCGGCCGAATCGATTCCCGGCGGAACCCGGCAGACACGTGCCATCTGGAGGATTCCTGCGATGCCGAACAGAAGCGCCGATACGAAGAACAGATTCGGGAGGAAGGTCGACTTGATCATCGCGATTCCGCCAAGCCACAACGCAAGGTCGAGACCGTTCGCCATCGCGGCACAGCCGAGCGAAATGGTCAGATTCGCCATCGACTCCTTCAACATGCTTCGGGGCGGCAACTGCTTGATGCCTTGCAGGGCCACAAACACCGAGGCGATATTGAACCCCGCAAAAATAGTGAACAGGATGCGGGCATATGGCGCCGTTCCATAAGCACACCCAAGCAAACGGCAGACCCCATAGCCCACGGCGAACGTCAGGAGCAGAAGCACGCACTGAAGGACTTCGAACCTGTATGAGGGTGCCCGGAATCCTTCTCCCGACAGGGGTTGGACGACATCCTCAGTTGTGGGGGGGCTGCCCGAGAAGGGGCCGATCATGCGTTGTTACTCCTGTTTCCAGACATCGTTGAGCGTTTCGATTCGCTCTTCACCGCCGATCAGGAACAGACGGCCGGCCATCTGCCCGAGCCCGGCCTGGTGGCGCGGCGAGAATCGACCCGTGGTGCTTTCGTCGTGGGGCAGCAGGAGGTTCCAGGTCACCCCGTCCCGCGAACTCCAGACATCGTTCAGGGTATCATCGAAGCCCGACGGTCCGATACCATACCCGCCGATCAGCCAGGCAGTGCCGTCGAGAACCGTATGCGCGGCTCCGCTGCGGGCGGCGAACGGGGCCGCGTTCGTCACCAGAATCCACTGATCCCCGTTCGTGCTTCGCCAGATATCGTGGCGCGGCCCGGCCGCTCCGGCGGCATCCGTGCCGTACCCCCCCCAGATGAACATCGCATTGCCTATCACGCCGGCAGCGGCGAGCCTCCGGGGAAAATAAGCCGTGGTCATGCCCCGTTCCGTCCAGGTGATGCCGTCGGTTGATACCCAGGTATCCCCCAGCAGCGTTTCACGCCCGTCGGTGTCATACGTCTGGCCCGAGAGGATCCACAGCTTGTTGTCGAAGACCAGCATCTGATGGTCGCCGCGCGCCCAATACTCGGCAGAGGCGGATTCGAGGCGCCAGGTCACCCCGTCGGCGCTCGACCAGACGTCATCCGTCACGTCCAGGCCGGTGCCAGTGTCGATGTAGCCGCCCGTCAGCCAGATCCTACCGTTGAATACCGCGCAGGCATGATTCGTCCGGCCTCCGAACTGAGTCGTGTCGGGCGTATCGGTGTGAGCCAGCTCCTGCCGCCACGTCACCCCGTCCGCTGAACTCCAGACATCGTTGAGCAGCGTGAACCCATCGCTTCCGCCGATGACCCAGAGACGGTCGTTGAACGAAACCGTCGCATGCCCGCGCCGCACGCCGAACCGGTCCGTTGCGGTGAAATCGCTGGGAAGCAGCTGCGTCCAGATCGTTCCGGCCGTCGTCACCGTGTCAAATCTCCAGGCGACGGGGGCTGGCAGCGGGTTCCCATTTTCGTCGAGGGCTGCCGTCGAAATCGTGACTTGGCAGGCCGCCGAAGCGGGAAGAGTCACGGCGGGAGTGAACGTGACCGTCTCCCCCGACCAGGCGAATGACCCCGGGATGGTGATTCCGTCCGCTTTCAGCAGGAACGCTGAGGCAACGGTGGCCGCCTGCATCGGCTTCGAGAACGTCAGCCGGACGACGCTGCCCGTGGCGATCTGAACGGCACCTGGAGCTGGAAACTCGCTTCCCACAACGACCGTGGGCGCGGCCTCGACGGTGAAAAAGCTCGAGAAGAGCGTCCCGAGGGGGACGCCAGGGATGGATTCCGCGGTCGAGGCAACCCGGACAGCATACGAGGTTCCCAGCGCGAGCCCGCCTGTCCAGGAAGCCGTAAGGACGGTGTCCCCCTCCGACCAGAGATACGAGACCGTGCCCGGCGGAACCGGAGTGAGGGACACGGCCGCCTCGACCGTCGCGCGCTTCATTGCCTGATCGAACGTCAGACGGAGTCCCGATGTGCGCGGGACGTTCAGGGCCCCGAGCCCAGGGGCGATTGCGAGCAGACGCGGTGCCGCTGTCGTTTCGGAGGTGAACGAGATCGTGGTCGGGCCGGAAAGGGCCGTTCCGAGCGTATCGCGGGCCCCCGCGGCGACCGAGGCCTGGTAGGTCACGTTGCTGCCGAACCCGCCCGTGGAGCTCACCGTGAGCCGTTTCTGATCCGGGCTCCACTCCCGGCTCTGCTGGCCGATGGGGGCGGGAACCACCGAGAGAACGACGGTGGACGTGGCCATGGGAGCCGAAAACTCGAAAACGATGGCCTGGTGGATCGGCACGTTGCCGGCACCGTTGGCCGGAACGGTCGAGACGACTACGGGGGCGACGGGCGGGGCCGTCGTGAACGTTGCCGTCCAGTCGCCGGCGAGACGCACACCGTTGCTGTCCTGTGCGGTGCCGAGCAGGGTCGTGGTGTGAAGGGTTCCCGCAGCCAGAGGCGACGAGGGGGTGAAGACCAGGCGGTTTCCATCCCAGGCAGATGTGCCCGCAATCGGGCCTCCTCCCGCCTGCAGCGAGAAGGCTGACTCGACGCTGGCCGTATTCATCGCCCGGGAGAACGGGAGTTGGATGGTTGTATTCGATGCAATATAGAATGATCCCGCGGCGGGGACCTCCTGGCCGGTCAGGACGAGCGGTCGCGGGGCGGTGGTGAATGCCGTGCGATACGGGCTCCCCAGGGCGACACCGATTGCAGAACGGGCGGTTCGGTCGATCTGGAAGGTATACGCCGTCGATGCTGACGGGGTGATGCTCAGCGTGAGCTCGGTTTTTTCCGGATTCCAGGATGGAAGCGGCGGTGCGGAAAGAGCCGGAACAAACGAAATCGCGGCAATGACGCTCGCCTCGTCCATCGCCTGGCCGAAACGCACCCGGACCGGCCGGTCGGGATTCGCCGCCGTCACCGAGGGATCCGCGGAAAAGGTTGCCACCACCGGCGGTGCAGGCTGCTCTGGTGCGAGCGTGGTGAACGAGAAGGATCGGCCGGCGGTGAGGGGGTTGCCGAACGCGTCCCTGGCTGCCGTCGCGATTTCCACGCCATACGTGGTTCCGGCGGACAGATCCGAGGACCAGGTGATCGTGAGCTGCCGGCCGTCGGCACTCCAGCTCCGGATGGGCGTGCCGGCCGGAATGGGGCGGATGTCGATCACCACGGACAGGGGATCCATGGCTTCAGAAAAATCGATCAGAAGTGCCGTTCCGGTGGGAATGCCGGTTGCGCCCGCCTCGGGCCAGACGGAAACGATGGCGGGTGCCGACGTGTCCGTCGTGGTGAACCGGGTGGCAACCGCTTGTCGGAGGGCATTTCCCGCGCGATCCCGCGCGCTGGTGCCGATCTCGAACTGATAGGCGGTCAGATCGGCCAGGGGGGCGGACCAGGAAAACTCGAACCGGCGCCCCGCATCGAGAGCGCGCATCCGCAGGCTTCCGGCCGGTACCGGCATCATGCCGGCGGCGGCCTGGACAGTGGCTTCTGCCATCGGCTCTGAAAACACGAGGGTGACCGAGGCGATGGGGGAAACCCTCTCCGTGCCGCTCGCCGGCGACAGCGAAACCACGGCCGGGGGTTCGATGTCCGAGGTGACGAACGCGATCGTCGTCGTCGCTGCCAGGGCGACTCCATCGGTGCTTCGGAGGGCCGTTCCAAGCCTGATCGTGGTGGTGGCGCCGTTTGCCCAGGCTGGCGACGGGGTCAGGGTCGCGATGGTGCCGTCACCGCTCCAGGCCGTCAAAACCCCGCCCGCGGGGACCGGCTCGACCGAGAGGGCCCCGGCCAGGCTCGTGGCCTCCATCGGACGGGTGAAGGTGATCTGCAGCGGGCTGCCGGGGATGACGCCGGTCATGCCGGATGCCGGGGAGGAGCTGCTTACGACCGGTGCTTCGATGGCAGAGCTGTGGAATGCCAGGGAAAAAGAGCTTTGAAGCCGATTCCCTGCCTTGTCCATGGCTCCCGTGCCGAGAGTGACCGTCAGCGGAGTGTCTCCGGGCCACAATCCCGCTGGTGCGATGGTCAGCCGGGTGCCGGCCGTGTTCCAGGAAAGCGTCAGGCCGTCACCCGATGGGGTCACGAGCAGCGCATTTGCGACACTCGTCGGGTTCATCGGTTCCGAAAAGACCAGCTCGACCGGGGTGTTGCGGGAAATGCCCACGGCCCCATCGTCGGGATAGGCGGAAACAAGCTGCGGCAGGGTCAGATCGGGAATCCGGAAGCTGAACGAGAGTGTTCCGGAAAGGGGGAGATTCAACAGATCCCGGGCGGCAGCAGAGAAACTGGCTGTGACGGTCACAGCATCTGGGAAGGGGGTGGGCCAGGAGACGGTCAACTCCTGGCTCTGACTCGCCCAGGAAAAGGCTGGTGCACCGGGCGGTGCCGGGATCACGGAAAAAGCCTCTGCCGTAAGTGCCTGATTCATGCTCCGGCTGAAAGCAAACTTCAGGACCGTGGGACGCGTGGTCACGATGCTGTCTGGCGCTGGCTCGGTAAGCGCCACGGTCGGTCCGGCCATTGTTCCTGTCCGGAAACGGAACTGGACAGGGGCGGGAAGGGTCAGTCCGTCGGTATCGCGCGCAGTGGCGGGAATGGTTACGAGATGTTCCGTATCGATGGCCCAGTTCCCTGTCGGGAGCAAACCCACGGAGGTGTTGTCGGCGGACCATGCGTATGTCATCTCCCCGGCTGCGGGAACGACCGAAATGGCCGTCTCGATGCTCGATCGGAGCATCGGTTTCGAGAACGTGAGCCGGATGCGGGTGTTCGGCACGAGCGATGGGGTGCCGCTTGCCGGCACGATGGAAATGAGCTGGGGCTGGACCTGACCGGTCTGCCGGGCGGTGGTGAAAGACCAGACGGTTGGGGCTGCCAGCTCGATGCCGGCTAGGGAGCGGGCTGAACTGGCCAGTGTCACGGATATGAGCGTGTTTTCCGGCCATGGCGCGTCGAACAGGATGTAGGCATGACGGGCATCGCTCCAGGTGATGCTTGCGATGGCGTTAGCCGGGACGACCTGAAGCGATGGGACGATGCTTGTCTTGTCCATGTCCTGGTCGAAGGTGAGCTCGATCGGGGTCAGGCGAGGGACGTCGACCGCCGCATCGGAGGGCGAATAGGCAGTCAGAACGGGAGCTGGAAGATCGGGAGTGGGAGCGGAGACGAGGGTGAATGGCTGTTCAATGGCAAACGAAAGGCCGTCTGCCCGATTGACGGTCCAGCGTAGAACCAGCCGGGAGGCAAGGCCGGATGGCCGAAGCCCCTTCGTGGCCAGCCGGATGGTGTAGGTTGCGGCATCGCCTGCCACGACCCGTGTGACGAGTGGCGAGGTGCCGAGCGCCAGCGTTGCTTTCCCTTGGCTGTCAAGCGGCAGACTGACTTTCTGACCCGAGTTTGCCGTCTCGGCGACGGGAGGCAGCGGGCCGTTGATGGGGGCGATGACCAGCTCGTTGAGTGAAACCTTCGAGGGATCGAGCAGCTGGATGCTGAGCATCAGGGAAACATCAGTGTCGAAAGAGCCCTGGCCTGTTGAGACAAGCGTGTCTGGACGGGCTGTCATGTGCAGGGCCGGCAACCGGGTGGCGGAATCAGCTGGCCGGACGACCATCCAGCGCGAAAACCCGAACGTTTCAACGATCGCAAGCTGGTGATCTGGGTCGATGGCTGGTGAAAACAGCATCCACCCGGATGAATCCCGCTGACAGGCGATGCGAATGATTCCCGGATTGGTGCGGGCCGCCTCATCGGCGCGGTAGGGAAGCTCGAGCCGGGCAGGTCTGGTCAGAACGATCGATGCTGGAGAGATCGTGATGTCATACGCGTTCGACAACTTCACGAACCCGGTAGGGGGCTGAACCCTTTGGAGACCGCCCGGATTCGAGGTGCTGAGGAACAGGGGTTCGGGCACCTGGACGAGCGTGAGGCTGGTTCCATCAGGCGCAGCGCCCGCGGGGAGGGTGACCCGGAGATCGCCGGAGCGGATATCCAGCGGTGCCCCACCGGCGACGGTGTAACGACCGATCAGGCCGTCTGTTCCCGACCCGTCGTGGTTCGCCGACCAGAACGGTTCGATGATTCGGCAGCCCAGGCTGCCGAGGGTCAGGAAAAAGGCGGCTACGAGCAGCACGGCAGAGATCGCCGCGATGCGCTTGTCGACGGTATTCGGCAGCAGATTCATCGGTTCACCATCATTCCTCGGAATTGCATCGCTGGAGAGCCCTTATTTCACCGGGGTCGCGGCGGAGACATCCGCAGCGATCATCCCGCTTGGGAGATTGCGGTAGGGGAGCATCTCGACGGTCAGGGCCTCCCCTTCGAGCAGCATGGGAAGAGCTCCGGAGGAAGAGCACCGGAACGCTTTGCCGTCAGCATCGAACACAAATGTTTTCTTGTCGATGACAGATTTGACGACCCCCGTCAGCCGGCAGGGGCGGCCCATCCGAAAACTGTTAGGAATGCCCGTCAGGCGGTCGACCTGCTCTTCGGCACGCCGTTCATCCTGGCTGCGTGAGCGGCCGGAAAGGCGGGGTTCATCCGAGGACGGGGCGGCCGGGGTGCCGCGCATGATGAGAATGGGAAGAAACGCCAGGGCGATGATGACCCCTGCGAAAATGGCCGTGAAGGGGATCTGGGACACTTTCGAGGGAGCCGCTGCCACTTGGGGGGCGGATTTCAAAGGCGGCTTCACGCCGGCTTCGCGATTGCGGATTGCCTGGCGGACTTCGGCGACGGAGTAGGGCTTTGCGGCAGGGGGGGCGGTGACTGCGGCCACAGGCGTGGAATGGGCCGGTGCCGGCTTCATCCCAGCAATGGAGGCTTGCCTGGCGGGTGCCGCCGCCTCGGGGCCCGGCTCCTGGTGCACATCGATGCCGAGTTTGAGAAGGATGTCGAACAGGTCCATGCGGCCCTGGGCGATCAGCATCGACACCCCGGCGCTGGCATTCGACTGGATGTGGTCGAGCTTTTCCAGGATCTCTTTTGACGGGTTCGAGAGCAGGATCACGATCAACTGCCGGGCGATGGCGGGATGATCTTCCGTCTCGAGGGTTCGGAGCAGGAGGGAGGCGATACGCTCAAACGGGAACAGGAACAGGCAGCTCACAGCTTGGGCGCGCAGCGAGCGGTCCTGGGAACGGAGCATCCAATCGATGCCCTGAATGGCCGCCTTCTCGTCACGCTTGAGAGCGAACCGGATTGCCCGACCCCGCAGTTTTGGCGCCGACGAAGCAAGAAGTTCGGAAAGCCGTGGCAGAATGCGCTCGGGGGCTCGCGCTTCGAGCAGCTTGAAGGCCGCGAGCTGAACGTCCGGTTCATCCTGCTGGAGGGCCGATTCGGCCAGCGGCAGGTCTTCCCCCTCGGTGCTCAAAGATGCCATCGCCTGCAGGGCAGCGGCCCGCACGGCCGACGAGCCGAACCGGGCTTCCTCACGCACCCAGGCGGCATGTTGATCCCAACCGTTCCGGTCGAGCTGGCCGAGAAGCCGCAGCTTTTCGGGCTCCGGCCGGTTCCGCGGCGGATCGCTTTCTCGGGACGGCGCCACGACCGGCTTCCCGGGAAGAAACGCCGCGAGCCTGCGGTGAATATCCTCGGTCGCGGGGTTCTGCGCGAGTTTTTCGATGAATGCCGCGACCTCGGGAGTCTGAAGGTTCTTCGTGAGCCACTCTTCGATGGCTTCGCGACGACCGGCAGGGGCCACCGAGATCTGGATCTCGAGATCGGCAAGGAACTTTCGCAGCCGTTCACGACGCCACATCTTGATCAGGCACTCATGGGCTGGCTCCCGGGGTTCGAGCAGACCGGCGGCGGCGATCGAGGTGCAGACCGTCTTGAAGATGGCGCTGAGCCTTGCCGCCTGAGGCTTTGGAACCGTATCGATCAGGTCGAGAAGCCGCAGGGCCGTGTCGATTTCGGGATTCGAGGCAAGTA
Source organism: Candidatus Ozemibacteraceae bacterium (assembly GCA_036567845.1). Lineage (GTDB taxonomy): Bacteria > Muiribacteriota > Ozemobacteria > Ozemobacterales > Ozemobacteraceae > MWAR01. The sequence continues at coordinate 38,509 of DATCTT010000416.1, read as the reverse complement.
GCGTTTCACAGGCGTGCAGGATCTCGGGATCCTGTTCATCGGTCAGGATCGCCAGCAGATATTCCTTGACCTTCGGAAACGGGAAGAGAAACGCCGAAGACGCGCCCGCCAGCCGCTCTTCGACCCGCCGTGATGCCAGCAGTTCGAACAGATGCGCCTCGGCCTCCTCGGGGTCGATGCGACGCAACGCCGTAATGGCTCGCATGCGCACGATCGGGTGATCCGAGGCGAGAAGGGAGGGAAAGTGGGCCGTCAGGGCATGAGGCGCCAGCGTCTCGATCGCCTCGATGACAGGGACAATCAGACCGCTTTGGGGATTGTCGAGCCAGGCTGTCAGCAGGGGGGCGTCTTCTGGCCGGCCATACCGGCCGAGAAATGCGGCCGCCGAGGGGCGGAGTTCCTCTGGAAGCGATTCTGGCGCCGCTCTGATGCGTGTGAGAAGGCAGGAGATCTCTTCGGTGCGCGGCGAAAGCAGCCGGTCCCGCGTGATGGCAGCATCGGAAGACTCGGCAACGTTGGCCGAAGCAGCTGAGGGAGCGGCCTCGGCCGGTCCGGAGTCCCCCCGCCGGGCGCGGATGCGGCTCACGGCCTGGGCCGCGAAAAATGACAATTCCCGGTCCGTGCCGTCCGCGATCTGCTGAAGCGCTTTCAGGGCATCGTTTGTGACGGCGGTTTTGGCGAGCTGGACGATGGCCTGGATGACCAGCGTCCGCTTGTCCGATGCGAGCCGCTCGAGAAGCGGCTTTTCACCCGCCGCGTCAGCCATGGCCCAGGGCCGAACGCGCCTCCTGCTCGGTTCCGAATGCCGAAACCAGCTCGAGAAGGCCGACCAGGCTGAAGGCTTCTTTGACAAGTGCGGGCATGCGGCAGAAGGCCACCTTCAGGTTGCGCGTATCCACGAGCGCATCGCAGTTGTCGAGCAGGCAGGCGATTCCCTGGCTGTTCACGAGCAGCGTCTCCCCGAAATCAAACAGCACCACGCGGATTCCGTCGAAATTGGCACTGCCCAGCAGGATGTTCAGCTTTGCCCCGGCCTGGTCGTTCAGATATCCGGCCGGCGTGACGATCAGCCACGAGCCGTCTCTGTGCATGCGGCATTCAGAGCTGTTGGTCATACGATTTCCCCCCCCCAGATAAGGCATTCTATACGTCTCCCCAGTCACAGGCAAGCCATAACATTTCCAGGGGATTATGGTATGATGAAAGAAGGGAGTTGAAGGTGATGAGAAGCCGCCCGGGAAACGGCATGACAATGATCCGGCAATACGCAGTCCTGCTCCTGGCCTGCGCCACTCCCTTGTCGGCTCAGATTCCCGCCGTTCCCCCGCCCGGCATGAACGGCCCCCTGGCGCAGATCAACCCGGGGTATGCCTCATCGTCCGCGTCTCAGGGCAACCAGGCTCCGCCGATCCTCCAGGGAATGTGCTGGGGACCGTGCAAGGAAACCGCCTATCTTGCCATGCTTGCCTCCGCGCCGAACCTGACCCGTGACCAGGCTGCCCGCATGAGCGAAGTTGAGCTCGGAATTCATCAGGTTGTGGGTGAGCCGGCGTTGCAGCCCATGATCGATATCAATCCCCGCTGGCTCATCTCTGCCCAGACCCTGAAGCCCCTGCTCGAGAGCGAAGCTCGGCCGCGTCTGGTCGACTCCCGCAGCGGGAAAGACGACGATGGCCGCCGTATCCTCGGGGCGTTTTCCCTGCCGCTTCCCCTTGCCACTGGGTCCGTGAAAGCTTTTCTGCCCGACCCGAATGCCCTGGTCGTCGTCTACGGCAACGACGAGAAGACGATGTCAGTCGTCGGAGTGGCTGCCGAATTGCGCCGCCTGGGATACGCGAATGTCCTCGAACTGCGTGAAGGTCTTGCTGGCTGGCAGAATGTTGGTGGCGAGATCCTAGTCCCGGAGGGCTCCCAGAACCAGGGTCAGGCTTCAGCGACCGCCGCGGAATGAAGAGCGACCCGTTTCTGATTTTCTGTTGCCCACTGGTGGAAGATCCTTCCTCTGAGGTAGAATGTACACAGAGATGAGAAAGGATCTTCATATGAGGCGTTCCGGGAGCCGGACAGTGCCTTGGTTATTGATGCTGCTTCTTGTCTGCTGCACAGGATGCGGCCGGACAACCCCCGAGCCCCCCCCAGAAACCCCTCTGGCGCGCATTGCGACCGGAACCGAGGTGCCCGATATTCTCCGGACCGTGGAGCGGGTGATTGCTTCCCAGAGCCGGGTGACTCCCGAACCCCCCAGTGTCGAGCCGCTGGTCCACCATCTCTATTCCCAGGGTTGGCCGCGCACGGCCGCGCGTCTCGCGAAATCCCAGGCGGGAAAACAGAGCTGGGTGTTCCGGCGTGTTGCACTCGAGTCCGGAGATGGCCCGTTGTTCTGGGCTTCGAGGAATGCCTCTGAACCCCCTGGCGTCTACTGGCAGCGTGAAGTCCCCGGGTGGTATGGCGGGGAACGCCGCTATCGGCTGCTTCTCGCGTGGCCCGGCCGGGATGCTTCGCCCGAGCGGCTGTGGGCCTGGGTGTTCCTTCCGTTGTCGCGGCCTGGCCCTGAAACCGTGACCGAAGGGGCGAATGTGCTTCGCGACATTCTTCCGAAGCCAGTAAAATATATCGTTGATATAATAATGCCAGCTGTAGAACCGGCTCTTTCCGGGCTTCCGGTTCTGGCGCTGCTCCTTCCGGAATCCGGCCTTCCCCCTGAAAAGCTGGCGATGAATATCGCGACCCAGCAGCATCTGGGAATCAGTTGGCGGGTTTCCCGGCTTCTTGCCTGGCGGATGCCTGCGGGCTTCCTGATGGGCTGTGCCCCCTGGGCGCTCGAAAATGACGATGATGAACTCCTCTTCCGGATCTACGAACGGGAGAGTTTCCCGCCCGGCCTCCCGATTGACGACTGGGTCGCGGCAATCTCCCCCGCCCGTTTCGCGCGGCTGGCGGCTGGCCTGCGCCGTCCCGTGCTGGCCCGGCATCACGCGATCAGGGTGATGGCCGACCTGATCGGAAGCGGCTCCGTCCGGCTTCCACCCGGCTTTTCAGAGTTCTTCGAGCCCGAGTTGAACGTATTCCCCAGGAACATTGCAACGTCCGCCTACTGGCTTTTCACCGAGCTTGCCCCCGGATTCGCGGGGGAGGGTGCGGGGGTGCCCGGGGCTGCCCCGATCATCCGGAGCCGTGATCCGAGCGGCATCAGTGGAAATGCCGACAGTCCCGACCCGGATGGGACCCTTCCTGCGTCCGGTTCCTCCGGGCTTCAACGGAATTGACCGTGGTGGTGATGAAACGAGGTGTTTCTATGAGAACGACGAGCATGCAGCGCCTTCGCCTGTTCCTGGCTGTTCTGTGCCTTTGTTTCATCACCATCGGCGCCTCGGCGATCAACGCGCCGACCATCGTCTCGATCATGGGGCGGGCAGTCATCACGGGGGAAACCACGTATGTGAATCTCCAGACCGGACTGACCCTCGCGGGAAAGGCCGAAGCCGGCGTCTTCATCAACATCTATCGCAACACGACCCTCATTGTGAGTGGCGTGCCTGTTTCTGCCTCGGGCGACTGGAATACGCCGGTATCCTTCACGGGGGATGGCACCTTCACGATCAAGGCCGAGGCCTACACCACCGTGCCGCCCCTCACCAGCGGCCAGACGCTCGCCACGGTCATGGTCGACACCGTGCCGCCCTCGATCGTGTTTCGGTACTATCGGAACTACGATTACGCGCTCAAGCCGTTCATCAGAAACTACAGCAACCTGCTCAAGTCGGTCATGAGCGACAGCCGGTCGGGCCTCGATCATGCGACCGGCGACATGAAACTCTATGATCTGACGCTGGGTGGTACGGTCGTACCCGGCGTACTGACGCGAGATTATCTTTCCACCATCTGGTGGGATCCCGCCGGTGGCGCCGCCTGGGGCGATGCCGCGCAGATCGACCGGCACCAATACCGGGTCTGGGCGACAATTGCCGATAAGGCCGGGAACACAACGACCACGTCGTATGATTACTACATCGACGCGGTCAACACCGTGCCCACGATCACCCATGTTTACGACCCTGCTCACCACATTTTCACGGGTTCCGGTGAAACCACGGCCAACACCCCGGTTGGTGGCTGGGTGAAGTATTTCCCCCTGATGACCGTTTCGACGAATCCCCCCTGGATCAAGGGCACGATTTCAAACTGGTCCCTTCCGAGAGATACGGGGTTCTATCCCCACGAAATCTGGAGCTGCCAGCGCGAGTTCGGGAGCTGGGTGACCCCGATCAACCCTGACGGCACCTGGCAGCTCAATTACACCAACAAGTTCATGTACGGCCGCCACGATATCAACGTCGACGGCCGCGACTCGGCCGGCGGCCACGTGAACTGCGACAATGGCCGCGTGCAGCTCAATTGGTATTTCGAAGACGGTGTTCCGCCGAAACCCCTGAGCATCACCTCGAATCAAGGCACCAATTACATCAAGTATCCCGGCGACCTCTCGCTGCCCGACATCACCGTCAAGGTCAGCCCGATGTCGACGAAGCAGACGGCCGTGCTCGATTCCCGTGCCGGCTGGGAGACTTACTACGCCCGGGTTGTCAAACCCGCGGGCCAGTCATATTCGAATACCGCAGGAGTCTATGATGAGGGGGAGCTGTTCCAGGATCTGAACCAGAATGGTATCTGGGAAACGGGGGAACCTTTCCTTGATGAGGGGGGAAAAGGGGTTAGCGACGGAACGACGGCATATATGCCGAATTTTCTTGGTTTGACCGTCCATCCAAATTACCGAACCTGTATCACTGCCAGATCTAAGAATGCGAATGGTACTTCTGTCTGTATCGGCCAGGTGCGGTTTGGAACAAATAACAACAACCCCCCGACGTTCGTCCAGTGCTTTGTCGATCCGCTTCCAGGGGTTGTTGCGCGACGAACGGTCGACAAGCCTGTCAGGATCACGGCGAAGGCGAATACCTGGACCGGCGCCGGTTCATGCTGCGGCTGGTGGAGCCTTGATTACAACAATTCGTACATCCGGATCGTCAACAGTCTGGGCGCGCAGATTATGGCACCCGTCAGTGGCACGACGGTATGGCATAACCTTGGCGACCAATGTCACCATGAGGGCATCACGACCGCGTGCAGCGGTCTGACGTTTCCTGACGCGACCTATTACATCGAGCTGAAACTTCAGAACGTTCATACGCTTGTGACGATGAACGCGAGCACCTCGTTCAAGATCGACAATGTTGCACCGATCACGGCCGATGAGGATCCTCCCCCCGGCGCGAATGCGAACGGATATACGAGTTTTGCCGCACGCATTGTTGATCCGGTTCTGACGACGGACTCAACTCCGGGCGCGGGAGCGGAACTGAACGTCGCAAAAGACCAGATCTGGGCTTACAAGCGCATCACCGACGATTATACACCAAGCATGTCGTTGAATCAGCAGACGTTCACCATTTCAAAACCTGTCAATGGAAAAGCGGTCGACCATATCGAGTCTGTCTTTGCCAATAATACGCAGCCCCTTCAACTCTGGGAAAAGGTTTCAGGACAAATTTCCTCAACCATCGTTCCTCAGTCAGACCTTGTCATTGTCAGCAACGGTGGTACTGCGGGCAAGATTTCATTGAAACGGCTCTCGGATAAAATTTATAAGAACCGAACATATTTTGCTGTCTATCCCATACCGTGCTTTACCTCGAACAACGGTTTGGACCGCGTCGGCGCCATTCCCATCTCGGCCATCACCGCCGACGGCGTGTACTACATGAAGATTCTCACGCTGGACAAGGCTGGCAACCAAGGTACGTATTTTTCCCCTTATGAAAGTGTATGCAAGATTCCGGTGGGCACCTTTCAGGTTAATCCTGCCCCGACGGCTCTCGTTGCGGGGCTTTACCCGCCGGACGTGGCGACGTTCACATCGAGCCAGGTCACCTGTCGTGATGGCTCGACGGTCTACGACGGACAGCGCGTCACCCTGGTGAAAACCGGCCCCGGCACCATTGAGCCGGTCGATGCGAACGGCATTCCCGGTGACGGTCATCAGATCGCTTTTGGTGTGCCGGGAGACCCCGCCAACAACGGCCGTTTCCAATGCCGCGTTGTTGCTTCTGACCTGACGGTCGGCAATCTGACGCTTCTGGGCATGATCGGTCTTGCGAGCGGCACGAGTGTGGCTGTTCCGGTCAGCAAGGTGAATGCCTTCGCGCTCTCGGCCGGAGCGACAACACTCAATATCACACCAGCGGATCCGAACCCTGGAACGACGGTGACATCCCCGGTTCTTATGGGTGGCACCCGCACCGTCCCCGATGGATCGATGGGCTCGTGGACCTATGCCATCTACAATATCGAGCCGACCGCTGCTCAGCTTTCCCAGTCCGGCCTTGGAAGCTTCAATGGAACCTACTGCGTCGACGGCTTGACGACCAACAACGCTTGGGAAACGAACACGGCCGTGGCCGGTGCCTGGGTGCAGGCCGACCTCGGAGCGACGACCCCGAAACCGTATGTGAAGGTGCGCCTCTACTCCTCTGGGGCAAATCTTGGAGTATATAATGTAGAATATTCCGATGACGGCGCAATCTGGGCTACTGTCGCCACAGGGCTCGCCCCCAATGGCCTGGGGTGGTTCGAGGCCTCCTGGGCACCCGTGGGAACGCATCGCTACTGGCGACTGCTTCTGACCAACACCCCCGGCGCCGGCGGGTATATCCGCGACATGGACTGGCAGGTGGAGGCCCCGGTGCTCACAACTGACACCTTTGCCGAGTTTGATGGTGTTCAGACGGCCGTTTCGGGGGGCGTTGCCTCGTTGAACGTCAACGCGGCGACAAAACAGACCGTGCGTGTCTACCTGTACATCGGCGGAACGACTGGAACCTATGTCACGCTGACGTTCCTCGACAAATATCCCCCCCCGGCTCCGGCTTATGTGACGCCGAGTCCGGCGTTTTCGAGCGGCAACACCACGATCATATGGCCTTCCACGATGGATGTTGCCGGTGCCGGGACGATGGATTATCTCCTCGAACAGTCCGTCAACGGTGGGGCGTGGATCCAGATCGCTACGACGACGACCCTCTCCTGGCCGCTGACAGGCCTGGCGGATGGCCAGCATCTGTTCCGCGTTCGTGCCCGTGACAATGATGGGAATATTGGTCCGTATATTACGGCGACGCAACCGCTGTTCATTGACCGCATTGCCCCGCCCGCAACGAATGTCACCGACAACGGCATCGGCAATGATGACCCCGATTACATGTTCTCGGTCGACAACAACCTGTATTTCTACTGGTCGGCGACCGATGCCGAATCCGGCGTCGGGGACGTGAATATCCAGGTGTCGAAATCCGCTGACTTCTCCCAGGTCGTGTTTGACCAGTGGGTAGGCGCTGTGAACGAATACTGCTTCACCGGCGGTGTCCATGCCAACACCTTTTATGCCCGGGTACGCGTGAAGGACAAAGCCGGAAACATCGGCCCCTGGGGCGGCGGTTCCGACGGCCTCTATGTGAACAATCCGGGTTCGGTCACCCCGCCGAACGCTCCGACGATCATCCAGGCCGCCGGCAAGCCGGTCCTTCCCGGAGTCGCGGTCTCGACGAACCAGACGGCAAACATCTCGGTACGAGGAAACTGCGAAGCCAGCAACCTGATCGAGCTGTGGGTGGATGGCGTGTATCAGCGCTCCTTCATCGCTGATGCCGCCGGAACCTACCAGGTATTCGCGAATCTTACGGCGGGCACGCACGAGGTGAAAACCCGTGCCCACAACGGCTTTGCCCCCAGCTCCTTCTCGACGCCGGCGACGATCATCGTCGACCTGACGCCGCCAACGCTCCGCATGAACGTCGTTGTCAACGGGGGGTGGTCGTTCGACGACCGCAATTATCTCTGCACGGGCCCCTTCGACCATCCACTGGTCAATCTGAATCTGGTCGTGACGGATGCGGGTGGGGCAGGGGTTGATATCACGACCGCCTCGATGACGATGCGCGACATCGCCGATGATGCCGGAACGATGGTGGCCGTGTCAACGCCATATACGAACCCGGTTCAGACCTCGATCTCGATCGTCACAGCCGACACGGCACGCCTCAACCCCGTCGGAGGTACCTGGTATCAGCTCCTCCAGGATCGGCACCGCTACCGGATCATCTGCCAGGCAAAGGATAACGCCGGCAATATCGCCACCTATAACAAGGACTTCGTGATCGACAATACGAAGCCTGGTCTGGCTGCCGGAACTCCAGCCACCGTACCCGCCAACTGTCCGATCAAATCCTTCTACGTCTATAACCTCGAGGCGTATCCCTGGCCGGCAATGCCGCCGGCGGGCGCGCTCGTGCCGCTCAAGTGGGATGTCGCGAACAACTCGTTCATGGTTGATCCCGCCTTCTCCAACCCGAGCCTCGTAAGCGATGCCTATACCCCCCGGGCGATCCTGTTCAATACAATTGGCATGTACGGCACCGTGCATGTTGGCGAGGACTGGAATCCCGCTCCCCAGGCCGGAAAGGATTCTTTTGCCCGGAATGTCACGGCCTGCTGGGGATACGGCAGCGGGGTGTATACTGGCACCGACGCCCTCGGGAATGCGATGACGTTCCGATTCCCTTACCTGACCGCCGTGAACGGCGTGCTCGATCAGACCATGGTCATCATCGATTCTGCCGAAATGCGCGATTATTACAATCTGCGCCTGAACGTCCAATCCCCGCTTCCGGCTCCAAAACCCCCCATATCAGCCGAGTTCGTGAATGCTGATGACCCGGGCATTACCTATACGCTGTACTATTGGTGGGACCTTTTCTCCAAGGCCGGCATCGACATCACGGATCGCGATGTTTTTGTGACCGACAACACTTCGAATTTGCTCGCGAAGGTGACAGTGCCCGTCGAAACCTTCGACCAGACCGTCGAGGTGTACAACGGAAACACGCTGTATGGCTCAGCCGTCGTCACCCCCGGTACCTCGAACGTCATCATTCCGATCACAGCGGCTTACAACGCCGGCAGAATGAATTTCCAGATTCGGACCTTCGCCAACACCTACCGTTCTCTCCCGCTTCCTCGAAGCCTCAACTACTACTACTACCATTGGATCAAGGGCGACACCACGACTCCCATCACGTTTAGCTTGTATCCGACAGAGACCAACTTCAACAAGCTGTCCGGCGCCGACGCCCGCCCCTTCCCAAAACGATTTACTGTACAGGCCAAAGATACGGCGGATGGCTCGGTGCGCTCGTTCATGCGGGTTGGAGCCACCAGTGCGGCCCTGAAGAATGCGGCGGGAACGGCCGTGTCAGGAACCCTGACGCGGGAATACGATACCGCGACGGCGTATTACGGATATGTCTACGATCTCGTGGCGGCTCCGACAACGGAAGGAACCTACGATTATCAGGTCGTCCTCCAGGACGCTGCTTCCCCGAATCCCCACGCCCAAACATATATTTATCCGTATAAATTGGACGCGACCCCACCGTATCCGACCGATGTCCAACCAGCGAACGGTGCGACGACCAACTCGCTGCCGAGTTTCAACGCGACGATTGTCGATCCGAATCTGCCCGACGGTACGACGGGCACGGGCGCGAACATGGATCCCTCGAAGGCTCAGATCATTCCCTACAAGGTTCTCGCGAAAGCCGTTCCGACGTCGACGAGCAGTTTTTCCGGAACGATTCTCGGCCTCGACACCACGGCAACGGATCACACCAACCGTATCCTGTCCATCGGTGAGGCTGTGCTGCTGTGCGAGCTCGATGCCTCGAGTGTTCCAACGGAAGTGCTCAAGCCGGGCACCATCACTTCGAATACCGGGGACGTCCTCGTGGTCAGCTCGAGCGGGCTGAACACAGCCAAAACCTATGCTGTTCTGTATGCCATGCCGTTCTTCCCCAGCAACGACGGTATTTCCAAGGTCGCTGCCGTTCCGGTTTCGCCGGCGATCAAGGGAGGAAGTTATCTGGCCTTCATCTACGCCCTCGACAAGGCCTTCAATCGGGGCGTTTACTCGACCTCCTCGAGCATCTACGAGGCGGCGTTCGGCACGTTTGCCCTCAACCCGGTTCGAACTTCGATCTATGTCGGGTTGCAGCCGCCCCACGTGGCGACGTACACCTCCTCGCCAATTCTGACCACGGAAGGCAACCCGATCAAGGCCAACACCGAAGTTAACCTGCTAACCGACAAGGGATCGTTCGTCCCGGCAGACTCGAATGGTATCCCGGGAGACGGTCATCAGGTGAAGTGCGATGCGGCCGGTGTCATCACCTTCGGCCTTGCCGGAACCGGCCTGACGACAGGGTTTGCCAAGGTGCGCGCGGTGCTGGGTCTCGCGAGCGGCACCGATCAGAGCGTCAATCTTGTTCAGATCCCCCCCTTCACGGTGACGATGTCAGCTCTCAGTGTCGACATTACGCCGACGGTGCCCAACCCAGCGATAACGGGTGTGACGTCCCTGCTGGGCAATGCGGGTGATCCTGTTCCTACGAATACTTACCTCAATATCACGGCTCCGTTCGGGATCATCTCGCCGGCCGATGCAAACACCGCTCTTGCCGGTCATCAGGTGAAAACGACGGCCGGCATCGGCAACTTCTCGATCAGCTCGAACGTCCAGGGTACGGCGAACCTCTCATTCGAGGTGGGTGGCCGGACCTATGCGCAGACGGTGACCTTTTACGACAGGTATCCTCCGGGTGCTCCGGGCACCCCGGTTCCCGACAATACGAAGAACAATACGGGAAACTTCGTCCTGACCTGGCCAGCCGCAACGGACCCTGGCGGTGCTGGCGTGGCCCGGTACAACATCGCCATGTCCTCCTATAATGGGGCGGTCTGGTCTGCCTGGAGCGTCATTGGAACGGCCACAACTCCGATGTACACCACGACGAGTCTTGCCCAGGGCATCTATAAATTCAGGGTAGTCGCAACGGACAACGCGGGGAACACTGGTGCCTACAGCGGAGAGAGTGTCTCGGTCACTGTCGACAAGACCCCGCCGACGGGCACGGTGAGCATCAACGGTGGAGCAGCATATACCCTCAACACGGCGGTGACGCTCACTCTCTCCGCTGCCGATGCGAATGCGGCTCCGCTCGCCGCCGGAACGGTGACCCAGATGCGTTTCAGTAACGACGGAACGAACTGGTCTCCCTGGTATCCGTATGCCACCTCGGCAGGTTGGACCATCAGCTCGGGAGATGGCAACAAGATCGTATCGGTCCAGTTCATGGATTTCGTCGGGAACATCTCGACAACATTCATCGACGGTATCGCTCTTGATACCCAGGGCCCGATCGGCAGCATCGGTATATCGCCTGCGGTCTATTCCGCAACGACGACGCTGGAATTGTCCTTCTCCGTTACGGATGGCACGGGGTGCACGTCGATGACCATGTCCAGAAGCCCGGGAATGGCCAGCACGACCTACGCTTACACCCCCCTCATGACCTATTCCCTCCCGGCCACGAATGGCACATACACCTTCTTCATCGATTTCGTCGATGGCCTTGGAAACCGTTCTCCTGTGTATACAAACACCGTCTGCCTTGACACCGTCCCCCCGACGACGCCGTCCGTCACCGACGATGGCGAGTTTTCGGGGAATCCCACGACGATGCATGCGGTCTGGTCTTCGAGTGACGTGACGAGCCAGATCCATCATTATGAGGTGTGTCTTGGAACGGCTGTGAATACGCCCAATACGGTTGGCTGGACCAATATGGGGCTTGCGACCGAGGTGACCTTCAGCGGACTGACGCTCGCCCTTGACGGCACGACCCTGTATTACTTCTCGGTCCGCGCTATCGATAACGCCGGCAATGTCGCGACCGGTTATTCGAACGGCGTGAAGGCCGGTGACCCCACGCCGCCGGATCCCGTCATCGTGACCGACGATGGCGCGTTCACGGCCTCGGCAAACACCCTCCATGCCGTCTGGACAGCGAGTAACGATCTCCAGTCGGGAGTCAATAGATATGAATATGCCATCGGAACGGCAAGCGGTACGATCGATGTGCTCGGGCCGACTTCGGTCGGTTTGAACCTCAGCTTCACGAACTCGGCCCTGACGCTCACCAATGGCACGAACTACTTCATCCATGTTCGCGCCGTGAACGGTGGCAATACTCCGGCGGCCTGGTCGGTGGCCGACGGCATCCGGTGCGATCTCACGGCACCCCCGACGCCAGCGTTGGATCTCGAACCAACCTACACGTCGGGAACGGCCAACCTGGTTTCGTGCCCGGCCGTGACGGATGCGATTTCAGGCGGCGTCCAGTATGAGTTCCAGCGTGCCACCGATGCGTTGTTCACGACGGGCCTTGTCAGCAGCGGCTGGATAACGGCTCCGTCCTGCAACTTCACCGGCCTGACACATGGCGTGAAGTATTATTTCCGTGTCCATGCCCGGGATGCGGTCCTCAACACCAGTGGCTGGTCGGGGACCCAGTTCTCGACGCAGGACGCTAACCCGCCGACCGGAAATTATGTCGTTGATGCCACATTGAATACCGATCCGAATACTTTGTATTCGCGGGATACGACTGTTTCGTTCACCAGCACGACGTTGGCCGACGATCTCTCCGGGAAGGGGGATGTCTACGTCGAGATCGATGACAGCTCCACCTTTACCGCTCCCGCCCTGTGGGCCGGCTGGCTGGGCAACACGACCGGCGCTGTCACGCGCACGATCTCCGTTCCCAACGGCACTTACCTCTGGGCTCGTGCCCAATTCAAGGATGTGGCAGGCAATGTGTCGGGCTGGTCGGTCACACCGACGCCAATTGCAATTGACCTGAACGCTCCCGTGGCTGCCGCGACTTCCGACTGGACCGGCAACAACGATCCTGATCACACGGTTTCAAGTAACTCGACCGTTCTTTTCTCGTTCCCCGGCTCGGTCGATGCCCAGTTTGTCCCGACCGACATTTATGCGGTGGCACAGACACTTGCCTCCGTGCGTGTCGTTGTTGAGTCGTCGGACTACGCGAACTTCTCATCGACCGCGATTGCGACCGACGTGGTTCTTGCCGGCACTGCCACCTCCTACACGTATTCCCAGTGCCAGGACAACAAATACTACCGCGCTCGCATCACCGTTACCGACAAGGCGGGCTGGACGAGCGCCCCGGGAGGATATTCCGACGGCATCTATATCGATCTCTCGGGGCCGGTGCCGGTTTCCGGAACGGCGTTCTACATCAACGAGGGCCAGGCCTATACCTCGACGAACACCGTGAAGATCTGCATTACCGCCACCGATAAGAGCGGCATCGCCTCGGTTTCTCTGATGACCAGCCCCTGGCCGGCATCATGGACGACCTGGGCCTATACATCACCGGTGTTCGTGAACCAATCCGCGCCGCCTCCCGATAGCGTACACCATGCGCTGCACCCCTTGACACTCTGTGCTCCCACGGGATACGGCCCTGCGACGGTGACGTTGAGACTGCGTGACATCTACGGACACGAATCGACCTATACGCAGTCGATCACCTATGTGAACATCGGCCTGACTGCCCCCTGGGGAAACCGGAACGATCCGGCCGACGCGTTTGGCGAGTTCCTGTATCCTTTCGACACGTATGATGAATACAAGGGGCAGAACAAATACGGCTCCGGCACGGCCGGCGGCCGGTCGATGACCCTGGGACGCTGACCCCGGAAGACGTTGGAGCTGAAATGCAGGGGCGGGTATCAGACCCGCCCCTGCGCTGTCAACGGAAGAACGGTTTCAGGAGGGGATGGATAAACGCTCAGGGAGTGCTGCTTACCAGTCGAGATACCGGAACGCGGGCAGATTGTCGGTGGTGGTTGCCTGTTCCAGTCGCTGGGTTTGCTGAAGAGCTTCCGAAGTGAGTTTTGACGAGAAGGTGAAATCCTTTGTCCAGGCACTTGGGAATGGAGTCATCGTGGCCGGACCCTTCCAGGTTTCGAGCATGATGCCGTCGAAATAGGCAGCATCGTTGGGATTGCTGTTGGTGGAAAGCTCGATGGAAAGGGTTGCCAGGGTCGGCAGGACGAAACTCTTGAAGGAGCGCTTCCACTGGTTGTGCTTCTCGGCGATGGCCGCGAGCGTGGTGCTGTCGATTTCACGGATGACGTTCAGGACGAATGTTGCTGTCGCCTTGGCCGGAGGCGACCAACGTCCCCAGAAACTCACCACGAAGGTTGCCGGATATGAGACATCCGTGGGAAGCCGGTCTTTGTAGATGATCTGGCGGGCCGTCTGGATGCGCTGGGTCGTTGAATTGCGCGTTGTTTCCCAGTAATCTGGGATGCCATCGCTTGCGACGGCCCACTTCGAATACCAGGGATCGGTGGAAATCGTCCCAATGTCATCCTCGAAACTTGGATTGAGGACAAGGTTGCGGCGGAACTCGAAAAAGTCGTTGGCCGAATTCGAGATCGAGTTCTGGGACCAGGCACTCTGGCGCAAATACCCAGCCTCAGCGAGGCGCTGAGCGGCGGAGGCAATCGACGGGAGGGTGACGAGTTGGGCGGCTGAGGCGGGGTAATCCTTCTGATACAGGTCGAAGGCCCGTCTGATAGCGTCCAGATTGAGTTTTAGCTCCTGTTCGGTGTATCTTCTCAGTTTGGTATCCTGCTGTATCACGGCAAGGGAGCTCCCAAGGGCGAGCACCGTGACCACCATGACCAGAAAGAGAAGCATGTATCCGGAGGATTTTTTCATCGAGTCCAGTATAAATTTGTCGGGAACCTCTGTAAAGTTGGAGAAGTTTTGCCGATAAGAGTTTGGAACAGATAGACTCTGTTTCACATTCTGAGGCAAAAGTAGAGCTGTCACACGGCATGGGCATCGTAACGAAAAAGAGAAGTCCAGGCATTGCAAAGCGGCGTGAAGGTTTCACGCTGCTTGAACTGCTTGTCGTCGTCGGCATTCTCGCGACCCTCGTCGCCCTCGCCCTGCCGTATTATCAGGACTATATCAACCAGTCCCGCATCACCGCCGCCCAGGCTGATTTGAATACGTTTTCCAAAGCCCTTGCCTTATACGATCAGAATGAACCGACCATGTTCAATGCGACGAATTTTCTTCCGTTGATAGGTAAATATGTTCAGGATTTTCGTACCTATCCCACGCAAACGATGCCCAAAGACCCGTGGGGAAATGATTATATCGTGAAACCCATGCAGGGAACGTTGATCTGCTGTGGCCCGGACGGCACCGATCAGACTTTGACGGCTCGCGTTGCCGCCGGCGATGATCTCATCGTTACGTACAAGCCGCCATTCTTCATTTCAACCGCGCGTGGTATCAATGCAACGATGCTCGAACTCGTTTTCAGCAGAAGGGTTGACGATACGACCGTTACGAATGGTGCGGTTACCGGAGTGACAAATGTTACCGGTACATCGAGCAGTAAACAAAAAATTGGTCCGACCATTTACCGGTTCCTCTTCACCGCACCAAATGGTTTACCAAGCCCGGGAACAAATCTCTCCCGGAGAATAGAAGTTATTACAACGATCAAATCTCAGGATGGGCAGTTGATCAATACCGATGTGAATCCATTGACCGGACTGTCTGGATATATTGCGACTTTTACATATTGAAATGCATTGTGTGTGTCCGCGCTGCAAGCCTTTGCGGTGCGGTTTTTCGTTGATAGAGTTGATCGTGGCGACGAGTGTCATCGTCATTTTGTCGCTCGTGGCGGTGTCAATGGGGGATCTTTCGAATCAGCGCGACCGGGAGGCGCGGCTCCGCCAGACGCTGATTGATATGCGCAGCGCAATCGACCGATACCACTCCGAAAAGGGGTTCCCGCCCGCATCGATGGGTGCCCTTCTCGTTGAACGGGATCTTTCGGGATTCCCTTATTTGAGGGTCTATCCGGAAAACCCTGTTGCAACAGGCCCTGTGGGAGTATCGAACTATCACTGGCAGGTTGCGACGCAGACGTTTTACGATGCGACAAAGACAAACTGGATGATCCGGTATCCAGGCTATGATCCTGCCATCACAACGCCGGCCGGTGCTGGGATCGTCGATATCCGGAGCCACGCCGGGATCGGAATCGGAATAAATAATGTTCCGTATGAAAAATGGTAAGGCTTGTATTATTCCGGTAACTTTATATCGATGGGTGCCATCCGGGGCGTCTCCTGGGGCGTTTCCGGCGCTGCTTCCCTGATGCCTGCCTGACGCGCATCCGCCAGGATCTGGCGGGGCAGGATGCCGGACTCGGTTCGCAGGGCTTTGGCGGCGGCTTCCCGGGACTCTGTCGAGGCGTGATCGAACAGCATCGTCTTGAGGGTTTCGAGGCCGTCCATGCGGCCGGTGCGCCATCGCAGGTGGGCGATCACGGCGCGTTCCCGCGGCGGGCCGAACCGCTCACCCTGGCCGACCAGATCGTCCAGATGCGGGGCGAAATAAACGGCATGGGACAGCATCAGCTCGAGGGCCGACAGGCGCAGTCCGCTCTCGTGGCGCCCAACGGCTCCGAGAATCCAGGGAAGAAACAGCTCCCATTCGGTGGTCTGGGCCGCCATCCGGAGCAGCCGCCGCACGATGGGTTCGGGGGCCGTGATCACAGGAAGGTGCCGTTCGGCCAGCGAAACGAGTTTTTCGAGAGAAGCCGTGGCGAGGGGTTCGATGAGCCCGTCGGCGATGGCATCGTCCGGAGTGGTGAGAAACCGTTCTGCCATAGCGCGGAGCCCGAGGGTATCCGACAATCTGGCCAGCGAGCGGGCGGCAACCGTGACGACACGAGGTTCCTTGTCGCCGAGCATTCCCGAGAGATGCGCGATTTTCCGGGAGAGCGGAAGGCTCGCTATCAGGTCGGCCGTCGAGGCCCGGACAATCGGATCGGTGGCGGATATCCGTCGCAGGATCAGCTTTTCGAGCTCGTCTTCCCGCACGAGAGGGGCGAGAGCTTTGATGGCCTCGTTCTGGACCCGCATCGAGGCATCCTGGAGACGGGGTTCGATCAGCGTGCGCAGATCGGCCGGGGCGAGCAGGACCAGGCCCCGGATCGCGTTCGCCCGGACGCGATCGTCCGGATGGGTCAGGAAGGGCTTGATCAGCTCGCCGTCAAGCTTGAACCGACCGACGGCGACAACGGCCGTCGCGATCACGTGCGGGTGGGAGTCGGTCGCGAAAATGCGCCGGACGGCTTCAGCCGCGATCGGGCCCATGGCGGGGTCGAGCCGCAAAACGGCTTCGCGCCGCACCACGTGATCGGGGTGGTTCAGCAGTTCCACGATCGTGGCGGCGCATGCCTTCGGATGATGCATGCAGGCAAGTTTGAGCGCACGCCGGAGCGTGCCGGAGTCAGACGAGCGCAGGGCTACCATCAGCGGCTCGGGATCGTTCGGGCAGACGTCGGCCCACCGCTCAAGGGCATACCGGGCGAGTTTGGGGTTCTGCTCCGCCAGGAGACGGCGAAGTTCGGTCGCATCCATTTCAGCGCCTGGCGATGAGTTTTGCCATGCCGAAGATCGGCAGATACAGGGAAACCACGATGCCTCCGATCACGACGCCGAGAAACACGATCAGCATTGGCTCGATCAGCGAAGCCAGCGTTTCGACGTTCGCATGGAACTCGTCCTCGTAATACTCGGCCACGTGTTCGAGCATCTCGGGCAGGTTGCCTGTCTTTTCCCCGACCGTGATCATGCGATTCAACAGATCAGGGAGCCAGGGTTCCTGCGCGTAAAAGCTCTCGCTCATCGTCGTGCCGCTCTTGATCGCTTCGGCCGCCTTCTCGACGGCATCACGAACGGGGGCGCGATCGACGGCGGGCGTGATGATCGAAAGCGAGGAGCTGACGGTGATCCCGCTGTGGATGAGGATCGCAAAGCTCTTGGCGAACCCGGCGATCTCGTAGGTATGGAACATCGGCCCCACCAGGGGGAGAGCGAGCAGGACCCGGTCCCAGATGCGCCGGCCACGGGGGGTACGCAGCAGCATCATGACCCCGAAGATCACGACAGGTATGGCTGCGAGCGTGAGGAGCGCATTCCGGATCAGGAAGTCACTGAGGGCGATCGTCATCTTGGTCATCCAGGGCAGATCGCCACCGAAGCGGGCGTAGATGTCCTTGAACCGGGGCACGATATAGGTGAGGATGCCCCAGGTGACGAGGCCGGACACCCCCATGACGAGCAGCGGGTAGGTGAGGGCCTTTTTGATCATCCGGCGCAGTTCGATGCGCTTCTGGATGAGCGAGGTGAGGCGCAGAAGCACTTTGGGGAGCTCGCCCGACTCTTCGCCGACCTGGATGAGATGGAGGTAGGTCGGATCGAAAACGTGGGACTGCATGTTGAAGGCGGCTGTCAGCCCCGAGCCTCCGCGGACATTGTCGACGATTTCCCGGAGCACCTGGCCCATTCCCGGATGCGTGGCACGCTGCGCGAGAAGATCGAGCGTCTCGAGGAGTGGCACGCCGGCTTTGGAAAGCGTCGCGAAGAGGCGGGTGAAGTGATACAGCTCGCCGAGCGGGATGCCCTTTTTCCCAAAGCCCAGCGAGAAGCCCTCGGAAACTTCGGCGACGTTTTCCGGTGTTCCGCCCTGCATGCGGATCTGATCGGCGGCTGCGGCCTCGCTCTGGGCCGAAATGTCGCGGGTTTCCAATTCCCCGTTGATGGTGCGGAGGCGAACACGGTATTTCTTCATGTCCGCCATTCTACCGCGACGTTGATGCGGGAGTCATCTCATTCAGTTCCGACATGCTCTGATGCGGAAGGTCGAAGACGGGGATGGTTTCCGAACTTTGGGTGACGGGCTTCTCTGGTGGCAACCAACGCATTTCGAGCGTCGAGGAGGTTCCTCCCTCTTTTAGGATGGAGGCGATACTCCTGATCTTTTCTTCAGAAGATGTTTCCCGACTTATTTTCTTGACTGATCCATCAACAGATATAATATCAGCAGATGTGCTACTGATCCGGCCGATCCGGTAGGGGGTTCCGGGGAGGTCAGCGTTTTCGCCGAGAAGATAGGCACGGGAATCCACACGCAGGAACACGAAGGCTTTTTCCCCCCGGGTGATCGTTCCGAGATAGATCAGGGTCTGCGTCTTCGGGGCGGGAGCTGCCCCGCCGGAGGCGATGATGCTGACGGGGCCGGACGAGACGGGGACCGAGCCGGGCCAGTGAAAGAGATCCCGTTCCGGGACTGCCGCACGGCCCGGAACGGGCCTGGTGAGAGGCGCGGCAAGCGTTGCGAGGCGGGTTTCGAGGTCGGTGAGACGGGCCGCGATGCCGGAGAGTTGTTGGGCGATGGGCTGTGTTGGGTCGATCATGACCGGAAGCGCAGCCTGAGCCGGGACATCGGAGGGGGCTGGGACCTGAACGGGTGTCAGTGGGGCTGAGGGAACCGATACCGTCAGTGGCGCGGGTGAGACGGCGGAAACATCCGGCTGGGCCGGGACCGTGGCTCCGGGAGGCGTGAGCAGGACGGCTGCCGGTCGGGGCCGGTTCAGGCGGACGACGAGGTTCAGCAGGAGGAGGATGCCAAAAATAGCTATGCCTATAAGAGCTCGCCGGTTCTTTTCGAGCCACTCGTTATCCACGACTGAACCTCACCTTGCAGGAAAGTTTCAGGACGAGCCGGCGCCGCTCATTGTCGAATGACGGAAACTCGAGGCGCTCGATATAGATGCCAGCCGGATGGGTCTCGATCGTCTGAAGCAGTCTTCGAAGCCCGGGATAGTCACATTCGAAGCGGGCTTCAAACGGGAGGGTGAGAAACTGGTCCTCGAGAATCCTGGATTGGTAGGAGAGCGTGATCAGGGTGACCCCCGGGGGGGTGATGACCTGTTGGAGTTCGGCAACAAAGTCGGAGGCCGCATTCTCGTGACGGGGGGTGAAACTGGCGGCCTCGAGGCGCGATTCCAGCCGGGCGAGCTCGGCATTGAAGCGATCTCCCCGGGCGCGCAGGTCGTTAAAAAAAGTCTGGGCTTGGGTTTCGAGAGTTTGCTTGTCCTGGAGCCGGGACATGATCTCGAGGCTTTGCCGCCGTTCGCTCCAGAGCTTGGGAAACCAAATGGCGCCCCCCGCAAGCAAGAGCAGGATGCCTGTGCAGGAGGCAACAAACAGCAGCACGGCGCGGTCTCCTCGATCCATCTCAGTCGCCCTCCGTGAAACGGAAAACGATTTCGACGAGGGTTGCGGCGCGGCCCTGGACGGCTGCATCGTTCTTGGGAGTAAAGCTGAGCCCTTCGAACGAGCGGGTTGAGAGGAGGTTCATGTACAGCCTGTTGATGGCATCGGCATTTTCGACGGCCACGGTCAGCCTGAAATCGCGATCTCCGGGATTGAAAACGGGTTCGCCCGTGACGGCGTTCGCAATGTTTGTGATGATCGCCTCGGGGGGAAGTGCCTCGTCGAGGAGGGAGAAGAGGCGGGTCCAGTCGATGCGGGGGCCGATCAGCGCTTCGTTATGGAGGGCGATGCGCCGCTCCAGCTCGTCGAGGCGAGCGGAGGAGGGGACAAGATGTGCCGCCTGCGCGGCGAGCTCCTGCTGGCGCTGTTCGATCGCTTCGGCCTCCTGCTTGTAGCGTGTCTGGGCTCGGTCGGCTGCCCCGCTCAGCAGCCAGCCGGTGAGCAGAACAACAAAAGAGGTACCCAGGAACGCCGCCGGGGCGACCCGCCCTACATGGATCCGGCGGGAGTCCCGGGCCAGAAACTCGAAGGATGTCGTCATGCGGCTGCAACCCTGTCGAGGCGATCCATTTTCCAGGGCTGGAGCATCAGATGGCCGAGGAGCGGGATGAAACCCTGCGGCCCGCCCGGGACTTCGATCCCGGAAAAGGCTGAAGAAAGCTTGCTGGCGAAGGCGGTCTCAAAGCGGATGACCGTCAGGCCGAGGTTGTCGGCGATGAGCCGGTCGAAGTTCTTCCAGCCTGCACCTCCCCCCGAGAGGACGATCTGCCGGTAGCTGACATCGGCAGGCACTTCGGCGGCATGGAGCTGAAGAATGCCGTACAGCTTGTGGAGCCAAGTGGAAAATGTGGCTTCGAGTGCCTGATAGGCCGGAATCTCTGTCTGTGCGTCCTGTGTTGGATCGTCGAGGAGGATCAGCTCTTTCTGGAGCGCCGACTCGGCATCTTGCGGCGAGATGGAAACAGCATTCGAAAGACGCATCACGGCATCATACACCCCAACGGGGATCGTCTGGATGCGCTTCAGTCCTTGCGGTGCAATGATGCCGATCGAGGTGGCCTCGTTTCCGATATGCATAAGACAGACCGGCTGGGGGGAAGGCGCCGGATCGATCTGACGCCACAGGGCTGCAGTCCCAACGAATGAGGGCTGGATCGAAAGAAGCTGGATTCCGAGCTGGTCGAACAGCCGTTCGAGATCTCCCAGAGGGGATTTGAGGATGGCGCAAAAGGGCACGAGACTTCGGTTCCCGTGCTGCTGGCCGAGTTCGAACTTCAACAGATACTCCCGGAGGGGAAGCGGGGCGGTGTTCTGGACTTCACGCTCGAGGGCCGCAATCGGATTGGCCTTCAGAATGACGGTGGAGAGGTTCAGGGTGCCGATATGGAACGCCTGATCCGGCAGGACGAGTGCTGCGTAGGTTTCGCGTGGAACAACCCCGCCATACAGGGATTTGATGGCATCGGCAACGGCCAGTTCATCGAAGATGCACAGCGGAAGGTGGCTCGAAAACAGGATACCGGTGGGTGCCGGCACCGCCGCGGCGGATTGCAGCTTCCATTCCCCGCTCTGCCAGCGACCGCGGAGCAGTCGGAACCAGCGAGTGCCCAGTTCTATCAGATCCGGCTGGACCCGCGAGAGGAGAAGCTCCGCGATGGTTCGCGTCAGTGACACGGTCCGACGACACGCTCCAGTTCGACGAAATCGGTGACACCCTCGGCGACGAGGAGGAGACCGGACTGTCGGAGGGTTCTGAGCATCGTCTGACGGATGATTCCCATCCCGTCGCTCAGTTTGCCTTCCTGAACGCGATCCCGGATTTCATCCGTGATCGGCAGAAACTCGAAGAGGCCGACCCGGCCCAGATACCCGGTTCCCATGCACCGCTTGCACCCTTTTGCCTCGAACAGCTGGTCGGGGCGTTTACCTGACCGGAACAGCTCGATCTCATCAGGTCTGAGATCGCGGGGGGCGCGGCACGTGGTGCATAGTCTGCGGACCAGCCGCTGCGCGAGAACCAAATTCAGCGACGACATGAGCAGGTAAAAATCTACCCCGATATTGTTCAGGCGCCGGAGGGTCTCGATCGAGGAGTTGGCATGCACCGTCGACAGCACCAGGTGCCCCGTCAGACTCGCCTGGACGGCGATTTCCGCCGTTTCCCGGTCGCGGATTTCACCGACCATGATGATGTCGGGATCGAGACGGAGGATCGTTCTCAGGCCACGGGCGAAGGTGAGAGAGCGCTCCGGGTCGTTCCGGTTGATGCGCACCTGGATCTGCTGCACCTGGGCGATGCGGCGTTCGACGGGGTCCTCGATCGTGATCATTTTCAATGTTGGACTCGCCATTGTTTCGAGGATGGCGTAGAGGGTTGTCGATTTACCGCTTCCGGTAGGGCCCGAAACGAGCAGCATACCGTGCGGATATCGCATCGTGCGCCGGATGATCTCGGTTTCATCTGCTCTCAGACCCATGCTCGTCAGATCGATGGCCTGCCGCTCCTGACCGGACAAAAGGCGGAGCGTGAGGTTCTGGCCGTAAAGACCGGGCATCGAGGCGATACGGAACTCGACGGTGCGGCCTTCGTTGGTGACTTTGAAGCTGCCGTCCTGCGGCATGATCCGTTCGGTGATGTCGAGGCCGGCCATGACCAGAATACGGGAGACGAATGCCGCCGCCGCCTGACCGGAAAGCTCGAGGCGGCCGGTCAGCACGCCGTCGAGGCGGAACCGTACACGTGTGCCCTTTTCGAGCGTTTCAACGTGAATGTCGCTTGCCCCCTGCTTCACGCCCAGCATCAGGGTTTTGTTTACGAGCTGGATGATGGCTGGGGCATCCGTGCCACCGCTGATCTCGATGGGGGCTGCGCCTTGCTGGTGGCCTGGAATGGGTTGAGTATCCGCTTCTGCTGCGGAAATATCGAGCGAAACGGCTAAGTCACTTATACCTCCTGCGATATCCTCTTGTTCAGCGGCGGCGAGCAGGCTGTCGAGGTTGCGCTTGATTGGACCGGGCGGGCTGACGACGAATTTGGGTCTGACGCCCATCGCCGTCAACAGTCCCTCGGCGGAGCCTGCCGAGGCGGGATTGGCAGTCGCCAGGAGAAGAATGCCCTCGTAGAGTCTGATGGGAAGAAGATTTTCGCGTTGGCAGATGGGCATAATCTGCGACGGGAGCGATTCAGGCGGTTGCCAGGTGGTGAGGTCATCGAAGGGGAGGCCGGCTGCTTCGGCGAGACAGGCATAGGTCTCACGTTCGGGAAGCAGTTTTTCCCGCATCAGGAGGCGTTCGAGGGGCAGATGCTCCTTTTCGGTCAGGTGAACCAGCTCCTGGAGCTTCGCGGGAGAAAGCAGGCCGCGCTCCTCGATGACGGACTGGATGGTTCGCCGGAACAGGGTTGCGGAGATGATTTTCGCCATGGCTTCGACTGCCTCGCTGTCCGGCAGGGCATGCGCCGCACGGCCCGCCGGGGAAATACCGGGATGTATCTGCATACATTCTATCGTCAAAGGGGGCGAAGGAATAAACCCTCAGGAAAATGGCGGATTTTGCCGACGTGGAAGGGGGAAAAGCATACGATGACGAAACCCATCGACAGGTTGCAAGCCATCGTGACGAGGGCGCTTCCGGCGCTGGTCGTCGCGTTCTTCAGCCTGTTGGTCTTCCAGAACGGCGTTGGCAACGGAAGTGTCGCTGCGAGCAACTTCCGACGGATCGATTTCGCGCCGCCCCAGGTGAAATCCTCTGCCGGGGAGAAGCTCCAGGGCCGGTTCCTGATCGCGTTCGACGGGACCGTCACCTCGACCCTGCGCAAGGAAGTCGGCCTGCCGCTGACCTACATCGACATTCTCGGCGGAAGGCTGGCGATGAGCCCTCTTGTCATGCCGTTTTCGGAAGGACCTGCCCGGCTCGTCCGGTTGACCCAGATTTCCCAGGAGCCTCCAGTGCTGCGGGCGACGTTCTTCCTGCGCGAGCTGGCGATTCCCCGGATCCGGACTCTGGGGGAGACCCTTGAAGTCAGCTTCGAGCCGGGTGTTGCCACGGCGGCGCGGCCGGAGCGTTCCGCCGGAACGCATCCTCAGTCTCCGAAACCATATTCCCTGATGGAGCCGTCGGCTTCTCCGGGGATGGCACTGAGCCGCCCGGCAGAAGCGACGGAGGTCGTCTCATCGCCTCGGCAGAAGCCTCAGATCATCATGAGCTCTACGGTGGTCACTCCGATCGATCTGAATCTCAAGGGCGTTGAGGCGTCGAACCTGCTCCGGGAGCTCGCCAAGCAGGCGGGCATGAATGTTCATTTCCGCGATGCCTTCGACTCGTATATCGATGTCCAGGCGGTCGCCTCCAGCCCGCTCGAAGCCATGTCGGCTGTCGTGACCCGGCTCGGAGGAACGCTTTCGATCGAGGATGGCGAAATCTGGGTCTCCCTTGCCGGCAATCCTCTGCTTGCCTTCTCCGATCAGGACCAGATCGAGGGAGCCGATCTACGTGGTTTGGCTTTGGGAGACGTTCTACGGGCTCTCGGACAGATCGGGAATCTGAATATCGTGCTCGATAAATCCGTTGGCCAGGCCAAAGACCAGCCCGTCGATGTGCTTCTCCATAAGATGAGCTACCGGAGAGCGTTCGAGACCCTTCTGCGACTGCATGATCTTATGGTGCGTGCGATCGATTCCCGGACCCTGCTGGTGCAGACCCAGGCAGCCGCGCGCAAGGCAGCCGGAAACGCGGTGCGGGTGCTGCCTCTGAAGTTCGATCTCGAGAAGATCCGCAATCTGCTCGAAAAGGCTTTCACCCCTGAGATTCTCGAACGTGTGAAACTTGACGAGGATCTTGGAAATCTCGTCGTGATTGGCGACCGGGAGGCCGTCGAGCAGGTCCAGAGTTATGTCGAGACGCTCGAGGGGAAAATGGAGCGGGCCGGGGAGAGCCAGAAGCGAGTTCTGTTCCGGCCGGTCAACACGAAACCCGACGATCTGATGAAGCTCACGAACGAGTCGCTCGGAGAGAAGGGCGCACCCAAGATGCAGAAGGATGAGCGCACCGACACGGTCGTGGTCACCGGTTCGACGGATTCGGTCGACCGCGCGCTGGCCCTGATGAAAGATCTGGACCGGCCCGCGACCCGGCAGACGATCATCGAGGTGCGGCTGCTCGAAGTGCATCGCCAGGATCTGACCAAGCTCGGCCTCAAGCTGCAGAATTCGACGATTGGCGTGGCGAACCTGACAAGCATTCCCTCAACCGTCGAGCTGCCAGCGGATTTTTCCGCCGACAACAGCATCGTGAAGGCGAAGACCCTGGCCAATCCGACGTTGCGCTGCATGGACAAGGAGGAGGCGACGATCGACATCACCGAGCAGATTCCGGTCAAAAACTCGGTGATCAATTATCTGCCGGTGGGCTCGGTGGGTTCGACGGGCTCCCAGCTTGGTGTTCAGTCGACCGACAACTGGACAACTTACGACATCGGTATCAAACTTACGATCAAGCCGCATATCCATGTTGACAACGAAGTAACGCTCGATCTGAACGCCGATTTCACCGAACTGGTCAAGATGGTCGAGAACCACCCCTGGACGGCGAAACGGAACGTGAAGACGCGGGTGCGGGTGAAGAACCTCGAAACGGTGGTCATCGGAGGCCTGATCCGGCGCAAAAACGGGGAAACGCGCAAGCCCATCCCCCTGCTCAGCCGGATTCCCCTGCTACGAAAGCTTGTGAAGCCCGCCGAGTATCGCGATCGAGAAGAGGACGAGACGGAGATGGTCATTCTGCTGCGTCCCCACGTCGTTGGCACGGAAACGATGAAGCGCGGCGCATCCCCGGATGGAGTCGCGGCGGTCGGGGTTCCGGCTGCGCCGACACGGGTCTCCGGCGTCCTGGAGAAAACGGGACGAACGTCGTCATGGAGCAGATGATGCATCCGACATGGCGCACCCGCACCTGGATCGTCTTTGCGGTGTTTCTCGCAGGGGCGGTCGTCGGCTTTCTGGGCGAAGGGGGCTCTCTCGAATCGTCGAGTGCCGTGACACGGCGTGATGTGCTGAACGAGTGGGCCCGGGTACTGCGCGCGATGCGGCCCCTCCTGAACGAGGAGATTCTGGGGGCATTCCGCCTGCCGCCCTACACCGATTTCACGGCTCCGGCGGATGAGCTGAGCGTGGCCGTGCTGGGTGCAGGGCTGATGCAAGGGTTTTCAGATGGCCGGTTCCTGCCCGACCAGACGGTGAGCAAAGGGGAGGGGATTCTCGCGGCAGCCCGGCTGGAGGAGTTCATCCGCGGGTGTCTCCGGAAGCCACCGGACAGGAGGGACCAGCCTCCGGAATACGGGGATATTCCCGACGGCCACTGGCTGAAAGATGCGCTGTCGCGGCTCAACGGCGTCGGCTGTCTGACGGCGTTCAGCGGAACCAGGCTGTATCCTGACCGCCCCCTCACCGGGGGCGAACTTCGTTCTATAGGAAGTGATATTATTGGATATTTCGGCCAGGATGTGGCCCTGCTCGAATCGTCCCCCGAAGGAATTCACATCACCCTGAAGCCGGCGATCGGCGACCTGTCCCGGCGTGATCTGCGATACTGCTGGGCGGGCGGCATCTGGCGGCAGGTTCCCGAGACCATGATGATTCCCTGGACGGAGCGCCGGTCTGGCGGCCGTCTGCACCTAGCAGCGGCCGAATGGTCGGTGCCTCAGGTCGAGGTCACCCCGGCGAAGGGACGTGTCTGGTTCCTGGCGATCCGGCGCGACCCGGTTGCCGCCATCCAGAACCGGCGTGCCTCAGCCTCTCCCGCGGAGCCCGAACGGAAGGGATCGTCGGGGGATGCTCCCGATGCCGTGCGGAACCGGCTTGATGCCCATCTCGAGGCGCTCTGTGCAAAAATGCGCCGGAAAACGGTTCCACCAGCCGGTTCGGAATCGCCGGCTTCTACACCGGCGCCGATCCGATGTGCAACCCCCATTCAGGAGCCACCTCCGCAGGACGCAGGAGATGAGGGACAGAGCGCTGTCGTTCGCGCGAAGCCCGTTTCTGTGCCCCCTTCCGCGACCGAGCCCGTTGGGGAAGGGCTCACGGCAGTGGTCGGGTGCGTGCTGGACAGTCTGACACGGCGGCCGATCGGCGGAGCCACGGTGCTCATTGGAAACCGCGATTATTCGACCGCGAAGGATGGCACGTTCCGGTTCGTGATGCCCCAGGACTCGATTAGCGATGTGACGGCGTATGCGGAGGGATACGAGGCGCTGTCACTCAAGCATCGGGCCGGGTTCCGCGATGCACCCCTGGTCTTGCAGCTCAAGCCGATCCAGGTCGTCTTCGAGGGAAGCGTTGTCGATGCCGAGTCCGGCCAGCCGATCGAAGGAGCGAGAGTGCGGATCGACGGCCGCGCGGTGATCTCGGCGGCGGACGGGAGTTTCAGGCTGCCCCGGGTCTCTGCGACGTATCATCAGCTTGCCTGCTCGGCCGAGGGCTATATGGACACGATCGAGATCGCCTACGCCGAACCTTCGGGAAAACCCTACAGGGTCTCTCTCAAGCCTCTGGTTTCGGAGGAGGGAGCTACCTCCTCCGAACATCCCGATGACGAGCCGTATCCGGAGTTTCCCACCGACTGATCAACAGGCTGTACCGGGAATAACCGCGTTGCCCCCTGTGGCGGGGTGCTGTGCCTCGGGGTCTGATGCATGCGGGTGACGCATCCGGATGGACGGGGGAAAATGCGTCCGCCTGATTCCTGGAATGGTCGGTGTCGTTACCGCCGGATATTATACGTTATAACGGTGGCCGGCTCACTGCATGCTGATGCGCGGGGTGGAGCCGTTTTTAACGGCGAGCGGGGACTTCACGGCCGGGCGGACGATGTGCGGCGTGATGAAGATGATCAGCTCGGTGCGCGTTTCCTTCACGGTCTTCTTCTGAAACAGCTTGCCGATGCCGGGCAGCTCGCCGAGGAATGGCACCTTCGATATCGAGTCGCTTTTGTCGGTCTTGATCATGCCGCCGATGACGATCGTGTGATCGTTCTTGACGATGACCTGGGTCTGGGCCGTTCGGTTGCTGAGATTGGGCGTCGAGTTGCCGCCGAGCGATGTGAAGCCGAGGACGCTGCTGATGGTCGGGGTGATGTCCAGGAACACCTCGTCATTTCCCGTCACGGAAGGGGTGACGTCGAGAGTGATGTTCGCGTTGGCCGTCTGGACGGTGTTCGTCACGTTCCCTGTCTGTGCGTTCACCTGGGAGGCCGAAACATACGGGATCGACTGGCCGACCGTGATATTTGCCTTGCGATTGTTCAGCGTCGTGATGACGGGGTTGCTGAGGACCTTGGCGAAGGTATGCGTTTTCAGCATGGCAAGCAGGGCGCGGAACTGGTTCACGGTCAGGCTGCCGAACCGGAAGACGCCGGTTCCGCCTGCGGTCGATTCTTCGGGCGAGATGGACATGTCGAACACGTTTTCGCTTGTACCCGGAATCGGAATTTGCTTCTGCCAGTTGATGCCCAACCGCTCTTCCTCGTTCAGATCGATTTCATAGATATGCGCATTGATCGTCACCTGGAGGGGCGCGATATCGAGTTTCTCGATGATCTCGCGGATCCGTTCGAGATTGTTCGGTGTGTCGGTGATGATCATCATGTCCTGCCGGCCGGTTCCAGAGGTGCCCCCCGCCGCGCCCGCCTGGGAGGCCTGGCTCGAGCTGAACGCCTGGGTGGTGGCGTTCGGTGCGACGGTCTTGATTGGCTCACTCAGAACGCTGGCATCGATGTAATCGAGGTAGAACACTTCCGTGACAGGTCGGGCCGTCACGTCGACTTCGGCCTCCCCGATATCGAGCTGGGGGATGAACGTGTCGAAGTCGGCGATCTTGGCCGCTGTGTCGGTGATCACGAGCGAGTTCGTGCGGGTGTCGACCTCGCAGCTTCCGCGTGCGGCAGTGAGCTTGGGGTCGATGACCGGCTTGATGGCCGTCGCATTGGTGTTGCGGATGGGGAAGATCTTCGTCATCAGCGGCGCATTCTCGGACTTGAAAATGCGCAGGATCGTTCCGTCCCAGGAAAAACCGAGATTGAAGCTGCGCAACAGGGTGTTGAAGGCCTCTTCGACTGTGACGTCGCTGAACAGCACCGTAACATTGCCCTGGATATCGTTCGCCAGCATCAGGTTCAGGTTGACGAGAGTCGCGAGGGAGCGCAGGGCGTCCTGGACATCCGTCTGACGGAAATCGAGGGACCGGATCGACATATTCATGCCGGCCGGCAGCTTGAGTTCTGCCGACATCTTCGCGGATTTCGGGGCGAGCGTGGTCGAACCCTGCGCCGCCAGGGACGGTGGAACGAGGCCCAGGGGAAGGGCTCCTGTAACCGGAGCTCCCGCACCGGCCTGTGCCGGAGAGCCCGTCATCTGGGGGGAGGGTGCAGGCGCGGGAGCGGCTGTTGCCGCTGCCATCTGCGAAAGGGGAAACGGTGGATCGGCCGGGGAGTCGGGAACCAGCGAAAGCGCATCGGGCGTGATCTCGTCCGGTGCAGGACGGCGGCTTGCGGCACGCATGCGCGCGCCATTTCCCATGTCAACCCAGCCCATGCTGCGCGATGAGGGATGCGAGGAGAAGCCTGGCGCTGAAGGAGCGATGGCCGGCTGGCTCACGGTCGGAAACGTCGGGGAAATCGGGGAGGCTGTAGATCCGTTGGCCGAAGGGGCTTTGATGGACGGCTGCCTCAAGGAGGCACGGGGAATGGGCTGCCAGCTTCCTTCCGGACGTGTCGACGACCGGCGCGAACCCGCTTCCACGACCGGCTGCGGCATTGCTTCGAGCAGCAGGGCGGCGAGCAGGGCGGCAAACACCAGTTTCCGGCATCTGATCAGCGTCAATGAAATATCTCCTCAGAGATCAGATATCGGCAGTTTGGGAGGGTTCCGCCAGTTTAATTCGTCGTTGTTTCCTCAGGCAGCGGGAAGGCCAGCTGGCAGTGCGCTTCCTTGATGACTTCGTTGCCGTTTGCATCCTCGATATACATCGTGATGGCTGCGCGCAGGGGAGCGATATCCGAGGAGGTCGTCAAAAGCAGACTTGCCACCTGAAGGGTATAGACGTTGAACGTGACGGCGGTATCGGCACTGGGGGCAAGATGGGTTTCGAACGGCATGTCCTCGACCGTAATCTCAGGAAGGGGATCGCCGATGCGGGATTGGTAGGTTATGGTATATTTTTTGATGTTTGATGGCACGCCTGTCTCGGCGCGGAGCGTCACGGTAAGTGGCGTCGTCGTCAGTCGGAGCGTGCCGCTCGCGTCGATCTTGTAGGTCGCGGTGATGGGATCCGGTGTGACGGTCGTCACGGTGAGAATGACGGCGGGATAGACGGTTTTCTCAATGCAGCCGGTCAGGAAGACCAGGCTCATCAGAGAAATCAGAAACAGAAAGCGGTGTTGCCGCATGCACTGCGTCATGCTCCCTATATCGGCAACAATCGACGTTGTGTTACGGGGTGGATTTTCGCATGAAATCGTCGGTGACGGAAACCGTGTCGCTCGAGATCGTGATGGTCACGCCCAGCTTGGGCAGGAGATAGATTTTTGCGGGGTCATCGAGGGTGATGTGGGTTTTTTCGATTTTCCGGATCGTTTTGCCCTGAAACTGATCACCGACACGATACAGCCGCTTGTCGATGACAGCGACGAGGGCATGCTCGGTTTCGATCGTTCCACCGAAGGGCGCATTGAGCACCTCGGTCGGCTTCGTTTTGCTCGCCTTCACGGGATCAGCGGCAAGAGCGGCGGCAGCAGATGCCTGGGCCTGTTCGATCAGCTTGGCGAAGGGGGAGGGCTCGAACGGGCTGCGTTTGAGATTGGCAAAGGCGAATAGGACCGGGTCGCTGATCTCGGTGGAGCCCGTCGCCTCGGCAACCTCGTGGGGCTGCTCGGTGCCCGAGGCAAGTCCTGTAGGGCCCGACGCCGTCCCCGAAGCGATCACATCCGGTGTTCCGCTGGCGATCTCGTCGGTGCCCGATGCGATCTCCTTGCCGGGCTCATCCTCGCCTCCCGGGCCGGGTTGACGGAGATCGAGGTCGTCGAGGTTGACGGCGGCGGCTGGCCTTTTCGGCTTTTTGGGCGCCGTTTTGGGGCGGTTTTTATAGAACTGGGCCCCCATCGCGATCGAAAGAATGAGGAGGCTCAGGAAGAACATCCGTTTGCCCATGTGCCGGACTCAGCCTCCTTCCGGGGGCGGCGCATCCGTCGGCGGGGGCGCTTTCTGCTCGAGAAGAAGCACGGTGGTGGGGACCAGATCGAACTTGAAGGTGCCGCTCGCGTCGGGAGTCAGTTGTGGCAGCGAGATCGAAATGATTTTCTTGTGCTTCTCGAGGATGCGCAGGAAGGTGCCGAGTTGCACAAAATCGCCGGTGAATGAGATCTTCACGGGATACTCCTCAAACGAGACGGTCTCGAAGGACCGGGCGACGGGAGGCTGCGGATTGATGCTCTTCAGGTCTAGACCTGCCTGCTTGGCCAGTTTGCGCAGGTCCTGAAGAAATTGCGGGGCTTCCATTTTCTTGTAGCACAGCTCTTCCGCGGCGAGGCGGCTCTGTTTCAGATCATTCACTTCGATCTTGATCTCCTCGATGTTGGCGACCGCCGACTCGAGGCCCTTGATCTCGTTCTGGACGCCCTTGTTCTTCTTCATCTCCTTCTCGTAGATGAGTTGTTGCGGCGAATACAGGAACTTCCAGCCGAGGAAAACGATCGCAGCGAGGATGACGACCGGCTGCGCGGCCAGCTTCGGGTCTTCTTTCGCCTTCGCGATCCATTCCTGGAGTTTGAATTCTTCTGCCATATCAGTTCCCTTCCGGTGGTGGCGGCCCTTCCGTGCCCGCCGCTTCCGGTTTTGACTCGACGGGCACGGGAATCACGATTTTCCCCGAAAGAACGAATTTGATGAAATATTGTTTGTCATCGATCGGCACTTCCTCGGTGGACTCGATGGAAGGGTTCTTGAGATAGGTTGATGATTCGAAGTCCCGGATATATTCGAAAACCCGGTCTGAAGAGTCGGTTTGGCCAGAAAGTTTGAACGTCGGCTGATCGCCCTGTCGGGTGATGGTCATGTCGGTGATGAAAATCTGTTTGGGGGTGATACTGGCGATCTCGAGGAGAATCTCGGAGTTCGGGAACCGGAGCTTCTTGACTTCGTCGGGGAAGCCGACTTCTTTCGAAAGCCGTTCTTTCTCGGCAAGCAGGTCCGTGACCTCGTTCTGGGAGGATTTCAATTCACTCAGCTTGCTGTTCAGCTTCTTGTACTCCTGTTGAACGGCGGTGACGTCCTGTCGGATTTTCACGACCGGAAACAGAAGGACGAGCAGCAGCAGCACTCCGAGAAGTCCGGCGATGATGCGGATTTTCTTTTCGTCGAGCTCAAGGTTGGTGATACCCAGCTTCTGGATGAATCCTGCTCCGAACTTCGAGCTGACCTTCGAGAGATCGATGGATTGCGTGTGACGGTTGGGAAACAGGATATCGATGAAATTGATGACATCCGGATTTCCATCATACATGGCCACGCCCACCGGGGCCGCGAACTGGGGCGCCTCGGTGGTGAGCTTGTCCGCAGGATAGTTGATGCCTTCCGCCGGAAGGGTCTTGAAGGGGTTTGCCAAATCGACGGGAATCTCGAGGCTTTCCTGAATGAACTCTTTGAAATTCTTCATCGCCGCCGAGCCGCCGGAAAGAATGGCGCGGTCGATCCCACTCTCCCCGAGCTGGGAAATGTAAAAACTGATCGATAATTGGATATGCTGAAATATTTTTTCGACGCTCGTAAAAATCTGCTGGGCGGCGAATTTTTCCGGACCTTTCAGGTTCTGGATCTCATCGGGCGGCAGGATTCCGATCCGGTGCTTGAGCTCGATTGCCTCGTCGAGATTTTTGAACTCGATTTTGGCCCCGTCAAGTTCTCCACCGGCATAGATGGCCTCGGTGATCGTCTCGCCCCCCATGTTGATGTCGCGATAGAAGTTCAGAACGCCGTTCTTGTAGATCATCACGGAGGTCGTCTTGTGGCCGCAGTGGACGACGGCAACTTTGAGCTCCTTGCCGGCTGGCGGGGTCAGCTGGGACTTGAGCGCCAGTTCGAGGGCCTGGGGCAGCGTGAGGATCCCCTCGTTCGACATTCCACCGCCCTTGAGATTATCCGTGATGAGCTGGACGATGTCCTTCTGGAGAGCGGCAACCATGACCTGGGCGAGAGCTTTGTCGTCCTTGACCGATTCACCGATTTTCGAGAAGCCCAGAACCGCGTTTTCCATAGAAAACGGCATCTGCTTTGCCGCTTCGGCCTGGACAGCGACGGTGAATGCCTCTTTTTCGGGAGTGGGGGGGATCTCGAAATACCTGATCGTGACCGACCTTCCCGAGGCAAGGGTGATGGCCCGCTTCGTCTGGATCTGATTGTCATACAGAAGCTCCGTGAGATGCTTGGTCAGGAACTTCTGGAGCTTGGTAACCGCATCCTTTTCGATGTCGTCACGGCTCATCTTCTCTTTTTCTTCCGGCGTGAGAAGATGCGTGAACGCGGGAATCGGCAGATGCGCGACGGTTTTCAACGTCGGGTTGCCGTCGCTGTCTCGTTCGACATAGATGAATTTGAGCGAAAACGCGCCGATATCAACCGCTACAAAAGGCTCGAAACTCTTTTTTTCCGCCATTGTCCGCCGTCCGGGAATTTTTCCTGGTAAAATTGCCTGATGTTCACATGGTTCTCACTCCAGTCTACCACGAACGTGGAGGCCGGTTCAGGCAGGAGCGAGAGAACGGAAAGAAAAAAAGCGCATCTCGGCGATGCGCTTTTTTGAAAGCTGCGATCAGAATTTCAAACGGGCAATCGAGAGAACGATATCATCGCCTTCATATCCCTGCTTGGTGGCATCGCCAGGGGTGTTGAATGCCTGGTCGGAGCCGGCAGCATGAAGCCAGATACCCTTGTTGAAATGGTAATATTTGATCTTCGTGCCCCACGAGTCATACATGAAGTCCGACGGCTCTGAATCCATGTACGGCCCCTTCCACTTTTTAGAGGCATAGTTGGTGACATTGAACACGGAAGCTCCGTAGGCATTGTCGGTGAGGACGTTCTCGTTCGAAAGATCACCAAAGAGGTTCTGGGCATCAGAGTTATACAGACTGCTCGTCGTGGTCTGCGTCGGCATCCCCCAGAACGGATACCGGCCGATGTCACTGTTGTAGGCCATGATGGCGCTCTTCAGGGAGGAGAGTTTTGATTTGGTGGCAGATGCGCGGCCCTGATCCGTGATGCTGCCGATCATCGGGCCTGCGACCGACGCAAGCACGGCGATGACGATGATGACAACCATGATTTCCATCAATGTGAAACCGCTGCTCTTGTGCAATCGACAGGATTTCATACTTCCTCCCTGGCTCAGGCCTCGGGATGTCCCCTTGGCCGACTTGTAGGCAATATAGGTAAATGCATCGGCAAGGTCAAGGGAAAGATCAAGTAGAATAATTCATATTGTGGTGCGATCCCCGGAATGTCATAATTCCTCCATGTCTCCTCTGCCAAACGCAGCGCACTCTTCTGCGCCATCACCCACCCATCGCTTTTCGGGGAAAACCGTCTGGCCCATTGCGGCCGTCCTGGTATTCACGAGCTTCGTCTGGAGTCTGGGCCGTATCGAGGTGAACTGGCCCTGGTTCGGCATCTACCCGGTTCTCGACCCTGATTCCCTTCTCTATCTCCGATGGCTCGAACAGTCCCTCTTGCAGGGCAAGCAGTTGATGCGCGATCTGTATATGTCGTATCCGAATCCCCAGCATGTTCAGATCTCCCCGTTATATAGGGAATTTTTGTATAGAATTTCTCTTCTCTGCCATCTGTTTCATGGCGGTGAAGGTTTCCGGGTGGAATCCCTCCTGGCTTTTCTCCCGCCCATTGCCGGAATGAGCCTGCAGGTGGCCCTGGTCGCCTCCCTCATCCGCCGGAGGGTACCCACGGTTCTCGTTGTCTTGACTGCGTTTGCATCCTTGCCGGGGTTTTCCCATTTTGCGACGTTTGATTATTTTCAGCTCGATCACCACTGGGCGGAAGTTCTCTGTATCGGTCTCTGGCTGATACTCGGAGACTGGTTTTGCACAGAGAGACGTGCCGATTTTGTGATCGCCGGCGGCTTTATCATGGCTGTCTTCATGGGAACCTGGAGCGGGAGTCCCCAGTTCGTTGCCCTCATGCTGGGACTCCTTCTGGCCAGATGGATCGCCTCTGTGGAGACGGTCGTATTGTTCTGTGAATATTATTCCGGAACGATGCTGATTGGGGCCGGCGTCATGGCCCTGTATCTCCTCAAATATCCAGAGACGGCGGCGCTCACCCCTTTTTCGGGTTTCGGATGGGTTCAGGTCGTACTCACGGGCCTTGCGGGCGGTTTTTCCCATCTTCTGCTCGGACTGGAACGGTACTGGCCGCGCCGTGCAGCGGCACGCTTGGGGCTTGCCCTCGTCATTGCCGCTGCCGGTCTTCTCCTTGTTCAGGTCATCTATCCGGTAGCTCTTGAAAAGGCTGGGGATTTTTTTGCGAAAAAGAGCAGGGTCATCCGGACGATCGCCGAGATGCGGCCGGTTCTTGAGATCGGGAAACTGGCTGCCATCCATTCACAGCTCACCCTCCAGTTGGCCTACTGGGGTGTGTATCCCCTGTTTGTGCTTCTGCCGATGCTGTCCTGCCTGAGACGCCGTGGAAACTGGCCCGGCCGTCTGATTCTGGAGTTTAGCCTCGTCGCCTATCTGCTTTCGCTCTATCAGATCCGTTTTTCACGGTGGCTGGCGCCGGGTTTGCCTTTCCTGACAGGAATTGCCTTGTATGAGCTGTATTCCCTCGTCAGGCGAGGAGCGGGGAAAGAATCCCGTGCCGTCCTGGCAGCGCTCCTTTTTCCCTTCCTGATGATTCACGCCGGCATCTCCTTCGGAGTCGTATCGGTTCGAAATGCCGTCGCCAAAACCTCGATGCAGGCCATGACCTGGCTCCGCGACAAGACACCGGAAACGTCGGGCTATGCCGACGAGCGGCAGCCGGAATACGGTGTCGTCAGCTTCTGGGACCAGGGAAACGCTCTTGCCTACTTGGCCCGCCGCCCGGTAGCGGTCAGCAACACTCTGATCGGATTCAAGACGATGGCAAAGGTGTTTTTTGCCCGGAATGAAGCCGAAGCATACCGGTACTGCAGGGATAACAAGCTGCGGTTTCTCTATTTGACGGCCTTCCCCTGCGATGAAGAGTATTTCAGATACCTGAAGGGAGTTGCCGACGAGGGTGGGGACGCGGTCGATTTCGATCTGAGCGGCAACACGTCCCTGGGAAATACCGAGGATACCTGGAAGAGTCTGTATTTCTGGTTATATGGATCCCTGGGTCTGATGAAGTTCGGAACGGATGACTCCCCGGCGAATCATTTCCGGATCGTTTTTGTATCAGGGGATGGAACGAACGGCAAGGATGCAAATGTGAAAATCGCGGAAGCCGTTCCCGGCGCCGTTCTTACCGGTATGGGAGACCCCGGGACGCGCGTCCGTGTCGGGTTGCGTATCAAGTTCGGCCAGACCGTCTGGCCCTATATTCGGGAAACGGTGGCGGATGCTTCGGGCACGTTCCGGCTCACCGTGCCGTACACCACGGATTTCACCTCTGGCGGGGTCAAAACCGAACGTCAGTATGAGGTCGGCGTCGTCCGGGCAGGAGCCCTGGCTCTGAGGTCCGTGACGGTATCCGATACGGCCGTCGAGAGTGGTGGCACGATCCGGGTGGAGTGACCCCGGCGGAACGGCTAATACCGCTTCTGCAGCCTCTCCCAGAGAACATCCAGGCCCATGCGGGCGAAATCCTCGATGATGACCCGCCGGTTAAACCGTTTGAGCAGGCGCAGCAGATACGAGGGGCGGGCAAAGAAGGAGAGGGTTGCCCGGAATCTCCAGGCCTGCAGCTCTTCCGGCGATAATTCCCCAAGGGGAATGGGCCTGGCGTTCGTCAGCCGGAAACCGGACCAGTCCGGGAGGTCGGGCCGGTCTTTGATCTGCTCGTAGAGTGCCGAGCCCGGGAACGGAAGGCAGATGGCGAACGAGGCATACTCCATGGGGTAGCGGAGGGCGAGCCGGATGGTTTCACGGATCGTTTCCGCTGTCTCCCCGGGCAGGCCCAGAATAAAATTTCCACCGATATGAATACCCGCCCGGCCGGCGATACGGAGGGCCGTGTCGATCTGTTCGAGGGTGATTCCTTTGTTGACGCGGTCCAGTACCTGCTGATTCCCGCTTTCGATGCCGAAAAAGCACCAGTCGACCCCGGCCCGGTGCATGAGCTTGAACAGCTCGGGATCGGCCTCGTCGCATCGGGCGGAAATCATGATGCTGAGGTTGTAACCCCGTTTGATGATGCCCTCACAGATCGCCGCGGCGCGTTTCGGGTGAGCGGCGAAAGTATCGTCATTGATATAGAGAATCCGGATGTGATGCCGATGAACGAGCTGGTCGATCTCCTCGAGGACACGGTCGACGCCGTGGTAGCGGATGCCGTGGCCGAGCGTTGTCCCGGAGGCGCAGAAGGTGCATTGTCGGTAACAGCCCCGCGAGGTGAAGATCGATGCCATCGGGCTGCGCACGCCGGCGTTCCAGGCGTTCCAGCCATAGGAACGATACCGCTGCCCATCGAGCAGATGATAGGCCGGCAGGGGGAGCTCATCGAGAGGCCGTATCGGCGGCGGCTGGGGCGTGCTCCGCACACCGCCGGATTCTCGCCAGGAGAGGCCCGGAATCTCATCGAGCGGGGTGCCTACCCCCCAGGCTCCGACGAGTTGGGGAAGGATATACTCCCCTTCCCCTTTCACAATGGCATCGACGGCGGGAAACTCTGCGAGCGTCCGTTCGGGAAGGGCTGTGGCATGCACGCCGCCCAGGACGATGCGTGTCGTCGGACGAACGGCTTTGATGGCATCACAGAAGCGGCCGGCCTGCATGACGGTCGGGGTCATGGCCGTCACGCCGACCACGTCGGGGTCGAAGGAAAGAACATCCGCGACGGTTTTCGCAAAATCGCTGCCCCGGGCTTCCGCGTCATACAGCAGCACCTCGTGGCCCGCCTGTTCGAGGGTGGCGGCCATCGTCAGAAAACTGACGGGGTAGGGGATGGCGATGAAATACTGAAGCGAATGATACGACTCGGTCATGGTAGGGACCGAAACCAGGGCAATGCGGCTCATGAAGGTGCTCCGGCTTTCCTGGGGATAAGGTAGGAACAAAGGCCGATGGCCCCGTTCAGGAGGATGGTAAGTTCGTTCCAGCTGGAAATCCCCCGGAGACGTCGCAACAGATA
>DATCTT010000415.1:0-14390 GCA_036567845.1 Candidatus Ozemibacteraceae bacterium | reverse complement strand
GGCGACGCCCGCCGTGCCGAAGCGATCCTCGACCGTCTCCGGCTGGGCCATTACCGCATCGAGAATCGGATGATGCTGCGCGCCGTCGTGTCCAGAAACGGGCACGAGGTGTTCCGGGGCATCGCCCTCAACGATGCGGTCATCGTCAAAGGGCCGATCCTGCGCGTGATCGACATCGATGTATCGATCTCGGAAACCTACATCACCTCGTTCCGGGGGGACGGCGTGCTGTTCTCGACACCAACCGGCTCGACCGCTTACGCTCTCTCGGCCGGCGGCCCGATCGTGCCGCCCTGGGTGAATGCGCTGCTGATCTGCCCCCTCCATTCCCACACCCTGAACGCCCGGCCGGTCATCACCTCGGATCAGGAGGTCCTCTCCGCGAAGGTGTCCGCCACCCACTCGACAATCGACCTCGTCCTGGACGGCCAGGAGGGTTTCGGCCTCCAAACCGGGGACGAGGTCCAGGTCTCGCGCGCCACCGAGACGGCCCGGATCGTCGCGTTCGAGTCACGAAACTTTTTCCAGGTG
This sequence comes from Candidatus Ozemibacteraceae bacterium, assembly GCA_036567845.1. GTDB lineage: Bacteria > Muiribacteriota > Ozemobacteria > Ozemobacterales > Ozemobacteraceae > MWAR01. The sequence continues at coordinate 13,859 of DATCTT010000415.1, read as the reverse complement.
TTGCGCCAGAAAATGAAATGGGGCCGCTGAAGAAAGGATAGCAAGGACTATGAAAATCAACTGGACGATCGAAAAGATCAAGTGTGAAGGCTGTGTCGAAAGCGTCGCGAAGGCCCTGCTCATGGTAGACGACATCTCGGGTGTCGAGGTCGATCTGGCCGGCAAAATCGTAACCTTCGAGGCTGCCGACCAGGCCGCTGCCGACGCCGCGAAGCGCGCGCTGACCCTCGTGGGATACCCACCCAAGTGATGACCCTGCCGGCTCCTGTGCCGCGACGGGCAGGACGCGCCGAAGCGAGCGGGCGAGTTCGTGCACGGCGGTGCGCACACGCCCTGCTGCTGACAGTTTTGCTCCTTGGGGTGGCTCTCACGCCCCTGCATGCCGGGCCGTTCACCTTCACCGTTACCGGGCCCACCGGTAAGGCCGAAACGGGGGAACTCGTCGGCACGGTCACGGCAACCGTGGCGGAAGGGCACGTGCTGTATCGCGACCGGCTTTCGGTGGCTGCTGACACCGGGAAACCTCGTCTGGAGCTGCCCTCGGGGCATCGCAAACAGGACCCCTTCGGTCCCGGCGAGATCGAGATTTACGATGCAGGGAGGTGGCTGCTCGGCATCCGGCTGGCGCCCGCCTCTGTCGCCACCGAAGCCCGCCTCGAGCTGGGGTATCAGGGCTGCTCGACGATGACCTGTTTCATGCCCGACACCTGGACCTGGTCCTGGCCTCTTTCGCAGATTGCCAGCCCAACTCCGGACCAAGCCCCCGCTGCTGGCGCCCCTGCCACACGGTCGGACGCAGCCTCCGCCTCGCCCCCCGCCTCCGGGCAAGCAACCACCATGGGCAGCGTTTCGACTCCGGGAGGCGCGGTGGATTTCGCCCGGACGATCCGGGAACGAGGTCTTCTTGCCGCCATGCTGCTCGCATTTCTCGGCGGTCTGCTCGTCAGCCTCACCCCGTGCGTGTATCCGATGGTTCCGATCACCCTCTCGATCATCGGCAGCCGGGACGAGAACCGCTCATTCGGCCGAGGCTTTCTCCTGTCGCTCTTCTATGTCGCCGGACTTTCCCTCACCTATGCGCTGCTGGGGCTCGCCGTGGCAAGTTTCGGCGCCCATCTGCGCGGCTTCATCCAGGGCGCCTGGTTCCAGGGGGCGATGGCGGTCATTTTCGCCCTGCTCGCCCTCTCGATGTTCGACCTGTTCCTGCTCCAGGTGCCCGACACCGTTCGTCAGCGATTTGCAGGCTTCAAAAGCGTCGGCATGGCCGGCGTGTTCGTGACCGGCATGGTCTCGGGCCTCATGGCTTCCCCCTGTGTCGCCGCGCCGCTCGCCGGCATCCTCGCCTTCATCGCCTCGACGGGAAGCGCGCTGTTCGGGTTCATGCTGCTCCTGGCCTTCTCCTGGGGCATGGGCATGCTTCTGATCGTCCTGGGCACTTTCTCGGGGGCCATCAATGCGCTTCCCCGGGCCGGGGAATGGATGAACCGGGTGAAGGAGTTCTACGGCTTCCTCCTGCTCGGCGCCGCCCTGTATTTCGTGCGGCCGCTCGTCGGTGCCCCAATCGGGGATCTGGGCGTCGCTCTGCTGATGGCGGCATTCGCCGGCTTCATGGGGCTTTTCGCGCCGCCCACGCCCGAGGCCCCTCTCGGCGAGCGCGTCCGCAAGAGCATCGCCGTCGTCGGTCTTGTCGTGGCATGCGCCTTTGCCGTGAGTTCGGCTGCCCGCTGGGGGGGCCTCTGCTTCCCCGTTCCCGCGCCCGATCGCGCGCTGGCGACCGGCATGACGATGACGCCCGAAGGCATCTTCCCGCGCTGGCACTCGCATCTTCCCGATGCGCTCGCCGAGGCCCGAAAGAGCAACCGGCCGCTGTTCGTGGATTTCCGGGCCGACTGGTGCTCGATCTGCCGGGAACTCGAGGAATCGGTGTTTCCCCATCGCGATGTGGCGCCTCTGCTGGCGAACTATGTATTGGTGCGCATCGACGCGACGAGAAACGAAGGGGAAGCGGCCGAACTTCTGAAGAAACACGCGATCATCGGCCTGCCGACCCTGCTCCTGCTCCGCCCTGACGGCTCCGAGCGCGAAGAGCTCCGGATCGTGGGTGACATCCGCGCCGCCGACCTGGCCGCCACCCTCGAAAAAGGCCTCCGCTGAATGCATCCGTGTTTCCTATCTGGAAAGGCAACGTGCCACAGAGTCACAGAGACATGGAGACAGATCCACAAATGGCGCAGATAAAGCTGTGTTCCGGACGCATCGCGAAACGCCCAAAACCGCCGAAGACGGAGACCTTTGTGGTGAAACGCTCTTCGTATCTCTGTGCCTCGGTGTCTCTGTGGTGACGATCCCTGGATCTCGATGATGAAATGGAGAGGAGGGTTGGTTCGATGAACTGCCCGTATTGCGGTTCCCCGGTCCCGTCGAGCGATGTCAACATCGTCCGGCTGATCGCCAAGTGCAAGTCCTGCAACGAGGTGTTTTCCTTCGGCGAGGGCGGAGCACCGGTTTCCGGTCATCCCGCCGCGAAACGCGGGGCGGAGCCGCCGCCAATGCCGGCGAACCTGCAAGCCGCAGTCATTGGCGACACGCTCCACATCCGGTACAAATGGTTCAGGCCATCGATCCTGTTCCTGATGTTTTTCGCGATCGCGTGGGATTCGTTCCTCGTCTTCTGGTACAGCGCGGCGATCTTCGTGTCCGGTCCCGAGAAGTTCATCATGCTGCTGTTCCCGATCGCCCATCTTGCCGTGGGCGTGGCGATCACGTATGCCGTACTGTGCGGTCTCTTCAACACCACGACCGTCTCGGTGAGCCGGGGGGCTCTGGGCATCCGCCACGCCCCGTTTTCCTGGGGATTCGGCAACATCCTCGTGCCGGTCGGCGAGCTCGATCAGCTGTACTGCCGGAGTGAAAAGTCGCACTCGAAGAACGGAACGACGACGACCTACTCCCTCCACGCGATCCTGACCAATGGCAAGCACCTGGACCTGATCAAGAATCTCGAAGACCGTGATCTGGCTTCGTATCTCGAGTATGCCATCGAAGGCCATCTCGGCATCGAAGACCGCCCCGTCTCGGGCGAGATGCAGAAACATTCCTGAGTTCCTTCAACGAACCACAGAGATTCTTCGTTAAAAAATCAAGAATTTCAGGACCGAAGTCGAGGAAACCGCTCATCACAGAGCATACGATGAGCACAGAGGTCTCACAGAGATTTCTTTTTCCTCCGTGAAACCTCTGTGCCCTTTGTGCTCTCCGTGATGAAGCCGTTTTCCAAGGTGATGGCCCGAGACTTCAAGGACAACGAATGTTCAGAAGAGAACATACCAGGCACGGAGAAACAGAGGTTGAAGATTCCGTTTGGACTCTTCCCTCTTCGGCGCAGGCAGGCTCTTGAACACGGCAACATGTTCAACAAGATTCACGCCGCAGGTCCCCTCTGTGCCTCCGCGTCATCTGCGGATCGTTGTCTTTATTTCCTTCTCAGAGGCCCGTCGGGAGATCGATGAAGACGTGCTCGAGGCCGAACTTGCGAGCCAAAGCCTCACCCGTGGCGCGGACGCCGAAGGTCTCGGTGGCGTAATGGCCGGCGGCGAACAGGTGCACCCCCCGTTCGCGGCAGGGGGGGACGGCCTGATGGATCACTTCCCCCGTCACGATGGCATCGACGCGGCCCGCCGCGACCGCCGCATCCGAAACGCTGCTCCAGCCGCCACCCGAGACGATTCCAAGCGTTTCGATCTTTTCGGAGCCGAACGCGAGATGGTGCGCGACGGGGCCGACGGCCTTCTCGAGCCGCTTCCTGAGGGCGGCCGGGGTGAGCGGGCGTGACAGGCGGGCGAGAACACCAACCTTCTGCCCCATGAAATCCCCGAACGGCTCGACCACTTCGGCATCGAGGAGGCGGGCAAGCAGGGGGTTGTTTCCGAACTCGGGATGCATGTCGAGGGGCAGGTGCAGACCATACAGATTCAGGTTCCCGCCCTCCATCAGGCCGACCAGACGCCGGGCGAACCGGTCGATCCGCTTCCACTCGCCGCCCTTCCAGAAGATCCCGTGATGCACGAGGGCGAAGTCGGCCCCGGCGCTGACGGCAGCCCCGATGAAGTCGGCCGTCGCATCGACGCCGGTGGCGATCTTGGTCACGATCTCGGACCCCTCGAACTGGAGCCCGTTATACGACACGTCGCCCGTCAGCGACACCCGGAACACCTCTTCGAGATGCGCCAGGATCTCTTCCCTCGTCACAGCCACCGTCTTGCGTTTCATACCAACTCCTTTGCTGTATGCAGCATATAATATTATTTCATTGAATATAGCATAGATTCCGCGGCCAGCCGGAAAGTATTCCGCTCCCGCTCCGGCCGCGCCAACTCCCCGGCCCGGCAGAGGGGATATGGCCGCAGTATACCGGAACGGCCGGAAAAATGCCTCATCGGCATCTTCCGATCAGACAGGGAATCTTCGATCGCGCATTCCGCACCGGCCCTCGGGGGTTCCCGGGGTCGCCGGCAATTTTGCCCGGGGACAGGGTATCGCGTGTGGTATAATGCCGCGCCATGGCTACCGAACCGACTCCCGTCCCGGGCGGGCCGGAAGGGCGCGACGCATCGTCGCCGGCTTCCTGCTGCTGCCCAGCAACGTACATCGGATTGATGCTGTATGCCATCACCTGCAGCTTTTCGATTTCGGCGGCGCAGATATCTCTTGGCATCGCCTTTTTCGGGTTTCTTTACGACTGGCGCCGGGGGCGGGTCGGGCCGCGCCCGTCCCCGCTCGAAACGCCGTTCGCCTGTTTTGCGCTGGCCGGTCTTCTCTCGATCGGCAATGCTGTCGAACCGTTGCGGGCGATCATCGAGATGAACAAGTTCCTGATCATCCTCGTTTTCTGGATGGCTTTCTGGCCACGGATCACCCCCGACCGGCACCGGCACGTTCTCGCCGCGATGGTGTTCTGCGGAGCGGCCTCGAGCGTCATCGGGGTCCTGAAGCTGATCTACTTCGACACCGGGGTGTTCCGCACCTATGGATTTTTCTCCCTCCCCATCACGTTCGGCGAGATCCAGACGATGCTGGCCCTGACAGCCCTCGGCTGGCTGACGACGGAAGAGCCCTCCCGGCCTCTGCGCCTGGGCATGCTGCTGTCGTTTTTCTTCCTGGGTATCGGCATCCTTACCTCATTCACCCGGGGTGCCTGGCTGGGATTCCTCGTCGGTTTCATCATCCTGCTCGTCCGGCATTTCCGCAGGCTGTTCCCCATCGCGCTGGTCCTGGGAATCGGCGTCATCGCATCAATGGGTATATCAAGCGGAATACATAGCCGGCTCGAGAGCTTCACGCTCGAAAACAACTTTTTCCGGTTGCGCATCTGGCAGATCGGATTCGATATCCTCGAGACGAATCCCGTGTTCGGCGTGGGCATGAACAACGTCAAGCCCCTGTACAAGGACCGGGTGCGCTCGTTCGATATCCAGCACAACGAAGTTCACGGGCATCTCCACAACACGTTCATGCAGGTGCTGGTGATGACCGGATTTTTCGGGTTCACCTGTTTCTGCTGGTTCCTGGCCCGAGTGTTCCTCTGGATCCGGGGGGAATATGGCCGCAGGGCCCCGACTTGGGCGGAATCGATGGCGGGAACCATGCTCCCCCTGCTCGCGGCCTTCCTCACGATGGGCCTGACCGAGTATAATTTCGGCGACGAGGAAGTCGCGATGCTGTTTTTCTTCCTGCTCGGCTTCCTGGGGAATCAGGGCAGCCGCGGCTCCGGGGACGAAGCCAACGGGGTTGCGGCCGGGAACACGATGCCGACGGCCGCCAGCTGACAGACAGGGATTCCGCCGAAGAAGAGCAGACCGCTCATCAGGACCGTCTGGTAATTTGAGAGGGTGAAAAGCGGGAAAATCTGCCTGAGGAGCGTGCTGGCAAGACAGAACGTCAGGAACGCAACGCCGATTCCCATGCCCAGGCCATGTGTGCGCCACGTCGGCTTTCCGAGCCAGGCCAGGTAAAACGTGGCGATCGAGGCGGAAAACGCGAGCCCGAACAGATAGACCAGCCAGCTCCACCAGGGCTTGAAAGCGCCGGTCGCGTTCATGGCCCAGGCATAGGGCAGCAGGACCAGCAGCCCGTCGGGGAGCAGGGCGCGTTCCCGGCCGCGCATGCGCCGCACGGCGAGCAGAACGAGGATGACAGCCAGGATCCATAGGCTGCCCGGCTCGAGGAGGGGCAGCGTCGAGAGACCAAGGCCGGCCGCCACGATCAGATACAGCCTGCAGATAAGGACGGTAAGCCGCAGGGCTTGGGGAGCAGTCGATTCCATGACCGGTTCAGGATACCCAAGAGCCGATTCCCACGCAACATTACGCGGACCAGCGGCACCGCGGATGTGATAGAATGCGGGCGAAAAGAGTCCTCATTCCAAGGCAAGGAGCCCTGTTTCCATGTCGAAAGAGTTTGCACGCGTTTCGATCGAGCGTCTCACGGAGTGGATCCTGCGCGAATACGATGAGCGCAAGGAGATTTTCGGCATTCACGAAAGCCTGTTTTTCACGCCCTCCGAGGGCGATCCCTTCACCATGACCCGGTTCGGCACGCCGATGGAGTCACCGATCGGTGTCGCGGCCGGCCCCCACACCCAGATGGCCCAGAACCTGATCGCCGCGTGGCTGTGCGGCAGCCGATATCTCGAGCTGAAAACGATCCAGACGCTCGACGAGCTGAACGTCTCCAAACCCTGCATCGACGCGCAGGATGAGGGCTACAACTGCGAATGGTCGCAGGAACTGCGGCTCGACGACTCGTTCGACGAGTATCTCAACACCTGGATCCTGCTTCACCTGCTGCGCCACAAGCTCGGCCGCCATGACACGGGCCGGGGGCGCGGCTTCATCTTCAACATGAGTGTCGGATACAACCTCGAAGGTATCCGGAAGCCGAACGTGCAGCGGTTCCTCGACCGCATGGCCAACGCCCGCGCGGAAAAGGAAGCCAAGATCGCCGCGATCGCGAAGCTCTATCCTGCGATCCGCGATCTCGAGATTCCCGACTGTCTGTCGAACAACATCACCCTCTCGACGATGCACGGCTGCCCACCCGACGAGATCGAGAAGATCGGCATGTATCTCGTGAAGGACCGCGGGTATCACACGACGATCAAGCTGAATCCGACCCTGCTCGGGCCGGCGGAGCTGCGCCACATCCTCAACGACGTGCTCGGCTTCGAGACGAACGTGCCCGATGAGGCGTTCGGCCACGACCTCAAATATCCCGATGCGGTCAAGCTGATCAGGAACCTGCGCGATGCGTCGGCGCAGATGAAGACCCAGTTCTCGCTGAAGCTTACCAACACGCTCGAAAGCGTGAACCACAGGAACGTCTTCCCGCCCAACGAGAAGATGATGTACATGAGCGGACGCGCGCTGCACCCGATCAGCATTCGCGTCGCGGCAAAGCTGCAGAACGAGTTCGAGGGAGAACTCGATCTGAGTTTCTCGGCCGGTGCCGACTGTTTCAACCTGCCCCACCTGATCTCCTGTGGCATCAGACCCGTCACGGTATGCACCGACATCCTGAAACCGGGCGGCTACGCGCGTCAGGTGCAGTATCTCGAGGAGCTGACCAGCCGGATGCAAGAGGAAGGCGCCGACTCGATCGAGTCGTTCATCCTCCGCCGCGCCGGCCGGTGCGATGGCGACGTGAAGCGAGCGGCCCTCGTGAACCTGCGAAAATACGCCGGCACCGCCTCCACCCTTCCTGTGTATCACCGTGACAGCAAGACCGGCGATACCGTCAAGACGGCCAGACCGCTGCCAGAGTTCGACTGCGTGCGGGCACCCTGCATCACGACCTGCCCGGCTAACCAGGATATACCGAGCTATATGTATTACGCCTCGATCGGCGAGTATCGCAAGGCCTACGAGGTGATCCGCCGGACGAACCCCTTCCCGAATGTACTCGGCATGGTCTGCGACCACCAGTGCCAGCACCGGTGCACCCGGTCGAACTACGATTCGTCCCTGCTGATCCGGGAAGTGAAGCGGTTTATCTCGGAGAAGAATCCTGACACGCCGCTGCCGACGCCCGCGAAGGCCAACGGCATGAAAGTCGCGATCATCGGGGCGGGCCCCTCGGGCCTTGCCTGCGCCTATTTCCTGGCTTTGGAAGGGTTCGCAGTGACGGTATATGAGACGAAGGCGTTCGCCGGCGGCATGGTCAGCGACGCGATTCCAGCGTTCCGGCTGACGGCCAGCGCGATCGAGAAGGACGTGCGGGCCATCCAGTCGCTCGGAGTGAAGATCTGCTACGAGACCACCATCACCCGGGACCGGTTCACCGCCCTCCGCAACGAGAACGACTTCATCTATGTCGCCGTCGGCGCCCAGGCCGCGAAGAAGATGGGCATTCCGGGCGAGGACGCGGAAGGCGTCATCGACTGCCTGAAACTCCTCTCGGATGTCAGGCGCGGCAAAACGGTTTCGATCGGCCCGCGCGTCGCCGTGATCGGTGGCGGCAACTCGGCGATGGATGCGGCACGCACGGCTCTCCGCCTTGTCGGACCGTCCGGCAAGGTCACGCTGGTGTATCGCCGGACCCGTGCCGAAATGCCGGCGGACCGGGAGGAGGTCGAGGCCCTGCTCGACGAGCAAATCGAGATTCTCGAACTGTGCGCCCCCGAGGCCGTTCTGGTGCGTGACGGCAAGGTGACAGCCCTGAAGGTGCAGAAGATGCGGCTCGGCGCCAAAGGCCCCGACGGCCGGGCAAAACCTGAAAAAATACCTGGAGCTATTGAAGAGCTGCCGTTCGACACGATCATTCCGGCGATCAGCCAGGAGATCGTGATCGATTTCCTGAAGCCCGAGGAGCTGAAGACGGATCCGGGCACCGGCATGACGAAGCTCGACAAGGTGTTCGCGGGCGGCGACCTCGTCCGCGGGCCGGCCACGATCATCAAGGCGGTCGGGGACGGGAAGCAGGCGGCCATGAACATTCTCGCGAAGGCCGGCCGGCCGCTTCCCACCCTTTCGGGCAGGGTCGAGAAGGGGCTCACGCCGGTCCAGTTCCAGCAGAAGTCAGCCCGGCGGACGCGGGGTCTCCGGCTTCCCGAGATTCCGGCGGGGGAGCGGAACAATTTCAATGTCGTGATCCGCACGCTCACCGACAGCGAAGTGCGGGAAGAGGCGCGGCGCTGCCTGTTCTGTGACGATGTCTGCAATGTCTGTGTCAGCGTCTGCCCGAACCGGGCAAACCGGAGCTACCGCGTGAAGCCCGGCGACTTTGCGAAACAGCGCGCGGTGCGGAAGAACGGCTCCTGGAAAATCGAGACGGTCGAAACGTTCCGGCTCGGCCAGGAGCCGCAGGTGCTGAACATCGGCGACTTCTGCAACGAGTGCGGCAACTGCACGACGTTCTGCCCGACCAGCGGAGCGCCGTACAAGGACAAGCCGAAATTCTACCTGACCGAGAAGAGCTTCTCGCACGAACGCGACGGCTACCGCTGGGATGGCGAAACGCTTCATGCCAAGTTCGGCGGCGAAGCAGAGTCGCTGACGGCTCACAATGGCAAACTGCAATACCGGGCCGGGCAGATCCGTGCTCTTCTCGATCCACAGACGCTCGCCGTAGAGTCGGTCGAGGTCGAGGGCAAGTCGAAGGACCTGAAAGAGATCGATTTCAGCCGCGCCCTGAAGATGGGTATCCTGTATCAGGCCACCAAGGCCTCGTGCTGGGCTTGATGCCGGTTTACCAGAGCGCCCGGAGGGGCGGGGTTCCCCCCCACCCCTCCGGCAGGCGGTCTGCCGATGAGAGGAAGAGTCAGGGTCTGCCCTGCTCCTGGGTGCGCAGATGATGTCATTGCCGTGTGAAAGGTGCGATGCGCGGTGCTGCCGGTCGTATATCGTACCGCTCAACGGGGCGGATCTCACGCGCCTGGCTGGGCATCTCGGCCTTCCACCCGAAGAGTGGTGCTCGCTCGAGCCCGTCTCGAAGAATATCGAAGAGTATCTTTATTTCTCGGTGCGACTGGCCGGTCCGGACCGGTTTGTCGTCTGCCTGAGGCGGGGGGACAACGGGGCCTGTCTGTTCCACCGGCGCTCGAGCCCACAAGCCGCCTGTGGCATTCATGTGGCGCGGCCGGGAATGTGCCGCAGCTATCCGATCACATTCTGTTCGGGGAAGGCCGAACACACGGACGGTTGCATCTGTCCCGAACGATGGCAGCTCGACAGCCCGGACGAGCAGGTTTTTTCGGAATTATATATTAGATACAATGCAGACTTCGCCGATTACAAGGAGCTCACCGATCTCTGGGAGCGTTCATACCGGCAGGAATACCTTCTCTCCGGACGCCTGACCGGGGATCACGACGCAGATGCGGCGGCGTATCTCGGCTTCCTGGCAGCCCGCCTCCATCTCGGAAGACCAGACGGAGAGCCCCCCGACGTTCACGGGAGAACGGTGATCAGGTAGGAGTTGCCGATCGTGACGGGCATTGTCGCCTGGGTCGAGGTGAAATCGATGCTGACCCGCGCCTTGCGGCTCGGATCGAAGTGGTCGAACATGATCTGATCCGAAAGCAGGTTTCCGAAATAGGCCCACTGCATCGTCGCCCCGAGCGTGGGATCGGCCGGCACCCAACCCTTGCCCTTGAAATACACGTCCACCCAGGCGTGGCCGACATTGGTCTCCCGGCCTACCAACTCGGACTTGACCAGGAAGCCGGTCATGACGCGCGCCGGCAGGCCACGCTTCAGACACAATGCCGTGAGTAGCCACGCATACTCGGTGCAGTCGCATGTGTCGGGGTTTGCAAGAGCCCAGTTCACATCCTTGTCCTCGAAGTTTTCCCGGTAGGCAAGCCCCTGGCCAACGGCGAGAAAGGCGTTCTGGAGAAAGTTTCCATCCATGCTCCGCAGCCGCCGATCGATCGCCTCGAGGACCGGGTTGTCCAGGGAAAGCCGGGGATCACGCTTCAGCTCCTCGATGTCGGGTTCCGGGGCAGGCTGGAACGGGCCGCGGCTTCCAAGCCACGGCCGTCGTTCTATATCATAGGACATTCTGAGCTTCACCGTTGGACCCCGAAGCCCTTCAACGCCCCGAAAACGGACTCGTCCATCGGCATCCGGCTCCGAGGGCTGTATCTCAGCTTCCCTGCCGTCGGCAAGGAGGACGGCCCGTTCGAGCAGAACCTTCTGGAAGCCGGGCATCTGGGGCGGCATGCGGATGAGAAAATCGAGCTTGCGGAGGGCGGAGGGGTTGCCAACCTGGACGGTGATCGTCTCGACAAGCCTGTACCGCCGGGTTCCGAGGCAAAAAGCGATCTTCTCGAGACTCTGCCGATTGAGGATGTTCGGATACCGGCTCAAAGCCGCAGTGATTGCTTCCGAGAGGCCATCGAGCTGGCCGGCATAAAACCGCGCGCGCAGCCAGGCATCGTGGATGAACCCCTCCCGGTCCCGGTCAAGCACCGACTGGAACGCCCGAATGGCCGGGACATACTCCCGCCGTCCCAGCAGAAGGTTGCCGAGAAGGTATTGGGGATAGGGATCGTCCCGCACCCTGGGCGCGGCCTGTTTGAGCAGATCGAGGGCATGATCGAGATACCCCGCCCGCTCGCAGGCCTGGGCAAGAGCCACGGCGATCCCATGGTCATCCGGGCTTCGCTTCAGCGCCTCCTCGAAGAACGGAATCGCCTCCCGGGGGCTTTTCAGCTCGTCAAGAAGAACCTGGCCGGCAGCATAGGGGCCGTGAGAATCCCGGGAATCCCGCGCCATGAGCTGAAGAGCCGCCTCGTAGATCTCGCGGCCCCGGCCGCCCTGGCGCTGGAGGGACAGGATGAGATTGTTCCAGGGCCCCTTTTCATGCGGGTCTGTCTCTATCGCGCGGCGAAACAGGGCTTCCGCCTCTCCGAACCGTCCCTCGTTCATCGCCTGGATCCCCTCGTTGTTGAGGCGAACGCCTTCGTTGTGCCGATCGATGTCGTTGGGGTCCCCCTGCTGCGGAGAGGGCAGAGAGGGCAGCGGGATCTCCGGCTTCGGCTGGCTTTTCACGGCAGGCGGCGGAAAAAATCGGTCGACCAGCTCCCCCATCGTCACGGCGCCGGCGCGGCCAGGGGTGAAGGCCAGGGAACAGCAGGCGGAAAGGAGGCAGATTCCCGTAAGAAGGCGTCGTCCGAAGGATCGTTGCATGGTCATGGGCCTCACAATGTCAGCTCGAGCCGCTCGAGCAGGGTTTGAAACTCCGCTTCGGCAGGCGCCCGGAACACAACCCGCTGGCCGTCGAAGGTGAAGTAGGGAAACAGGCCGAGCGCTTCGGAGCGGTCTTTCGAAAGCAGGATCAGCTCGTTTGGAGGGAGGTCGAGCCCTGGCCTGTCGGCTGGGGCCAGGGGGGCGGGCTTCGGCCCCGAGAGGTTCAGGAACGGTTCCCTGGCTCCCGGAGGCAGGCGGAGGACGATGGGGTTGTGCAGGATGCCCTTGAATGAGGTCAGGAGAGGTGGCAGGACTTCCGCCACCTGGGTCAGGCCGTCCGCTGCCTCATCGGGGGGCGTCTGGAGGAATTCGGATATTTCGCGCAGCACGAACAGCGGGTTCGTATCGGCGGATGATTCGGACATGGCCTTGGCGAGCGCGACGGTGAAGAACCCGTCCCCGGATGCGCCCTTGATCAGGAGCGACAGATGATGGAGAAAACGGACCGCATTCGGACCGCTGAGATGGGCTTTCAGCGCGTCTTTAACAACCTGGTCCCCCTTCGGGTTCCGCGGGGTGAAAAACAGGTAGGTCTGCATGAACGTGAAGGAGAGAAATGCGGTCAACGGCTCGAGGAGAGCCTTGAGCGCCTTCAGGAGGGAGGCGGCATCTGCGGGCTCGAAGAGACGGCCCAGGGGCTCGGCGACGAACGAGGGATACCGTTCGAGGATGGAGGTGATCATCTGCGACCGGGGAAGCTCGATCGCTCCCGCAATGGGGGCCGGCACCGAGGGGATCGGAGGTGCATCAGCCCGCACCGGCGGCAGGGGCGCAGCGGGAGGGGGCTCGGGGGACGGCGCGGATTCGATAGTCGGAGAAGACGGCGCGGGAATTCCGACCGGCAGGTCGACGGCAAGCCGGGGTTCGACCGGCTCCGGCTTCGTCTCACGAATAGCTAGCGGAGGGAGTTCGGCCGGCGCCGGCCCATCCTGGAGAGGCCGCGCAGAGACGGCTGGCGCCTCCTCGAGAGCCGCGACAAGATCGATTGGAACAGCTTCGAGCAGAGCCAGGGCAGCCTCATCAGCCTCTTGTTTTACATCTTTGGATATATTTTCCACCTTCTGCCCCGGCGACGACTCAGGCGCGACGGGGGGCGCGGATGATGACCCGGATGGTGGATCGGAAGGCTTTTCCGGGATCGGGGAGGCCGTGAGCTCATCGCCTCCCGGAGAAGTCGGAGCAGTCTCGGACAGGCCGCCGATCGCGACGGAGGGGGCGGGTTTCGCGCCGCCGAAAAACATCGCGGCCTGCTCCTCGGGGGAAAGGGCCGGCGGTGCGGCGGGTTTTGCCCGGTCGGTCTCGCTCGAGATTTTTCCACGCATCGAAATGACACGTTCTTTTTTCACGGCACCACGGCCGGCCGGAGGAGTGATGGGAGAAGGGCATGCAGCCGCTGGGAGCGGCTGTGGCGCCTGGGACGGCGGGAGAACCGCGGCTGGCTCCGTCGGGGGAACAGTTGGAACCGGCGGCACGGGCGAAGGGGCCGGCACGCAAGCCACAGCAACCGGAGCAATGGGGGGCTTCGGCCCCGGCTCGGCGGGAGAGGCAGCAGCCGGTGATGTCGTTGAACGCAGTTGCGGCGCGGGAGGGGGCGGGGAGGGCGTAACCAGATGT
>DATCTT010000414.1:0-3505 GCA_036567845.1 Candidatus Ozemibacteraceae bacterium | reverse complement strand
GGATCAGGAGGGTTCCTGTGCCGCAGCCGATGTCGAGGATGCGCGTCGCCGGGCCGGTGCGGGCGAGGATGCGTCGCCGTGCCGTGCGATGGCCCCCGAGGGTCAGAAAGCCGATCATCCGGTCATACCGTTCGGGGATCTGCTCGATGAATTTCATGAGGCCGTAGATGATCATGCGTCGGCTCCTGTCGCGAGGCCGCGACCGAAGGCGAACGCGGCGGCAGAGTCGTTGTCAATAGAAGACAATATATATTCTGATATATTTAATAGGCCGGCATGCCCGAGGCCGGCGCCCATGAGGATCATGCCGCCCAGGACCGCTTTTCCGAAGCGTTCGCGGGCGGACCGGTCGGCATCGATCCGGATGACCCGGCCGGCCCGTTCCCGATAGGCCGTGGTACAGGCGTCCGCGTCCGGGTAGGGAAGCCGGTTGCGTCGCTGATTGGTCGGGACGACGATCCGGCTGTCGTGGATGACGAGGCTGCGCGGACCGAGGATGGAGGCGTATCTGAGGCCCTCCGATGCTTCCAGGCTGATGAGCAGGTCGCAGCAGAGGTCGGGAATGTCGGGGGCGAGGGGGGTGTCCGGCTCGTCGGTGAGCCGGATGACGGCGGCGACATGACCGAGCCGCTGGGCGCCGCCCCGGTTGTCGCTGCCGGTCAGCGTGTATCCGGCGGCGAGCGCCGCCCAGCGCAGAAGGGCCGCGCAGCTGACGACGCCCTGGCCGCCGATTCCGGTGATGACGAGGTTTCGTATCATGGGCGCTTCACCCGTGCCGCGAAAATGGCGCCGTGAGGGCAAACCTGTCGGCAGACGCCGCACTCGGTGCAGAGGGCCTCGTCGATCGAAGGGATCCCGTCGGTTCCGGGGATGATGGCCGGGCAGGAGAAGCGTTCATAACATACGCCGCACTCGCGGCATCGTTCGGCTTCCAGGTGGGTCAGGGTCTTCCAGGGCGAGGGATCGGGGCGACGGCGTTCCTGGAGGCGACATTCGCGCTCGACCAGGACGACCCGGAAACCCGATCCGGCCAGAACGCGTTTCAATAGCGAACGGAATGCATCGAGGCGGGTGGGGTCGGCGAGTTCGAGGCTGCGCACGCCGAGTGAACGGAGCAGGGCCTGGATGTCGAGATGGGAGACCGGGGTTCCGTCCGGCGATCGCGGGGAGACGGGAAGTTCCTGGTGGCCCGTCATCGCCGTCCAGTGGTTGTAGAGGACGAAGCAGACCTGGTTGGAATCGGTGGCTGCCGCTTCGAGGATGGTCTGGAGGCCGCTGTGGAGGAGGGTCGAGTCTCCAATCAGGGAGACGACCGTCTGGCGGCCGGCGACGGCGAGAGTCACGCCGGCGGCGATCGAGGTACCTGAATTCATGCAGGTGAGCCAGGAGGAAAAGTGCGGCGGCAGGCTCGAGCAGCCGATATCGCCGCCGATCACGCCGTCGGGGCCGAGTGCTTCGGTCAGGGCATGGAAGAAAGGGCGATAGGCACATCCCGGGCAGAACGTGCCCTCGCGTTCCGGCAGTTCGCAAGGGGAGCCGCGCTCGGGGGCCGGCCGGCCGAGAGCCGCTGCGAGGCCGCGCGTGACCGTGCCGAGGTCGAGGGCCCCGTAGGCCGGAAACAGGTCCTTGCCGTGGATTTCGAACGAGCCGCCGGATGTAAGAAGAAATCGTGAAAGGCTGAATTCGAGCGGGCCGCCGAGATCCTCGACGAAGACGATGCGGCGGGCTTCCCGGAGGAGGGGGTCGAGCAGGTGGGTCGGATACGGGTGCGTGAGGAGGGAGACGGCGATCATGACGTCGTCCTCCGCCTTCAGAATCCGGACGGCCTCCCGGACCCGCGCCAGATGGGCACCGGAGGTCAGGATGAGCGTGCCGTGGCCGGAGCCGAAGGTGCGGAACAGATGGCGGTCTGTTGATAAATATTTCAAACTATCTAATTTTGCGAGAAGCCGGGCGTGGTTTGCGACGGCTCGGCGGCCAACATTCGTCAGATCGGGATCCGCCTCGAACCGGGTGCCGTCCTGCCGTTCCCGCGCCGGGCCCGCGGTGATGCCCTCGATGCCGTAGCAGGTGCCGGCCGGGATCGCCACGACATACGGAAGCCCGTCGGCCTCGGACCAGGCGAACGCCTCCCGCAGGATGTCGTGGACGTCCTGGCCGGATGCGGGTTCGAGGAGAGGGAGATGGGTGTGGAACGCGTAGAAGCGCACGTCGTATTCCCCGGTCGAGCAGGTTGCGCCGGGATCGGTGCCGATGAGGATGACCATGCCGCCCCGAATGCCCGTATAGCCGGCGTAATGGGCCGGGTCGGCGGCGACGTTGAACCCGACGTGCTTCATCGTGACGAGCGATCGTCCGCCGGCGAGGCTGAAGCCGAGCGCGGCATGGAACGCCACGTGCTCATTGATGGAGAGACGGCAGATGGCCGGCCGGGGATTGGCTGGATCCGCGAGGAGATCGAAGGTCTCGGTGATGGGTGAACCGGGATACGTGGTGACGAAGCCGACTCCGGCTTCGTATGCGCCCAGGGCGGCCGCGCCGGCGCCGGTGAGGGCGGCCCGGTCTCCCGGCTTCAGATCGAACATCGATGCGCCGAACGGGGCCGATTGGACGGGGGGGGGCGGCAGGTGGTGTCATGGCAGAGCCGAGAGGATGCGCCCCTGGGCTGAGGTGCCGGATAGGGCTGTCAGGTCCAGGAGTTCAGGGGCCGGCCCGCTTCCCGAATGGAGTTCCTGGCCGAGTGGACGGATCCAGGCGAGGGCTTCGACACCGGTGGCGGCTGCCTGCCCGATCTTCTCGATGGGAACCGCCGCGAATCGGAGGCCGACCAGCCGGAGCTTCTCGAACAGCCGTTGATCGAGCGGATGGTCGAGGAGAAAGCAGGCGCCGAAGGCGATCCCGGCGAATCGTCCGCCGGACAGGCGGCTTGCCTCGGCGACCCAGGCCAGAAACGCCGGGGCATCCGAGGGGCCGACGGGGACGGCATCCGGATTCGGAGGCGGATCGACGAGCAGGATGCGGCGGATGCCGCAGGCGGAGGCGGAAAGAAGGACGCCCGCGAGGGCGGTCCGATTCATGTCGCGGAAGTGGAGCGCGAGGCCGGGCTCGATTCCGGCCGTACGGATGCGGGGGACGAGCAGGAAGGGGTCGAGGCCGTCCCCCCAGCGGACCATCAGAGTGGTGCATTTTCCCGCTGCCGCCGCGAGAAGGGTGTCGGCGGCGGGAAACGATGACGGCGCGTCGATGAGGATGATGCGTCCGGAGGCTGCGGAAGCGGTCGGCATCGGGGTTGCTCTCTCAGTCCCGGCCGTCGCCGCGGGGGGCGGCGGGAAGCCAGACGCACCGGAGAGTCGGATCCATCGGGCAGGAGCCGTCGGAATTGCGGGTCTGGCAGGGGCCGTCGGTGCGGCGAAGAGGACAGGCCGTTGCCGGACATGCCGGAAGGGAGGCGTCCCAGGAGCAGGTGGGGCAGAAACGGCACGCATCGTTCCAGCGGGAGCCGGCG
>DATCTT010000413.1:0-23890 GCA_036567845.1 Candidatus Ozemibacteraceae bacterium | reverse complement strand
AACTGGCGGCCGACGGGGCGCAGCGTGGCACCCACATACGCCGCCTCGCTTACGAGGGCGAGATCAGGCTTCTGCCGGGCAAGCCAGTGCCCATACCCGCTGCGATCGCGGTTGCCGCCCGAGTGGGCATTGACGATCGCGATGACCGACCGGTCGGTCTCGGCGCGGTTCTCGCCGCCCTGGCCGATGCCGGTGTCGAACACCCGCGCCACCGTCGCCTCGCCGTCGTTCTTCACCTCATGATTCGCCAGCGTTTCGAGCGGATCTTCGGCCATCGCGGAGCCGGCAGCAGCTAGGCAGATGCCGATCAGAAACGCAAGCAGGGTCCATCGCCGTCGGGGTTGCATAGGTTGGCCTTCCTTTTCTGAAATCCGGTACATTCTTCCTTACCGGGGCGCGTCAAAAAAGTTACAGGGAGTGGGGGAGAATGCCCCTCACTTCTCCTGGAGACCCCGGCAGACGGCCATGATCTCGCGATAGAGCCGGATCAGATCCTGTTCCGGAAACGGGCCGCGACGGATGGCTCGCACGTGGCGGAGCACCTCGTCTTCGCGGGCCGCATCGAGCGGCGATCGCATGCCTGCTTCTGATTTATAGATTCCAATATTTATAGCCGCGGCGGCGCGGCGGTCGAGCAGGGCGACGATCCCGGCGTCGATCGCGTCGATTTCGTGGCGCAGTTCCCAGAGCCGGTCAGCCGGCGGCGTTCCCGTCATTCCGTGTGGCTTTCAGGTGGCGCTCGACCAGCTTGTAATTGGGGCAGGAGGGGTCGTTTTCGCGGCAGTAGGGCCGTTCCCGGTCGTGGCAAGGGGCGCCCGCGTGATGAAAGATCCGGGGCGCGACTTTCCGCACCTCGCGCAGCATCGCTTCGGCGAGGATCCGGATTTCCCACTGGGCCTTGCGGCAGCAGCGCTGCTCGAAAAAGTTGAACAGGCTGCGCGCATTCATCGTGTAGACCAGCTTCGTCTCGACCGCGTTCGGGAACAGATATCGCGCATCCTCGGCCGGCACGCCGATTTCCAGGAGTTCCCGGTAGCCTTTCAGCGCTTCCTCCGTCACGGCCGCGAATCGCGCCGCCGCCTCGGGGTTGGCTGCGATCGAGGGCGGCACGATATACGGAAGCTGGCGCAGCTTCGTGTACTCGACATACCGCTGGCTCTCCTGCGAATACGAGGCGATGCGGTGCCGGACGAGCTGGTGGGAGAGGGCGCGCGAGACGCCGTCGACGCTGAAGGTGAACGAGGCGTGCTCGAACGGCGAGAGGTGGTTGCGGAACCGCAGCTTCTCGAGGAGCTGGTCGATTTCGGCCTCGGAGAGACGTTCCTCGATCGCCTCGGCCGTGCGGTTCGAGTAACAGCGCCGGGCGGCGAGCGCCACGAGCAGGTCGGGGTCGGGGGTGTGACGTAACAGGACCAGGTTCATGCGCGTGGCACAACGGCGGCCAGAACATCGCCAGGCGTACCGACACCCGGAAAGGACGTGGAGAACCTTTCCGGGTGCGCGGTCTCACGGATACCGGCGCTGCGCCGGCATCCGCGCGGAATGATTACTTCTCGGAGGCGACGACGCCGGCATCGGCGGCCGGAGCGGCAGCCTTGGCCTTCGGGGTCTTCTTGGCGGCCTTCTTGGCCTCGGCTTCGGCGGCAGCCTTCTTCTGCTGCTCGACCTTGGCCTGGAAGCGCTCGACGCGGCCGGCGGTGTCGACGAACCGCTGCTGGCCCGTGAAGAACGGGTGGCAGGCGGAGCAGACTTCGACCTTCAGCTCCTTCGCGGTGGAAGCGGAGGGGAAGGAATTGCCGCACGCGCAGGTCACGTTGAGTTTGTTGTACTCGGGATGGATCTTGGGCTTCATGGGGTCACTCCTTGCTGTGATTGCTTAGAAATGCTTTGAGGCTTCTTCCAGACTGTCATAGGTCTGGATGATGTGCTGAAGTTGGATGAGCTTGAAAATGCCGTAAATATAGGCATTGAGATTGATCAGGACGAGGTCGCCACCCGCATCGCGGAGCTTCTTGAGCGAGCCGATGAAGAACCCCAGTCCGGACGAGTCGATATAGTTCATGCGCTCGAGGTCGAGCACGATCTTGACCTTGCCTTCCTGGACCAGACCGTTGATCCGCTCCTTGGCGAGCGGCAGCGTCCACATGTCCAGGTCACCGATCAGCGAAAGCACGACGTAACCCTTCGAGGCTTCCTTGCGCTCGAACGTCAGCTTCTCTTTGGTCGTTCCGTTCTTTTTGTCGGTCATTGGTTCCCCTCCACGTAGTTTGATCGATCCTTTCCGGATCAGGCCCGGCCTGCGGTCAGTGCCGGGGGCGACCTCGGACGATTTCGATGGCCCGATAGACCGCCATCATGATATCAGCTTTCCACTGACTTGACTGCAAGTCAACATTTGTGACAACTTCGCCCAGCGGTGTCACCACATACCGCGGAGGCAGCATGTTGAGCGCCAGAGCGGTGATGTCGTGCCTGCACCGCTCGCAGGAACAAACTTTTTTTTCCCGCACCAGGGTTTCGTCGACGGCCTGGGCGACCATCGGCTCCATGCGGTTGACCATCTGAACGGCTGCCATCTTTCTCTGCAATCCTCACTCAGTTGTGCGATTCGGAATCGGCCAGCTTGGTGCGCAGCGTCTTCGGATCGATGTTCAGCAGCCGCGCGGCCTGCAGCTTGTTCCCGCCCGTGTATTCCAGGACCTTCCGGACATACATGCGCTCCATCTCTTCGAGCGTCATGATCTGTTCATCGCTCATGCGGGTGTCGGAGAACGGCGACTGCTGCTGGCGCAGCTTTTCCGGAAAGTCCTCCGGCTCGATCACGGAGCCGCGCGACAGCACGATCGAGCGCTCGATCACGTTCTTCAGCTCGCGCACGTTCCCCGGCCAGTCGTAGGAGGACAGAACCCGCATCGCCGCCTCGCTCATCGCCAGCCCCGGCTTGTTGTATTTTTTCGTGAACTGTTCGAGATAATGCCCGACGATCGGGGTGAGGTCTTCCATGCGGCTGCGGAGCGGCGGCAGGCGGATCTCGACGACGTTGAGGCGGTAATACAGGTCTTCGCGGAAACGCCCCCGCTTGATCTCGTCAAGCAGGTTCTTGTTGGTCGCCGCGATGATCCGTACATCGACCTTGATCGTCTCCTTGCCGCCGATGCGCTCGAACTCCTGCTCCTGGAGGACCCGGAGCAGCTTCGTCTGGGTCATGAGCGCCATGTCCGCGACTTCGTCGAGGAACAGGCCGCCCGTGTGGGCCCGTTCGAAGCAGCCTTCCTGCCGGCTTACCGCCCCGGTGAACGCGCCACGCTCGTGGCCGAACATCTGGCTCTCGAGCAGCTCCGACGGGATCGCCGCGCAGTTGAGGGTGATAAAGGGTTTCGCACGTCGCTGGCTGGCCCGGAAGATGCTCTGAGCGACCATCTCCTTGCCGGTGCCGCTTTCCCCGGTGATCAGGACCGTGACGTCACTCTGGGCCACCTTGTCGATCAGGCCCAGCACGTCACGGATCGCCCTGCTGTTACCGATGATCTTGCTGTCCATGATCAATTCTGCGCCGGATCGGATCACCCCGGGAAGGAGCGATAAAGAAAGCCGGCGATAGGATTTGAACCTACGACCTACTGATTACGAATCAGTTGCTCTACCACTGAGCTACGCCGGCAAACGGTTGGAAAGACGGGAAATATCCTACCACAGCCCCGGGAACGTGTCAACAGAAACGCAGAAAATTCCCCTTGAAAAATTCCGCACACACGCCGGCCGCGCGCCTCTCACCCCGGGGAACGGGGTACACGCCGGCCGTGGGTAATCGATGCGGACGGTTCGGGATCATTCCGCCCGATCGGGATGGCTCAGCCTTGCGATTGCCCTGGCGAGCTCCTCGGCGAAGGTTTTACCGTTCGTGGAGGGCGCTTGGGTCTGTCCTTGCCGGATGACGGGAAGAATCGGTCTGACGCTCTCGATCCGCGAAATCCGCGAGACGGGGCTGGCCGGAAGTTCCTTGTGAGACTGGCTGATCGGGCTTTTCATGGCTTCCCGCTCCTGCGATGCACTCCGGTATCTCTGCAAAAACTGATGGGATTCAGATTTCTGAAGACCTTATACTGAATGGGAAGATGCTATTTTGGCAACAGAGATTCTGCGAGAGGGAGGGGACCGTATGAGAATCCCGTTTCGGGATCTTCCTCCGGCCGTACGTGACGGGTTGCTGGCAGCCCTGCGCGGGGCCCGTGCGAAAACGTGGTATGTGCGGATCTACGAGGATCTGGTCTGGCACAAGGCCGTTGCGGCGATCGGGCTGGGCGGCCTGCTGATCATGGGTGTGCTCGTCGTGGCCGGTGTCGAGCGCGAACTGTATGCCGGCTGGTCAGCCGTGATGGTTGCGGTTTCCATGCTCGGCTGCTGGCTGCTCCTGACGGGACGGTATCTTCTGCGTCTTCATCATCAGCGCCTGGTGCCGCGGTCGATTGTCGCGACACCATATATCGTTGCATATATGAAAAGCGAGGACGATCTCGTCGAGATGTATCCGGTTGCGGAGATCCGGAAGGCGAGCGTCACGATCTACGAGCATCGGAATAGGAAAACCGGACACAAGTGGCAGGAACATCGCCTGAGCTTTCGGGTTGGTTCCGACTTCGTCTGCTGGAGTGCGATCGAGGGGCATCTGTTGTTCGATTATCTTCGGCATGCGGCGGGACTGGAGCGGGATTCCGACGAGGCGCCCCGCGGCCCGGCGAACATCGCCAACGATGATCCGAGCGCCCGTTGGCCGGAACTTCTCGCCGAAGCCGCTGCCCGGCCGGCATCGTCGCTTCCCCGCCGCTGGCCCCTCGCGGTTCAGCTCGGGATGCTGATCGGAATGCTTGCCTGGCTCGTTCAGCTGGTTCTGACCGAGAGCGACCTCTGGCACAACGTGAACGCCTACCCGACGGCGCACCAGTGCTCCCGGTATGCCTTCCGCGCCCCGTTCGGCTGGCACAGGGGCGAGGCTTTCGACGAGCTGTGGGTGAAGCGCCTGATCGAGAAGGCCGTCTCGGCGCAGGAACGGGACGCCGCCGGAAAGGCTTCCGAACTGGCTCTCTGGAAGGCAAAATACGCCATCGAAGAGTACCTCCGCCTGATGCCCCGCGGGAAATACCGCGCCGACATCGCTTCGCTCCACGACGACATCTTCTGGGCCTGGGTCGAATCGAACGGCCACCAGCCCCGCGACATCAACCTCTATCTCTCCGACTTCCCCGTCGGCATCCACGCCTCCGCCGCCCGCCTCCTCCTCCCCCCGGCCGAGCAGCCTCCTCGCGGCAGCGCTGGAGACTGAGCGGGGTTATATCCTGTCGTGCATCATCTCATTCCCGCAACGATGGTGACCGAAACGGTTTCGTCGTCGTGTTCCGTCATCGCGTTGCTGAAAATGAGGTCTGCGTTCTCGTCCACCATGCGTGTCAGTGCCGTGCAGGCGGCGTTGACTTCAGACAGGTTCATGTCTGGTCCTCCAAGAAGAGTTAAGAAGATTGAACGTGCTTTGCGCGGGTTGCCCTCGAACAGCGGGCTGTTCATGGCCATCATGACGGCATCTACCGCCCGGTTGTCGCCGCGTCCCGTGCCCTTGCCGAAATACAGCAGACCCCCTCGTGACAGAAGAAATTTGACGTCGGCAAAATCCGTACATATCAAGCCGGGAATGATGAGGCAGTCGGTGATGCCCCTGACGAACGCGTGAAACGTCCCGGCAATACGCTGCTGAAGATCGGCCAGGGAACACGGACCTGCATCTGTCGGGGCTGCAAGATGTTCGGGAGAGAAAACGAGGACCGAATCAGCGACCGCGAGAAGGGCGGCGAGGCCGCGATTTGCTTCATCGGTCCGCTTCCTGCCCTCGAACGGGAGGGGCCGGGAGGCGGCGACGACGGTCAGCACCCCGGCTTCCCGGCCGGCCTGTGCGACGATGCGTGCCGCCTCTGCCGAAGCCCTGCAGCCAAGCGCGAGAACGAGAATCACCATGTCGGCATTTCCGATGAGCTGGCGGACCCGTTCCCATGTCTCTTCGTTCGCTTCGAAACCGTCTTCGACGGGGGCGCCGCCGAACAGGTCGTCGATGGTGGGAATGCGATCGGATCCGGCAGGGGCGGAATCTGAAGCGTCCATGCAGATGGCTGCATACTCGATGCCATGCCGTTGATTGATCCGATCGGCTTCCTGCATGAAGCCAATGGCTCTGGAACCGCTTTTGCCGATTCCGATGACCTTTATGGAGGCTACTTCATTGAACATATAATATCCTTTTATCTACAAATCAAGGCGGATGGTCGTTTCCAGGGCGGCAGATTTGCCTTATGGCCGTCAGCCAGCAGCGGCGAGGGAAGGCTCGGAGGGCGGATCTTCACGGAGCCGATCTTTGAGGCCGGCGGGCCAGGCGGGGACGGTGCCGCTTTCTTCGATGAGGCGCTTCAGGCGGCTGCGGTGGCCCGGATCAACCGGACCGGCACACGTCGTGTCGGGAAGCCCGGTGCGGGAGTGAGCCCGGCACAGGGCGCGGATCTCCTCGGCTTCGAGAATCCGACGGTCCGACAGCGTATCGGCCAGGGCCAGGAACAGCCGCCACTCCTGCCGCAACGAGGCTTCGGCCAGGGAAAGGGCTTCCTGGATCACTTCATCGATCTCGGCTTCGACGGAAGGGTCGTGTGACGCCAGTTCTTCACTCCTGGCCCAGCTCTCGATGACCATCTGCTTCGATCCCAGCCCACTGCGCTTCCAGGCGCGGCAGACGATATCCGTGGCTCTGGCGATGTCACTCGTCGACCCCAGGGTGATCTCCGTGGTGCCGAACACCAGTTTCTCCGCCACGAAGCCTCCAAGCAGGATCGCCGCCTCGTTCAGGACCACCCTGCGCGTCATCGGCTGATCGCGTCCTTCGCAGACCATGAATCCATTGTAGTCGCTATCGCTCGTCACGGAGTGAAGAGCGTTCGGGATGACAAGTCCGAGAACCATCTGAACCACCCCGTGACCGCTTTCGTGCACGGCCGTGGCTGCCTGCTGATCGTCCTGCCTGCATCGGCGCAGGTCGGAAAGCGGTGTCTGGATTTCCCGGGTCCGCGTGAACAAGATTCCATCACGACCCTCGAATGTCGCTGTCAGGTGCTTCGCTTCGACCGCCAGGAGAATTCTCCCGATGGGAACGGGGCTTGCGAACGTTTCGGCGAGAAACGAGCCGATGTTTCCCTTCAGCAGATGGTGAATCGTCGAAAACAGCGGCCGGTATCCCTGCGTCGGGTACACTCCTTCCGCGTAGACGAGCTGTCGGACCGAGTCGCCGAACTCCAGGCCGATGTTGAACCGCTCGGAAACATGGCGGCTGATCTCGTCGAGTTCACGGCGGATGATCTGCTCGAAATGCTTCTTCTGGATCGCCGGCAGGAGGATGTGGGTGTTCCCCATCCGGGCGATCTGCTCTTTGCGGAACCGCTTTTTCAGGGCTTCCTTGACCTGGGGGATCGTCACCTTGAGCGACTGTCTGTAGAACATGTCGGCGTCGTGGTCGGCGGAAAAATCGTTGCTCATCGGAAATGCCTCGTCGAGATTTCCCATGATGAACACGAGGAGATGGGAAAACCGCTTCGTCACACTGCGAACCGTGCAGGCCGCGAGTTGCCGGAGAAACCGGACGGCCTGCTGGTCTGAAAGCGTCCGCAGGTGCTTTTCCAGATCGCTTTTCAACCGGATGCCGAGCTCCTTGCCGCCTATCTCGAGAAGCGAATCGAAGAGTTCAGGCGGGATGAACAGGCGGCTTTTTTCCTGTTTGAAGCGGCGATCGAGTTCATGCTCGGCGAGCTTGATTCCGGTCGTGAACTCCCCCCGGCGGATGCGAACGCCCTTTGCCAGGAGCCCCTCGATCTTATCCGCAAGAGCAGCGGGATCGAAAAAACGGTGCGACCAGACGATGCTCTGGACCGTGCCGGAGTCGAGCAGTTCCCACATTGGCCGGTTCCGGTCCTCTGTGGCCTCGAGACCGCGTTCGTCGAGACAGCGCGCGTGGTGCACCTCGTCGAAGGCTACGATCAGCGGCGCATCTTCGGCGCGTCCCGCAAGCCGCGCATACGAATCATGGAACGAGAGCGAGCTGCTTTTGTCCCCCAGGTCGAACCAGAAAAACTGGTTCTGGAAGCCGATCAGCTCCACCAGGCGCTTCACCAGCGACGTCTTTCCGACACCCGTCATGCCCCAGAGATTGATGACGACAGGCCGCGTCAGCAGCTCCGGGAAGAGATACCACGGCTCGAGGCTGCGAATGACGGCATCGATGGCTGCGTCGATGCCGATGAATTCGGCGCACAGGGTTTGCCTGGCTGCTTCCAGGATGGCTTTCCGGCTCTGGATCATGTCGGTTGCACTAGGTTTGTTCTTCATGATGTTTCGTCTCCCTTTCAGCGTTTGCATCAGTAATTACACCTGGATGGACGACAGAGGCTGTCGTCGCGGAAAAGAAATTTCACCGGTGGCGGGCTTCATGGGGACGAAGAGGCGGGGGGCAGGCCGACCACGGAAAGGAAGCGGAGCAGGATGTCCGGGTTGACGCCCTCATCTCGAATCAGCCTGTAGCCGCGGTGCGTCCGGTCATACCTGACCGAGATGCCGAATTCGAGAGAGATGCGCTCCAGATCACGCTGGAGGGTTCTCTTCGAAATCTCGAACCCGTTCAGCCGCAGGAACCGGTGAATCTGGGCCAGCGTCGGGAAGTGGCACTGCGTCACCTTTTCGATGATCAGTGCGTAGCGTTTGACGACTCCCTGGATACTCATGACGTGCTCCTCCGGTTCAGGATGGTTGGTGGCGGAACGGCTCAGCCGGGCCGGCGATCTCGCCCGGCTCGGTGCCCGACAGCCAGGCGATGCCCCGCACCCGGTCCACGGTGAGCCAGGGACAGCGATCCTCGATCCCGAACTCGATCGTCGCAAGGGCGATATCCCCGGCGATCCGCTTGCCGGCGTAGGTCTGGAAGCGGGACAAACCATGCTTCTCCAGCTCTTCCAGCCAGAGAACTAGGTCGATCGAGTTCATCGAGCCGCATCGGAAGAGAAACCGGTCCCACCAGACGCCAGGGTGGCCCGCATACTCCTTGCGGAAGGCCTCGGCCCCGCCCTGATACACCCGTTCGATGGCGGTGAACGGGACGAGAATGTTGATGAACTCCAGATGAACGGCCATCGCTCAGCTCCTCCTGTCGGATCTGGGGATCCCGGACCCCCTGCGCCGTCGGGCGCTGCCGAGGAGAATTGCAATGGCCGTGCCAGAGAACGCGGCAAGGTCCGAAATGCTGAATCAGAGCGGGATGGAGGCTATCCGTCCCGCGAGCTGAGATGCCGCGGAGCTTGGAAAGAGAATCAAAAAATGTTCGGAAACGTCAGAAAATGACGTTGCCGGACGATGACGTCCCGCCGCCGGCGAGGGAGTTGATGTTTAGAGGCGCTTGCGGAGCGTGTTTTCGGCGATCTCGAGCCGGCTTGCGAGTTCTTTGAACGAGAGGCCTCTCCAGCGGGCGCGGGCAGCGCGGGCATAGGCACGATCGATTTCATCGGCAGAAATGACGTCCGGCAACATACGGACGAACGCTGTCATGGCGGTCTGAAGGTCTCCCGTTTGTGAGGGCTCGACAGCGGGGGGCTGGGTGCCGAGGGCGGCTGATGAAGCCGGCGAGGGCGTGTAGCCGCCGCAGGGGAGGGGGTTGGCGATACGATTCTCGAGGATGGGGGTGATGTCCTGACCCGCCTTGAGCCGCAGATTGATGAGCTGGACGAGTTCCCGGAAATTCCCAGGCCAGGCGTAGGACGCGAGAAGAGGATGGATCCCGTCGAAATAGGCGAGCTCGCCGGGAATGTCGAATTTCATCTGCTTTCGCACGTAACTCTGGAACACGACGTGATTGATCACGCGGCCGATGTCCTCGCGCACCTCGCGCAGCGCCGGTGTGCGGATGACGATGTCGGCTATCCGGAAATACAGATCTTTCCGGAAGCCGCCGTCGCGGAGGCGTTGCTCGAGTTCAGGCTGGCCTGCCGCGATGATCCGGATGTCGGCGGTGTGCTCCTCATCCGAGCCGAGCGGCCGGTACCGTCGTGTCTGAAGGAATCGCAGCAGATCGGCCTGGATGGGAAGCGGCATCTCGGTGATCTCGTCGAGAAACAGGGTTCCCCCGTGCGCCTGTTCGACCAAGCCTTTCCGATCGCTCTGCGCACCGGTGAACGCGCCTTTTCGATGGCCGAACAGTTCCGACCGGAGAAACTGCTCGTCGAGACCGGCACAGTTGAGCGCAACGAATGGCTTGCCGCGCCGCGAGCTGAAGTCATGAAGGTAGAATGCCGCCGCTTCCTTCCCCGTGCCGGTTTCACCAAGCAGAAGCGGTGTCAGATCTGTTGGCCCATACAGGGCGATTTCCTGCTTCAGATGAAGGATTGCCCGGGAACGGCCCTCGAGATAGGGAAAATCGGCGTCGTGATGCTGCATGAGGGCGTTGCGGAGTTCAGGGCCGAGAGGGGTGAGGCCGAAGCTTTTTCCCTTGAGAAGCCGGATGGCCCGGAACGCCTCGATCATCAGCTCCGTGTTGCCGAACTGCATCAGACACCGGTCGGTGAGATAGTTCAGCAGAGAGAACAGGTCGTGGTTGCGGCTCTGGTATGCCGAGACCAATGGCTTGTAGACGGGATCGGGGTGGAATGTTGCCCAGGATGCTGTGATCAGGTCGGCGGCAATCGTGTGGGATACCCCGAGCTGGTTGAAAAGCTCGGGGGAAAGGTTCCCATAGGCATTTGAGCCGATCCAGTGGAGGCGAGAAATCTTCCTGGCAAGAGCCTTCAGGTGCTTCCGATTCTCGGGGGTGGGGTCGATATCCTTCAGAAAGATGTAGATCTCGTCGGCGGGTGGTTCAGCAGCCCATTCGGCAAGTCTGCTGCCTATCACCGGGACGCCGACGAGCTCGATGACGTCCTCGGGTTTCCAGGCCAGAGCGGCGGCTACCATGGGCTCAGGAAGGGGGGAAAGGGCCAGGAGTCTCGTGGGCTGCTTCATTTTCTGCGTCTCCTCGGCATCGCTGCGATGCCCTTGTTTCATCCAGGCATTCTGAATCGTTTCCTGTATACATCAATTATTGATCTTCGCCAACTTGATGAAGACGCGGGGGGCGCCTTCATCACTCCGAAATGTGCGGATGGAGCACCCTCATCTCATCCGTATCGGAATTCAGCACCTGTGAACTCCTCCGAAAGCTAGATCAGCAGCCACTTGAGGGATGCCGCTTGCAATTCGGGGAAATGTGCGAGACAATGGATGCATACACGCTCCGGCATTGGGGTCGGTCTGCCGGTCCGCCGGAGATAGATTTGGTCCTGGAGGAATCACATGTCCGTTAAGGTTTTCGTTGGTAATCTGCCCTTCTCTTGTGACGATGCGAAGCTCAAAACCGAGTTCTCCCCGTACGGCAACGTCGAGTCCGCCCGCGTCGTGACCGACAAGCACACCGGCCGCTCCCGCGGATACGGGTTCGTGGAATTCTCGGATCAGGCTTCTGCCGAAGCCTCCATTCAGGGCAAGAACAACCAGCAGATGGACGGCCGCCCCCTCACCGTCAGCCTGGCGAAGACCCAGGGCGCCGAGCGCATGTAAGCGTTTTTCCAAAGCCGGAGATGGGAACACCGTCTCCGGCTTTTTTACTGCCCGGAAAGGACGAACCACACCGGAAAGGACGAACCACAGAGGCACAGAGACACAGAGAATGTATTTTGGATGAAGGTGCCCCTGGAACGAGCTGGTCGCATTCCGCCTCCTTAGGAGTGTCATTTTTCAGAGTGTCGGGTGTGAAACCGACATGAGGAAACACCGTGAAACCATGAGCGCCAATAATAATTATTTCTATAAAAAAAGCCTCTGTGTCTCCGTGGCTCTGCGATGCGTTGTTTTATCAGCCTTTCACGCATGAAACGGGAACGGAAAGCCAAACCGGCGGTTGATGCAGAGCTGCTCAGCAGGCTGGTACAGGATGTCGAGGCGCATGCGGATGCCTACGTGCGGCGCATCCTTACGGCGTCTGCGGAGTATGGCACCTTTGGGCTGCCTCTTCTGAACGGATTTCACGACAGCCTGCCGAAGACCGCGTGCGAGAACTGCGGGGCCTGCTGTAACGCCGTCTCGATCTTCTCCCTCGAGTATCATAAAATCGTTCGCGATATACTGACTCGATTCCCCCCGTCGCGTGTCCGGGAGCTGATCGTGGCCGCCCTCCGCCTCGATCTCCGGCTCGCCGAACTGGGAAACGGGGAACGGCGGCTGCGCTGCTCGTTCCGCGACGATACCGCCCGGAGCTGCGTCATCCATCCCGTCCGCTCTTTCGCGTGCCGCCTGTTCGGCATGCGCCACGACGACGGCCGTCGCGACTGCAGCCGCGTCCGGGAGCTCGACGGGGAAACCTCCCCGGGGGATGCCGCCATCGAAGCGATGATGACCCGCGTGCACGATATTTCGGAGGCTCATGAGGTGCGACCGGGCGAGCCGCCGGTGGCCTTTTTCCCCTTCGAATTCTGGCTGTTCCGGTTTGCCCTCGGTCCGAAACGGGCCCTCGAGATCTACGAGCACATCCTGGTGCCCGCCTCCACCCCTCTGACGGTCTTGTGGAATCCCTCAACGCGTGTGGTAAGATGAATCCGGCCTGAGGGTCGTGACTACGAAGAGAGGATGGAGGAGGTTGGAATGGCGAAGCTCCTGCGTGTCGTCAACCGCGAACAATGTATCGGATGCTATAGTTGCATGTATGCCTGCAGTCGAACCTGGGCGAAGGCAATTACCGTCGAAAAAGCCGCGCTCCGCATCCGCAACTATGCTGGCGTCGAAGGGGCCTTTTCGATCCGGCCCTGCGTGGGCTGCGACGAGCCCGACTGCGCCGCCGCCTGTCCGACCGGAGCGCTGACCCGGCGCAAGTTCGGGGGCGTCCAGTTCAAGGCCGAGACGTGCAACCATTGCGGCGCCTGCGTTCAGGCATGCGCGAGCAAGGCCCTCCAGTGGGACGTGGAAAAGCGCATTCCGCTCGTCTGCCACCACTGCGGCGTCTGCACCCAGTTCTGCCCGCGCGATGTGATCGCGATGGTCGAGATTCCCAGGGAGGCCTGAAGATGCCACGATTCCGCATGATGGATGTCGACCTGACCACCGGCACCTCGAAAATCACGGATGTGACCGACCGGTTCGAGACCTGGCTGGGCGGAACCGGCGTCGCGACCAGTCTCCTCGCCGAAACCGATCCCGGGATCGATCCCTTCGCTCCCGAGGCCCCGATCATCTTCGCGATCGGCCCGTTCAACGCCGTCTACCCGGTCTGCACCAAGACCGTCGCGATGTTCAAATCCCCGCTCACGGGGAATCTGGGCGAATCCCACGCCGGCGGCCGCCTCGCCATGGCGATGTTCGGCGCCGGGATCCACGTGCTGCGGATCACCGGCCGTGCGCCCGCCTTCTCGTACCTGACGATCAACGACGACAAGGCCGTCGTGAAACAGGGCAACTCGCTGCGCGGCACCTCGGCCCTCGCCGCCGAGCGGATCCTGCGCGACCGCGAGGACACGACGCACAAGAAGTCGATCGTGCGCATCGGTCCGGCCGGGGAGCGGCTTTCCCCGATCGCCGAGGTCACCGTCGATTCGTCGCGCCATTTCGGCCGGATGGGACTTGGCGCGGTGATGGGGTCGAAGAACCTCAAGGGCTTCGTGATCTCGGGCGGCAGTTACTGGCCGATCGAGAATCTCGCCGCCTATACCCCGTTCTATAAAAAGCTCTATGACACCGTCGTGAAATCGACCGCGATGCAGAAATACCACGACCTGGGCACCGCGATGAATGTCGTGCCGCTCAGTCGCATCAACGGCCTGCCGACCCGCAACTTCAGCCAGGGCTTTTTCGAGGGCGCCGCCGATATCAGCGGCGAGAAGTTCGCCGAGAAGCATCTCAGCCAGCAGATCGCCTGTGCCCACTGCCAGGTCGGCTGCATCCACATGGCCTCCCTGCGCGAACTGTTCGACCCCGAGCATTACCAGTACAAATCCTTCAAGGTGTCGTACGACCACGAGCTGGTCTACGCCCTCGGTTCGAACCTGTCGATCCAGAGCACCGAGGAGGTGCTGCGGCTGCTGATCGTCATCGAAAAGCAGGGGTGGGATGCGATCAGCATCGGCGTCACCCTCGCCTGGGCCGTCGATTCCTTCCAGAAGGGCATCATCGGCCAGAAGGAGACGGACAATCTCATCCTGAACTTCGGCGACGGGGCGACGTATGAGAAGGTTCTCAACCGCATCATCGCCGGCCACAACGAGTTCTATCGCGATCTCGAACGCGGCTCCGACTTCTGCGCCCGCAAATACGGCGGGCTGGACCGCTCGATCGCCTTCGGCAAGGTCGAGGCTGCCGGCTACATGACCGGCACCTACGCGTTCCTCGGCTACGCGACCGGCGTCCGCCACTCGCATCTCGACGCGGCCGGCTACTCGATCGACCAGAAGGGGCTCGCGAAGCCGAAATCCGACGAGGAACAGACGAAAGAGCTCTACCAGGAAGCGGTCTGGCGGCACGTTTTGAACTCGCTCGTGATCTGCCTCTTCGCGCGCAACGTGTACACGAAGGAGATCATCCTCGAGGGGCTGAACGCGCTGAATCTCACGGGCTGGACCGAAGAGCGCCTGATGACGATGGCCCGCCGGGCCCACGCGCTGAAGTTCCGGTACAAGATGGCGTGCGGCTTCCGGTTCGAGGATGTCGGGCTTCCCGAGAAGCTGACCCGCGTCATGACCAGCGCAGGCGTTGTCGCGGGCGATCGGTACCGCGCCCAGATGCAGGCGTTCCGGGCGATGGTCGAGGCCGATATCCGGGCTCTGCCGTAAGAAACAGGAGATCATTTCAACGGGAGGGGCGGGTTTTAAACCCGCCCCTACATTTTCATGGAAGATCGGCGCATCGAGGATGAAAGTCTATTATTTGCATAAATGTACAAATGCCGTCGGGGGGTGCGACGGGGGGAGAACGGCGGTTCTACTTGACAGGGGTGGGGGAGGACGGCATATTCTTTCCCCAATGATCACATCATCTGCCCCGGAGAGGTGCGAATGTTCAAGAAACTGCTTGCGCTGGTGAGCCTGGCTGGGACGGCCGGAATCGTTTACGGGGGAAGCCGGCTGATGCCCGTGCTCGGCGATCCCGCGAAACTCGAAGAGATGCTGAAAACCTGCGGACAGCAGGGGTGCTGCCCGAACACGATCGGGATCGGCATCGGTGTCTATCTCGTCGCCACGGCGCTTCTCGCGCTGATCGTCCTGTTCAGTCCCTCCGCTTCCGCCGAGCCCGTCGCGAAGGCAGAGTTGAAACCCGAACCGGTGCAGCAGCCCAAGCCGGAACCGAAGCCGGAACCCAAGCCGGAACCGGTTGCCGACAAGCCCGTCGTTCCCGCCGAGCCGGCCGTGCCGCCCGTTGCATACCAGATTCTCGCGCTGTTCCAGAAAGAAGGGCGGCTGCTCGACTTCCTCATGGAAGACATCGCGGAAGTCGATGACGAGAGCCTCGGCGGCGCGATCCGGCCGATCCATGAAGGGTGCCGCAAAATTCTTCAGGACCGGCTCGTCATCGAGCCCGTCCTGAACGATGCCGAGGGTGAGACCGTGAACCTGGGCGAGAAGGTTGACCCGAACGCCGTCAAGCTGACCGGCAACGTCGCCCCCGCCGGCCCTTACAGCGGGGTTCTGGTACATCGCGGCTGGCGCATGAAGGAATGCAGGCTGCCTTCGCTGGTGTCCGGCTGGACCGGCGACGTGATCGCCCCGGCCGAAGTCGAGATCTCCTGAGGAGGCGCCCCGCGTGAGCCAGGCAAAAAATATCGTCGGAATCGATCTCGGCACGACCAACATCGTTGTCACCCATGCTCCGGTGGCCGAATCCGAGGCAGAGCGGCCGCCGGCCGAAACCTTCCCGATCCTCCAGGAGTTCGCCCAGGGGGCGGTCGAGGAGCGTGAGACGCTGCCATCCTTCCTGTTCGAGCGGCTTCAGGAAAAGCAGGCGCTTCCCTGGAAGCGGGAGTGTCCGTTCCTCGTCGGCGAGTATGCCCGTGAGCGCGGCGCCGAGGTGCCCGCCCGCCTGATCTCGTCGGCCAAATCCTGGCTGTGCAATCCCCGTATCGACCGGAAAGAGGCGATTCTGCCCTGGAACGCCCCGGCCGGCGCCCGCAAGATCTCCCCGCTCGAGGCCCAGAGCGAGTTTCTGGCGCACGTGCGCGCTGCCTGGAACGCGAAGAACGCGAAGGCGAAGCTCGAAGACCAGCAACTGATCGTGACGATTCCGGCCTCGTTCGATGCCGCCGCGCGTGATCTGACGGTCGAGGCCGCGAAACAGGCCGGCCTTGCTGATGTGACGCTGCTCGAGGAGCCGCAGGCGGCCTTCTACGCCTGGATTTCCCAGACGAAGGCCCCGTGGCGCGAGCAGGTGAAAAAGGGCGATATCGTGCTCGTTGTCGACGTCGGCGGGGGCACCTCCGACTTCAGCCTCATCGAGGTCAGCGAAAAAGACGGCGACCTGCAGCTCGAGCGCGTCGCGGTTGGCAGTCACATCCTGCTCGGCGGCGACAACATGGATCTGACGCTCGCCTTCCATGCCCGCCAGAAGCTCGAGGCGGCGAAGAAGAAGGTCGACAACTGGCAGACGATCGCCCTCAGCCACGCCTGTCGCAAAGCCAAGGAAAACCTGCTCAACAACCCCGACGCGAAGAGCGAGCCGATCGTCATCTCGGGCCGCGGCAGCAGCGTCGTGGGTGGCGCCCTGAAAACCTCCCTCGACCGTGACGAGATTGAGAAGATCCTTGTCGACGGCTTCTTCCCGTTCTGCAAAATGGACGAAGAGCCCCACGAGGAGCCGGCGAGCGGCTTCCGGGAGCTGCACCTCGCGTATGCGGCCGACCCGGCGATCACCCGGCACCTGGCGCGGTTCCTGAAGAGCCAGGGCGGCAGTGCGCGCGACTTCAGCCACCCGAAGGCGATCCTGTTCAACGGTGGCGTGTTCCGGGCCGGGCGGTTCCGGGACCGGCTCGTCGAGGTGATCAACACGTGGCTCGAAGCCGACGGGAAGCCCGCGATCAAGGTGCTCGAAGGGGCCGACCTGGGCGGCGCGGTCGCCTCCGGGGCGGTTTCGTTCGGCCTCGCACGCCAGGGAAAAGGCATCCGCATCCGCGGCGGCGTTTCCCAGGCCTATTATCTTGGCATCGAGACGGCCCTGCCGGCCGTGCCTGGCTACAAGCCCCCGCTCAAGGCCCTCTGCGTCGCCTCGCAGGGCATGGAGGAGGGCGCCACGGCTGAGATCGCCGATCGCACCTTCGGCCTCGTCGTCGGAAAGCCGGTCGAGTTCAAGTTCTTCAAGTCCAACTGCCGGCGCGAGGACCAGGTCGGCCAGCTCCACGAGGAGCTGCCGGCCGGCATCGAGGAGACCAGCGCTCTCCGTGCCGAGCTGCCCGTCCGCGAAGGGATGGTGCCCGGCACGCTCGTCGATGTGACCCTCCAGGTCGCCGTCACCGAGATCGGGACGCTCGAGGTCTGGTGCCGCGAAAAAGCGGGCGACCAGAAGTGGAAACTCGAGTTCAATGTACGTGATGCTATAAAATAGCGCGAAGGAACCATGACCGGAACGGACGTGCAGGATGGCGGGGCGCGGTTTCTCGTTGGGATCGACCTGGGCACGACCCAGTGCGCACTCTCGTATCTCGACCTGACTGCGAAGAAGCGCGAGATCCGCTCGTTCCAGATTCCGCAGTTCGTCGGAAAGGGTCAGACGGCCGGATGTCCGACCCTTCCCTCGCTCCTCTTCCTGCCCGATGAAGCGGCAGTGTTCGGCACGCCGCCCTGGAGCGTCGCCCCGGGCCCGGTTGTCGGCACGTTTGCCCGGGAGCTCGGTTCCGAGATCCCCGCACGACTGATCCACAGCGCGAAATCCTGGCTGTGCCATCCGCGCATCGACCGTCGCTCGCCGATTCTGCCCTGGCAGAGCGAGCTGGTGCGGGACAAATTGTCGCCGGTCGAGGCTTCGGCCGCGTATCTGCGGCACCTCGCAGATGTCTGGAACCACGCCATGGCGGCCGACGACCCCGCTCTGCGCCTGGAAAAGCAGCGCATCGTCGTCACCGTCCCGGCCTCGTTCGACCCGGTGGCCCGCAACCTGACGCTCGAGGCGATCAGCCGCGCGGGACTCCCCGTCACGACGCTTCTCGAGGAGCCCCAGGCCGCTTTCTACGACTTCCTGGCGCGCCATCCGAAAACCCTCGAACGCGAGCTGAAAGGCGTGAAGACGGCTCTCGTCATCGATATCGGCGGCGGCACCACGGATTTCAGCCTGATCGGCGTCGAGTGGCCGGAAAAGGCCGACGAACCCCAGTTTTCCCGGCTTGCCGTTGGGCCCCACCTGCTGATCGGTGGCGACAACCTCGATCTGGCCGTCGCAAAAGCGGTTGAGGCACGGTTTCGTCACAAGGGCCGCAAGCTCGTGGCAAAACAGTGGCTCGCGGTGCTCGACCAGAGCCGATCGGTGAAGGAGCGCGCCCTCGGAGAGGCCGAAGATGCCGGCGCCACCGCCCGGTTCACGGTGTCGGGAGCCGGCAGCCGTGTCGTAGCCCAGAGTTTCAGCGAGGAATTGCTCCTGTCCGAGCTGCGCGAGATGCTCGTCGACGGCTATTTCCCTCTTGTCCAGGCCGACGAACGGCCGGCGGAAGAGGCTGGCGTGGGCCTTTCGGAGGCCGGTCTTCCGTATTCGCGTGATCCCGCCGTCACCCGGCATCTCGCGGCTTTCCTCGCCGAACACGGGATCATTCCTGATGCCGTGCTGTTCAACGGCGGTACGATGCTGTCGAAGGCGCTTCGCAGCAGAATCCTCGAGGTGCTGACGGATTGGCGCGGCGGCAAGGCCCCGAAGGAACTCCAGAACCCGCACCCGATGCTGGCTGTAGCATCTGGAGCGGTATATTATTCCATGGTCGGCCTCGGCCTCGGTCACCGCATCCGTGCCGGTAGCCCGGTTTCCATCTACCTCGGCATCGGAACCGGGAAAACCGGCCGCGGCGAGCGGCATGTGCCGGAGCAGGTGCTCTGCCTGCTGCCCAAGGGCTCGGAGGTCGAGCGCGCTTATGAGGTGGCTGGCAAGGCGTTTGGCGTCGATGTCGGTCGGGATGTTGCCTTCTATGCCTATTTTAGTACTTCGGCCCCGAAAGGCGAGGCGCACGGCGATCTGATGAAATACAACGCCCGTCGTCTGACTCCCCTGCCGCCCCTCCGTTGGAAAGCCGAGCAGGCGATGTCCGGTGAGACGGGCGTCAGGCAGGTGGAGCTCGAGGTGGTGCTGCGCGAAACCGGCTGGCTCCAGGTCGTGTGTCAAGGCTGTGCCGGCGATCCCTTCAGGCGCGAGCTGGTGTTCGATCTGACCCCCGAGGAGGAGACGGGATCCGACACCGCCGCAGCCAAGGGGCTGACGAAGCGGCTGCTCGGCCAGGTCTCGAAGCTGTTCGACCGGCTGTTCTCGGCCGCGTCCGATCGGCCGGCCTTCAATCAACTGTTCAAGCTGCTCGAGGAGCTTCTGGGAAACCGCCGCGAAGACTGGAACCTTCCTGTCCTGCGTGCCCTGTTCGACCTGGTGGCCGATGACGAACGATTCCAGGCCGGCGAAGACGCCCAGACGGCCTGGCTGCGTCTCGCCGGATACTGTCTGCGGCCCGGCTTCGGTGCTTCCGGGGACGAGGCGCGCGTCGACCGGCTGGTCGGCCTTCTCGACCGGCCGCCCGCTTCCCGCAACACGGGCCTGTGGTCCGAATGGTGGATCATGTGGAAACGCATCGCGCCGGGGCTTTCAGCCGATCGTCAGGCCCGCCTCGCGAAATCCCTCGAGGAGTGGCTGTTCCCGCCGAAAAAACAGGCGAAAGGCACGCGGATTGCCGACCAGCACGAACGGAACCAGATCTGGCGCCTGCTCGGCCATTGCGAGCGACTGGCCGTCGAGGAGAAGATCCGGCTCGGCGGTTGGATCCTCCAGGCACCGGGCAGTTACGGGCGCGACCAGCTTGCCCTGTACACGCTTGGCCGGTTCGGTGCCCGGGTGCTTTCTTACGCTCCACCCACGACACTTGTCCCCGTTGCCGTCGTCTCGAACTGGACCGAGCTGTTGCTCCGCCGCGGCCCTTTACCGTCGGGCTCCTCATATGCCGATTGGGCGCTGCGCGAGTTCGGACGTCTGACCGGCGACCGGCTGGTACAGATCGACGATGCGCTCCGCAAGCAGATCATCGACCGTCTCCGAGCCGCCGACCGGAAGAAAGGATTCATCCAGCCGTTGCTCGAACAGCAGATACTCCAGGCAGACGAGCTGGCCGAGTTCTGTGGCGAGCGATTGCCCTCCGGATTCGTTTGGGTTATAGATAAGGCAGACACCCCCGGGTGATCGACACGATAGGTGAGAGGATATGCCCATGATCGGCATCCCGTTCCATACGGCCGTCATCATCCTGGCCGACGTTCTCGGCATGGCAGTCAGCTTCGGCATGATGTTCCTCGTCCTCTGGCAGGCGCCCAGCCATCGTGACAACCGCCTCGCGGCAATCTACATGGCCGCCCAGGCGGCTTGGTGTTTCACGAACCTGCTCGTGAACACGTCTGGTCTCGCATGTGGTTACGCCTGCGACCGGTTTGCCCAGGCGAACATCCTCACCATGGGCATCCATTGCCTGGCTCTGTTCACGCTGGCCTGCCACACAACTGGCCTCTGGACGAAGTTTGCGGCCCGCGCCGCCGTTGCCTGTCTTGCTGGATACATCCTCGGCAGCCTCATGCCCCTTCTCCAGGGCAGATTCCTGGTTCTGTATCCGGCAACCGATGGCTGCATGTTCAACTTCGAGCTTCTGCCGGCCGGCTGGGTCGGCTTTGGGGCGTTGCTGGCATTTTATATATCTTCCTGCATTATATTCCTCCGTTCGGGGGTTCACCGGGGGCTGAAGTGGGGAACGGCGATCACGATGCTGG
Organism: Candidatus Ozemibacteraceae bacterium; assembly: GCA_036567845.1. Taxonomy (GTDB): domain Bacteria; phylum Muiribacteriota; class Ozemobacteria; order Ozemobacterales; family Ozemobacteraceae; genus MWAR01. Next base: position 2,825 of record DATCTT010000413.1, on the reverse strand, counting down.
GGTTCACCAGTTGCGGTCTGCCGGTCGTGCGCTTCTGGCCGGTGGATATTTTCGCCAACAGTGTCGCGGTCTGTTTCTTTGCTTATGCGATCATCCGGGAGAAACTCTTCAATCCCCTCGAAGAGATGAATCGCACGCTTGCCGCGACGAACGAGCGGCTGTCGCGGCTGGCCGGCGATCTTCGGGAAAGCGAAGCCCGTCTGGCAGGCCTTCTGGACAATATCCCGGATGCGGTTCTTGCCCTGGATCTCGACCAGAAGGTCATTCTCTCCAACCCTGCCGCCCGAGATTTGATCCGCCGCCGGTTCGGCATCACGCTGAATCTGGGAATGAATCTTTTCGATTTTATACCTCCTGATATTATAAAGCTCTGCCGGAGCTTTTACGATCGGCCCCTGAAAGGGGAGTGTTTTTCCGAGTATCACCTCCTGAAGATTCCCGAGCATCCCCGGGATGTGGAGATCGTCGGGTTTCCGATCCGGCTGTCGGATGCGCGAATCGTGGGCGCGTCCTGCATCATCCGTGACATCACCGCCGTCAAACAGTTCGAGAAGGAGCTGACGGTCGCCAAGGAACGTGCAGAAAGCGGCAATCAGGCCAAGTCGAACTTCCTCGCGATGGTCAGCCACGAATTGCGCACGCCGCTCACGAGCATCATGGCGCACGCCATGCTGATGGAGGACCAGAACGGTCCGCTCGGCTCGACTTTGAAACCCGAAGTGCGCGACTGCGCGAAGCGCATCCACGACAGCGCCATGCACCTCAAGGGCCTCATCGAGGGGATCCTCCAGTTTTCGCGGATCGAGGCCGGCCGGCTGGAGCTGAAGTTTGAAGCCTTCGCTCTCGATACATTCGCCGAGTTCACCCGAAGCCAGGGCGAATCGCTCGCCTCGACATACGGCGTCGTCTTCCACTTCGATCCGCCCCCCCCTGGAAGAGAGTGGTACACAGATATTCAGATTCTCCGCCAGGTCGTGATCAACCTTCTCGCGAACGCTTTCAAGTTCACGTCGGAAGGGGAGGTCCGGGCTTCGATCACGCTCGAGGGGCCTGTGATGCGGCTCGTCGTCTGCGACACCGGGATCGGCATTCCCGCGAATGAGCTCGAGAAGGTGTTCGAACCCTTCTACCAGGTGAGCACCGGCTCGACCCGGAAGTTCGGTGGCGCCGGCCTGGGTCTGGCGATCGTGAAACAGCTTATCCAGGCACTGGGTGGCGAAGTCAGCGTCTGGAGCCGGATGGGCGAGGGAACTTGTTTCGCCATCCGCCTGCCGGACAAGAGAGTGACGGGCTGACGTCTTCTCTGAGGGGCGCGCTTTTTTTGCCTGCCCCTCTTGCGGGTGGCGCTGTCGATTGGTAAAATTGGTTTATCCTCATCACCGAGTATGCGATGAGAGATGAAGGTGTACCTCCTCATAAGTATCGAGAATGGCAGAAGAAAAGGAGAAATTGGAATGACCCGAGTATCGCGTATGGTCCTGGTTGCCCTCCTCGTTGCCCTTGTTGCCCCGGTGTGGGCTGCTGACGCCGCCCCGGCGATGAAGGATTGGACGATTGCCGTTTATTTGAACGCGGATAACAATCTCGATCCGTTCGGCGTCGAAGACCAGAAGGAAATGTCCAAAGTCGGCTCGAACGACTGGCTCAACATCGTCACCCTGATCGACCGCGAGCGCGGCCCCGCCTGCTATAACTACATCGAGAAGGGCAAGATCACGAAGATCAAGGACATGGGCGAGCTCGACATGGGCGATTACAAGCTCTTCATCGACTTCGCAAAGTTCGTCGTCGCCAACTATCCGGCGAAACATTACGTCTTCACGATGTGGAACCACGGTTCGGGCTGGAAGCTCGGCAACCAGAGCCCGATCACTCGCGGCATTTCCTATGACGACTCGAGCAACAACCACATCACCACCAACCAGCTCGCCGTCGCTCTCGCCGAGATCAAGAAGATCGTCGGTCACAACATCGACATCCTGAACTTCGACGCCTGTCTCATGCAGATGGCCGAAGTCGCGTATGCCTGCAAAGATACCGTTGACTATATCGTCGCCTCCGAAGAGACGGAGCCCGGCAAGGGCACCCCGTATGACGACGTTCTCTCCACCCTGACCAAGACCTCGACCCCCGAGGCTTTCTCCAAGAGCTGGACCTCCGCCTTCATCAAGTCCTACAGCGGCGGTAGCCAGGGCAACGAAGACTGCACCCAGTCCGCGATCAAGGTCGCCGCGATGGGCCCGGTGTTCGACGCCATGAACGGTCTCGCCAAGGCCACGATGAGCGGCAAGTTCTCCGCCGAATACAAGGCCGCGATCCAGAAGGTCCAGAAGTTTGCCTATCCCGAGAACGTCGACCTGATCCACTTGGCCGGTCTCCTGAAGGCCGCGATCAAGGATGAGGCGATCAAGACCGCGTGCGACAAGGTCGTCGCCGCCTGTGAAGCTGCCATCATCCAGAACGGCAACGCCGGCTACTCGATGAAGAATGCCAAGGGTCTCGCGGTTTACCTGCCCTCCGACTTCTCGCTCGAAAGCGGCTACACCGCCCTCGACTTCTGCAAGGCCAGCCTGTGGGACGACATGATCACCGACCTTTCCAAGAAGACCAAGGCTGCCCGCCTCGTGGCCTCCGTCGAGAACGGTGATCTCTCTGCTCTCCGCAGGTATGTCGCCGAGTCGAAGGATTCCGCCGACGTGAAGAAGTTCATCGTCCAGGAGCTCAACTTCCGCCTCCACAGTGAGGCCGGCCTCGACCAGAGCGTCGTGACCGAAGCCTCCGCCCTGGTTTCCGATCTGAGCAAGTAATCCCCCGATCCCCCCGAA
>DATCTT010000412.1:0-15893 GCA_036567845.1 Candidatus Ozemibacteraceae bacterium | reverse complement strand
CCTGCCGTTCAACCGCTTCCTGCGCGTGGTCCGGCGCGAGTCCCGCCGCCCGCTCCTCCGGGCCCTCCGCCGGCTGCTCGAACATGGCGAGGAAGGCGCCCCCGTCGACATCCAGTTCGATCTCGGCGACGGCCGGGGCGTGAAGATCATGGAAACCCGGTTCACCTACCTGCGCGACGCCGATCTGAAGCCCTACGGCATGGTCATGACCCTCGACGACATCACCCAGCGCCGGATCATCGAGCAGCAGCTCTACCACGCCGACAAGCTCAGCTCGATCGGCCAGCTTGCCGCCAGCGTCGCCCACGAGATCAAGAACCCCCTCGCCTCGATCAAGACCCTCGGCCAGCTGCTCCAGGAGGAAACAGAGACGAGTGACACCCGGCGCGAGTATATCGACGTGATCGTCTCCGAGGTGAACCGCCTCAACGGTGTCGTCGAGCAGTTGCTCACCTACGCCCGCCCCGAACGCTCCAGCGTGCGCCGCATCCGGCTCGCCGACCTCATCGGCCCCGTCCTCGCCCTCGTCGACCACGAGGCCGACCGCCACCGCGTCGCCCTCGCCGCTGAACATCCGCCCGAGATGGAGATCTTCGTTGACGCGGAAAAGATCAAACAGGTATTGTTGAATCTGATTTTCAACGGGATCCAGGCAATGCCGGACGGCGGCAAAGTCACGATCACGGCCCGCGAGGATGCGACCAGCCCCTGGTCGGTCATCGAGGTGTCCGACACCGGAACCGGCATGCCTCCCGACGTTGCGGCGCGCGTGTTCGACCCGTTTTTCACGACCAAGCAGCGGGGAACGGGGCTCGGCCTGGCCATCGTCAAGAAGATCGTCGATCTCCATGGCGGCCGGATCGAGGTCGAAAGCCGACCGTCGGCCGGGACGACGTTCACGATCTATCTGCCGCGGGAAAGGAAGGAAACCTGAGCGATGGCATTCCAGTCACACAGCATCCTGATCGTCGATGACGAAAAGTCGATCCTCTTCAGCCTCAAGGCCGCCCTGACCAAGGAGGGCTACACCGTCCGGACCTCGGAAAGCCCGCAGGATGCCGTAAAACTCGTCGAGCCCGGCTCCTTCCAGGTGATCATCTCGGATTTCAACATGCCCGGCATGAACGGCGTCGAGCTGCTCAAGCGGGTGAAACAGGTCGACCCGGAGGTCGTGTTCATCCTCATGACGGCTTTCGGCAGCGAGAAACTGGCGATCGAGGCGATGAAGGAAGGGGCGTATGACTACTTTTCCAAGCCCTTCGATATCGAGGAGATGCGCGTCATCGTCGCCAAAGCATGCGAGCGGTTCACACTGGCCTGGCAGAAGAAGAACCTCGAGGAGCGGTTCCTCACCGAGCCCGAATCCGACCGGATCATCGGCGTCTCGGCCCAGACGAAACTGGTCAAGGAGCGCATCGAGCAGGTCGCGAAAAGCGACATCACCGTTCTGATCCAGGGCGAGAGCGGCACCGGCAAGGAGCTGGTCGCCGAGGCAATCCAGCGCCAGAGCCTGCGCGCCAGCGGCCCCTTCGTCAAGCTCAACTGCGCCGCCCTGCCCGAGAATCTGATCGAAAGCGAGCTGTTCGGATATGAGAAGGGGGCGTTCACCGGCGCCGCGGGCCGCAAGCGCGGCAAGTTCGAGGTCGCCAGCGGCGGCACGATCTTCCTCGACGAGATCGGGGACATGTCGCTCAATACCCAGGCGAAGGTGCTGCGCGTGATCCAGGAGCGAGAGATCGAGCGGCTTGGCGGCAACGATCGGATCAAGGTCGACGTGCGGCTCATCGCGGCCACCCACCGGGATCTCAAAACCATGATCGCCCAGGGCCAGTTCCGCGAGGATCTGTTCTACCGCCTCAGCGTCGTCAACGTCGCCCTCAGCCCTCTGCGGGAGCGGCCCGAAGACATTCCGCTGATGGTCGAGCACTTCGTCAAGATCGCCGCCGAAAAGCTGGGCCGGCCCCTCGATGGCGTCACACCCCGCGCCATGACGGCCCTGAAGAACTTCAAATGGCCGGGAAACGTCCGCCAGCTCGCCAACATCATCGAGGGCGCCGCCGTCTTCGCGAAGGGCAGCCAGATCGACCTCGACAACCTCCCGGAGGAAGTGCGGCTGGGCTTCGCCCCCGAAGCGGCCACGTCGAACCTCGATTGGATAGCTTCCGAGATAGAAAAAGGCCGGACCCTCGACGAGATCGTCGCTGACATCGAAAAGGAGATGATCTCCCGGGTGCTGCGCGCGACCGAGGGAAACCAGTCCCAGGCGGCCCAGCGCCTCGGCATCAAGCGGGGAACCCTGCAGTACAAGATGAAGAACTACGGCCTCTCCTGAGGCCGGCCCCGAACGCCGGATCCCGCGCACCCCGCAGGCATTGCCGACTCCGCAAATGCTCTCCGGAGAGCATCTGCGTCAGCTCGCCAGGCCGGGATCGTCCTGCGTCTGATTATTTTTTGTAATATATCACCCAGAGCTTATATCCGGGAACATCAGCGGGCCGGGCGACGCGAACCTCGATGTCGCCGCCGGTCGAGGTGTTTCCGTCATACTCGACCACGTCGACGGCAAAGCCCGGCATCGGCAGCGCCAGGGCATCGATCGGCGCTTCCCCGTAGGTGAGGTGTTTCACACCATCCACGCCCGACACCCCGTTCCGGAGGGCGATATCCCGGAATCGGTGGGCTTCGGCCGAGAAGCCGGGCAGTGACGACGACAGCCCCAGATCATCGCAATACAGGGCCAGGGCGAACTCGTTGAACAGCGTCTCGATGTTCGCGGTAGCCGGAACCGCGTTGTTGCGCAGATACGCATTGATGTCGGTGAACCCGCTCACCCCGTTGTTCTGCTCGAGCTTCTGGATGGCGGCATACCCACCACACCGCTCATAGAGATACTGGACGAACAGATACGAGAGACCATAATTTCCCAGCCCTGACTCCTCGGGCCAGTGATTCAGGGAAACGGTCTGCGGGCTTCCCAGATATGCCGCCACCTGGCTGACGGGTGTGGGCATCTTCTGGGGGAAGCCGAAACCCGTGACCTGCTGGGCCCAGACCGAAAGCCCCTCGCTGAGCCAAGTCACGCCCTGGACACCCTTCTGATGGTCATACATCATGTGCTGCAGCTCGTGCGCCAGGACGCCGCGAAAATCCGACGGATTGTTCTTGAACGCCTGGTCCCACAGGTAGATGATCTCGGTGCCCGCTGAGTGTTCAGCCGCCGTATTCTTATCACGTGGATTATAATATCCTAGCGTGTATAATCCGGACGAATTGTTCTGGTTGATCTGCGAGGTCAGGAACAGAACGACGCGCGGCTGGTCATCGACGTTTCCCTCGGGATACTGCTGGTGCAGCGGCAGACCATCCCAGCAGGCTGTGGCCAGGGTTGAACGGATCCCGTCGAACCAGCCCGCGATGATTTCGGCATCCGAAGCCACCAGAACCGAATCCGAGGCATCCAGATACACCAGACAGTGGGTCCCGGTCGCCGCCAGCGTCCCGGTCGCCAGTACGTCGTTGGCCGGAAGCATCGGGTCGGCACTGTTCAGATCGAGCATCCAGAATGTCGTCGAGGCCGGCGCCGTATCGAAGGCGCTCGCCCTGAGACTCCGCCGCGAGGCACGCCGTCCGCCACTATCTGCCCGGGAGCGAATCAGTGGCCCGATATCGACGAATCCTTTTTGCGCCATGGTCAGAACAGACCCCCGCGTATCCCGGCGGGATGCCGGCAGCTGGGGAATATCCCCCGTCTGGCCGCCCATGAGCCCCGTGAAGGTCCAGGAATAACTGCCGTCGAGGGGTGTATTCTGATCCCCGGCGGTCACTGAGATGAAAGCGAGCCGCTCGCCAGGCTCGAGCGAGGCCAGATGCAGGATGCCGTCATTCGCAACTGGCGAGTTGAAGAAATCATACACTCCATAGACGGAAAGAGTCGTCAGCGTGGTGTCGTAGGAGGTCCAGGTGATGGGAGATGTCTGATAGCCGTTGATCTCCACACGAATCGGAACACTCTGACCGGCGGGCACGACGTCCACCGAAGGAGCCTTGAAGGTGATCTTGGTTTTCGAGATCGAGAGGATCTCGTTTCCCTGCACCGTCTTTGCGTCCCCAATTCGGATCTTCGTCACCCCACTGTCCGGAACGAAGTTCGTCCCATACAAGGTCAATGTTTTCCCAGGTATGCACCGCCTCGGACTCAGATGCACCAGCGTCGGCTGAATCGTGATGGTGACGCTGGATATGCCGTCGAACTGGTATTCGGGGCTGTTGATCGACACCTCGAGAATGCCGGTCTCGGCCTTCGCCGGAAGCTGGATCCGAAGATCCCGGCCAGCCGTCGTGTAACCGAGAACCGTGCAATCCAATCCATTGAGGCGGACGCGATTGGAGGAGCCAACGGGATGGAAATTCCTTCCATACAATGTCACGATGCCGTTGGGCACCGAGCTCGCCGGTATGACTTCCCGTGCAACGGGCTTTGCCGTGAACACCACGGAACGGGTTTCGTGAGAGGCTTCGCCCCCGATGATGAGCTTCACTTCCCCAGTTTCCACCTCGTCCGGGAGACGGATCTCGACAACACCATTGTTGCCCGAGTTCCAGTCGATGATTTCGGCTTCCTTGCCGGCAACCGTCACCCGCCCGCGCGCCGTTCCGATACCTCGGCCAATCACGGAAATCCGGTCCCTGTCTGTCCCGAAGGCCGGCGAAAGCGACACGACCTCGAAATCCCGGGAAGCCGTCGCCGTCGCTTCCGAAAGCTCGAAGTTCACGTCCTCGGTGATGATTCCGGGGCGAACCCGAACCCCTTCGCGATATCCCGGCTGGAACCCCGGGGCACGGGCAACCACCCGGTAATCCCCGGCGGACAGATTGAGCATCAGATACCTGCCGTCGCTGGCGGCGATCGTCTGGTGCTCCCCTGCCTCGACGATTGCGGCAGCCACAGGAACAGAGCCCGAGGCCAGAATAGCCCCTTTCATGCCACCTGCTTCGAGATCCGCGAGGAACTGCCCGCCGCTTCCTGAGTCGTCTCCTGTCGAGTTCACCCCACCGCATCCCATCACACAGATCAGTGCACAAGCGAGGATCACGAGGAGGACGCGGTGCTCGGAAAATATTTTTCGGGGCACGCTCAAAAACATTGCGACTCCCTTGCAGAGCGGTTATGAGTGGTGTAGAAATTCGAAAGAATTCTGACAGATCGTCTACCCCCTGTCAAGTTTGGGGCACTTCGTGCCGAAATCTCTAGGGAGAAATTCTGTGTTCACGGTGCCACGTTCCAGAACGACAGGAGATACCTTTATGAGGCAAACAATCAGATCCACCCATCCCGTTCATCTGCTGAAGGGAAGCCGTGCGGCAATCGCTCTGCTGCTGCTTGTGCTTGCCGGTGTCGGCACGCTGTTCGCCGACGTCGACGGGGTCACCCTGACCGTTGATACCGACCCCGCATACACTTCGGGGATGATTTTCAACGGGGGAGCCAAGATCACCCTGAAGGCCGCTTGGACGAAGGGCGACACGCCGCCGTTCGGAGCGACCTTCAACACCGGAGGGAGCGCGATCGGCACCGTCAACACCTCCGACAAACAGGCTCAGTTCATCACCACCGGCGCGTCCCTGGGCGCCGGCGACAAGGATTTCTCCGTCTCGGTCATTGAAACGGCCGTTCCGAATGCCGTCGCCAAGCAGGCGACCGGCAACCGCACGGTTTCGATCAACACGGAAGCTCCGGTTATCACCGTGACCCTCGACAACGGCTCGACCTTCTCGAACCAGGCGCCAAACAACGTCGTGAACTTCACCGTTCGCAGCACGAACAAGGATATCGCCGGAACCCCCGATGTCACCGTTTCCCCGAGCGCCGGCACGTCCCTGGCCCAGGACGGCACGCCGACGGCCCGCGAAGCCAAATACAAGCTCACCCTGAGCGCGGCCACCTCCGGTCAGTATACGATCCGGGCCGTCTGCAAGGACACCACGCAGCCGGCCGCATCGGCCAACACCGGATCCGGCCAGAATGCGTTCAACGTCATCAACGAAGGCCCCTCGGCGGCCGCCATCTCAAAGGTTCTTCCCCAGACCCCGACACATCTTTCCTCCGTCACTCTCGAAGGCACGCTGTCGAGCACCATGAAGACCGTCGCCATTTACGAGGGAGGCGCGAAAATCGCCGATGCGACCGTGAATACGACCGCTCTCACCTGGTCGGCCACGCTCACCGGGCTCACCGAAGGCGTTCACAAATATGTCGCCCGCGGCAAAGATGCGCTCGGCAACGAGTCGGCTGGCTCCAGTGAGTTCGAGGTGATCATCGATCAGACCAAACCGGCCGCTCCGGTGCTGAACCAGCCAAAGTCGCCCACCTCGACCCCGGTCATCACGATCACGGGCACCGGTGCCATCGATGGCGGATCGATCAAGTCGGCCCCCATCACCGTCATGCTGTATGACATGACGGGCCAGATTGCCAGCACGACGGCGAATGCCGACGGCACCTTCACTTTCGCCAACGTCACCCTGCGGAATGAGGGAGACAACATCCTCTATGCCCGGTGCGAAGACAACGCCAAGGGCTCGCCCGGCAACCTGTCCGACACCTCCGCCTCGATCCGCGTCGTGCTCGACACGAACTCAACTGGCGGAACCCAGGTCAGCTCCGTCGTCATCTCCCAGGGAACCGCCCTCGCCAGCACGAGCGTGCCGTTCCCGGCGACCACCTACCTCGGAACCGGCGACTACTCGGTCCAGGTGATTTTTTCCGAGAACATGGATCGCACCGTCATCCCGAGTATCGGCGTGAAACCCGCCGGAGGCGGAGAGATCGTGTCGAACACCGGAAGCTGGATCGCCTCGAACACGTTCGTCGGCAAGATCTCGATTCCGGCCGGACAGGGAACCACCTGGGACGGCCAGGCCAGTCTGCGCGTTTTCGGCGCGAAGGATGCCGCCGGGAACCTCCAGGATGAATACCTTCAGTCCAATGCATTCAGCATCGACACGACCGCCCCGACCACCACGATGGACTCGATGGAGACGTTGTATATCTCTAGCAATACCACTTCCATCACCTTCAAGGGCGTCTCGAACGACGCGGGATCGCTCGTCGGCTACGTCGAGATCGCCACGGCGCCGTTCGACGGTGTGCCGCCCACAAGCGGACTCAAAGTGCCCATCTTCAGCGGCCCGACCGTGAACTGGTCGTATAACTGGGACGTCTCGACCCTCGCCGCCGGCAAATATAAGCTCTGGGCCTATGCCGCCGACCAGGCGAAGCCGAATCCCAACATCGAGGCGAAGTCGAACTATCGCACCCTCATCGTGAGCAAGGGTGCCCCGACCGTCGTCCGCATCAGCCTCGACGATGAAGTCGCCGACCTGCCGACCACCAGCATCGTCTCAGTCGCCAGTGACGTGACCAAGATCACGGCCGTGGCCCAGGATGGTGGCACCGCCGGCCTGAATCTCGCCGTTCCCCCCACCCTGCTGACCCTGGTGCATGACGCCACCGGTAAGAACATCACTGGCAATTTCAGCAACAACGGGGTCGACACGATCACGTTCACCTTCCCGAAACTCACCGACAACGGCACCTACACGATCTCGTTCCAGCCGATCGACAAGGCCGGTAACCAGGCCGTCGCCGTCGCAACACGCTCCTTCGCTCTCGACACGACCGGTCCTGACAGCGTGAACTTCATGCCCGGCAACGGCATTGCCGTGAACGACACCTATCCCTCAATCCACGTCGACCAGGTGTGGGCCTCGATCGATGACCCGAAAGCCGATTACGGCAAATCCACCATCGAAGTTGCCTACAACGGCATCAATGTCGGAAACCAGCTCGCCAACGCCTCGACAACCGCCGTCATCTGGGATCTCTACGGGGCGGTCGCTTCGGCCCCGAAGGATCAGAGCGGAGACGGGCGGTATGACGTCACCGTGGTTCCGCGGGACACCAGCGGCAACACCGGCGCTTCCCGCCGCTCGTATTTCTATCTCGACTCGCAGGGTCCGGCCGTCACGGCCCTCTCGAACGCCTCCGGCTCCTGGATCGGCATCGAGGACAAGAGCCTCACCCTCACCATGTCCGATGCTCCGGCCGACCTGGTCAAGTATCACGGCGCGAAGACCGCCCAGGATTCCACCTGGCAGAGCGGCTCCGGCAGCGGCCCGAACGCCGCCGCCTCGACCTACACCGCAACCCTCGACACCACCGTGGTCAAGGGTGTTGCCCAGAGCAACAGCCTCCTCGCGATCACCCGTCCGTCGGCTCCGGCCGCCGCCGAAGGCGTCGCCACGCTTACGATGCACGCCGAGCTGGCTGACATGGTGAGCAATCTCAGCCCCAACGTCCGGACGATTGACTTCAATTATTTCTTTGACTATAAGCGGCCTTCGTTCACCTTTACGAAGCCCCTCGCAGGCAAGAAATACTGCAAGACCTCGCTCACCGTCGAGGCTTCGACCGCTGATCGCGGCACCGCCCCCAACCTCCAGATCACCAAAGCGGAAGTCACCGATGCGGCCGGCAACTGGGTTTCCATGACCAATGCCCCCGCCCTACCCTCCAACCCGTCCACCGGCACCATCGTCCTCGACATCACTTCCTGGACCGACGGGACCAGATCGGTGAAGGGCCACTGCTTCGACCGGGCCAACAACCAGTCGAGCAAGACCGAATCCGCCGAAACCGGCTCCGACGAAGAGGTGCAGATCGTCGTCGACCGCACCCCGCCCGCCGTGCCGACGCTCATTCTGCCCCTCAACGGAAGCGCCACACGGTTGCGCAGCCAGCGGTACAAATGGAGCCAGTCGACGGATGCCGACCGGTATCTGATCCAGATCGCGGACGACTCGGCCTTCAACAACATCCTCAACCACACCTCGAATACCTACGGCCTCACGGGCCAGGTCACGATGACGAACGAGGCCACCTTCACCGCCCCGAAGGACGGCACCTACTACTGGCGCGTCGCCGCGATCGAGACCTGCGCCGACGGGTGGAATATCAGTTCCTATTCAACGACCTTCCACGTCCTGATCGACTCGGTCAAGCCGAAAGTCCTCTCGGTCAGCCCCAGCCCGTCAACCGGCAACAAGATCACGACTGGCATGGTGACCTTTACCCTCCGGTTCAATGAGAAGATGGACACCACGATCACGCCCACCGTAACCCTGACCTCGGCGGGCGGCCAAGCCATGCAGATCGAGCAGATCAGCTTCACCGAAGACACTTGGACCGGCACGACCGTCATTCCGAAGGACAACAGCGCGACCTACGACGGGAACGCCACCATCGCGATCGCCGGCGGCAAGGATCTGGCCGGCAACGAGATGGAAGCCGACTCCACGAACATGGTCGTGATCAACACCGGTCCGGCCTTCGAGATCAAGATTTTCTCAAACCCCGCCCACGAGTATGAGATCATGATCGTCGCCCGGTCCACCGAGCCGCTCCAGAGCGCGCCCGCGTGCTCCGTCACCCAGGGCGGATCGGCCGTCCCGGTCACGATGAACTTCCTCAAGGAAAAATACTACGCGGGCTCCTACCGCATCGATCCCGAGCAGGCCGGCAAGGCATATATCGATCTGACCGGAACCGACCTGCACGGCATGATCGGCAAGGGCTCGGTCCAGTTCACGGTCGCCAACCTCACTCCGGATTCGCGGATCAGTCTCAAGACCGCCGACGGACTCGCCAGTCTCGACGTGGCGACCGGCACCGTCATCAAGGCGGCCGGCCTCTACATGCTGTCCCGCAACGACCTCGACAACGGCGGCACCAAATCCCCGCTCGCCAAGATCCTGCCCTCGCTGCTGAAAAACGCGGTGGCCAACACCTCCTCGTCGGAACTCGTCGAAGTGATGCCCCTCGAAGAGGTCGGCCCCTCCTCGCTCCGCCTGAACCGCCGCATCTGGTATACGGCCTCGGTCAAGAACCTCAAGCTGAACGTTCCGGCCGACAAGGTCCATCTGTATCGCCAGGTGAACGGCAAGTGGATCTTCGTGGGCGGCGCCCTCAAGGGGGAACAGATTGTCGCCCAGCTGGGTGGTCTCGGGAAACTGGCTCTCATGGCTGATCTCAAGCCCCCGACCCTCAGCAACGTCAGCCCCTCCGACCGCACGAAGCTCGAGGATCCGCAGCCCCTGCTGGAAGGCACGCTCAACGACAGCGGCGCCGGCATCGATGCGGCCAGCTTCAAGCTCCTGATCGACGGCGTCGAACAGAGCGGTGCAGCCCTCGAAGCTGACGGCTCCTTCGCTTACCAGCTCGGCAGGCCGCTTGCCAAGGGAGACCACCTGATCGAGGTAACCGCTTCCGACAAGGCCGGCAACGCGATCCGCCAGTCCATCACCGTGACGGCCCCCGGCCCGTTCGGCATCTCGCAGTTGATCGCATATCCGAACCCCGTTCGCGGCAATGCAGTCTGGATCACCTACAATCTCGAGCAGCGGCCCGACGAGCTGCTTCTGACGATCTACGACGTCTCCGGCCAGCGCGTCGACAAGTTCGACCTGCTCGACGCCAACGGCGGCCAGAGCTCCGGCAAGATCCGGTGGGATCTCACGAATCGCGATGGAGAACGGGTCAGCAACGGAGTTTACATCTACAAACTCGAAGCGACCAAGAACGGCAAGACCATCAAGTCCCGCGGCAAGCTCGCGGTGCTCCGCTGAAAAAAGGAGACCAACTATGGACAAGCGCATCCTGCTCGCCCTGGCGTTGTCCGTCCCGGCGCTGTTCGGCCTGACCGGCTGCAGCGGCGGCGTGGCGGGGGAAGGCAGCAACACTTACTCAGATACGGCCGGCACGCCGATCGTGCGTTCCGACACTTTCAACGACAAGGGCTGGACGATGATCTCGGCTGGCCAGTATGAAAGCGCCATCACGGCCTTCAACCAGGTGCTCGCCGACAGCCCCACCACTGACGAGGAAGCCGAAGCCAACAACGGCCTGGGCTGGGCCCGCGCCAACCTTGGAACGCTGGCCGACGGCATTCCCTGGTTCGAGAAAGCCGCCGCCCTTTCGAGCGACGCCAAGGTCGGGCTCGGGGCCGCCTACATCCAGAAGGGCTCAAAGGCCGACCTGGAAAAGGCCGTCGATATTCTCTACAAGCAGCTTGGCGGGGAAAACCCCCACTTCCATTACGTGCCGCGCCGACCGACCGGTGTCAGCGACGCCGAGGTGCATGCCCTGCTGGCCTACGCACTCGCCGCCGTCGGCCGCAACGACGATGCGATGGATCAGATGGAATACGCCAAGGAGCTCAACCCCTCCTACGAAAACACGACGATCGATCAACTGGGTAAAATGGTCGACTTCCTGCTCCGATAGATAGAGAAACACGGATCAGGAAAAGGGGGCACTCATGAGCCACGTTCGCCCGACAACCGTCGCGCGGCCGGCAGACACCGGCCGTGGTCCGCAATCGTTCGCCTCAGGGAATCGGGTTCTGCTTCTGGCTCTGGTGCTTTTCCTGCTCGGCACCGTCACCGGCTGCATCAACTCCTCGAGCCCGATGATGGGGAACGTGAGCGGCAAGGTGTTCGATTCGAACGGCCATGTGTTACCCGGCGCCCGCGTCGAGATCTACGGCAGCAACAACGCCGTGACGACGGATGAGCTCGGCCGGTATGCCATCACCAGTGTCGAGCCTGGCCAAAAGCGCATCGTCGCCACCTACCAGGGCCGCTCGGTCGTGATCATCGTCGAGATCGTCCGGGGCGAGACCCTGGAAAACGCCGACCTGACGTTCGCCGTTGTCGACGGTCTGCCCCCGGTCATCACGGATGTCACGGTCGGCAGCCTCACTGAGAACCTTGCGGTGATCAGCTGGGCCACGAACGAGCCCGCCGACTCGCTCGTCGACTTCGCGACCGGCCCGATCGGCGTAGGCACCTACACCTACCTCGCCTCCGACACGGCAATGCTCCTCACCCATGCGATCGAGCTCGGCGATCTGCGTCCCGGCGTGACCTACCACTTCCGCGTCCGGTCGCGCGACTACGCAGGCAACGAGGGCGTTTCCTCGGAATACCAGTTCATGACCCCCTCGGGTGCAGCCCCGGCTACTCCCGCCTCGTTCCGAATCTCGCCGTCCGTCGAAATGGAGAGGCTCGTGCTGAGCTGGGCCCCCGGCTCCGAAACCGATCTCGCCGGTTACAACCTGTACCGTGCCGAGAGCAGATCCGGCCCCTTCACCCGGGTGAACGCGAACCCGATTACCTCGACCGCTGCCACCGTCAGCTACCAGGACGAAGGGCTGAAGGTCGGCGTAAAATACTACTACCACGTGAAAGCCGTCGATACCGCCCACAACGAAAGCGCCCCGTCCGAAACCCTGTCGATGCTCACCACCGGCACCCTTTCCGAAAACCGCACCTGGCTGCTCGCCGAAAGCCCTTACATTCTCACCGGCGACATTCGCGTACGGGGGGGCTCGCAACTGACGATCGAGCCGGGGGTCGAGGTGAAGTTCGCCCAGACCGACGCCCTGCCCGACCCGAGCGGCGCCACCATGACCGAACTGATCATCCAGGGCGCGCTGTCCGCCGTCGGAACCACCGACGCGCGCATCCTGTTCACCTCGGCCGAGACGTTCCCGCGTCGCGGCAGCTGGGGCGGCCTGAAGTTCCTCTCGACCAACGATCCCAACAACCAGCTCCGCTACACGACCGTCATGTTCGCCGACACCGGTGTTCGCAGCGAAGGCTCGACGCCTGCGATCGAAAACTCCGAGTTCGGCCTCTGCGTCGTCGGCCTCGATCTCGGCCTCTCGACAGCCCTGAACATCCGCTACAACACGATCCGGGACTGCAACATCGGCCTGGTCTCGGCCAACTCGAATATCCGCAACAATATTTTCATTGACGATCAGGTCGCCGCAAGCACGCTCGGCTCCGACGTGTTCGAAAATAACACCGTCGATTGTCTGGTCGGCCTTGAGATCCCCTTCGGCGAGCCCACGATCAAAAACAATATCTTTGCCTATACGGGAAGCGGCCGCGCGCTGTATGGCATCAACCAGACCCAGACAACCGCCACGCCATCGATCTCATTCAATGATATCAACAACTACACGTTTCCCACGAACGGCCTGACCGTCGCGACCGGGACAGGCAACATCGATGTTGATCCTCTGTTCATCGGCGGCGCGGTGTTCGACTACCGGCTGCAGAGCGTGGCGGGCGGATATGCCTCGGATTCGCCGTGTCTGACGGCCGGCGAGAACGGGGGACAGATGGGCCGGTACGGGCCCTGATCACCACTCGAGATCCGCGATTCCCGAGGCGTTGACGCGATACCGTGCGTCGACACCTTTTTTGAACGGCGACTCGCCGACGAGCACGATGTCGACCCGGCGGTTCTGACGCTGCTGCTCCGCGACCGGCAGCCCCGGATCCTTCGCGATCGGCTTGTTCGAAGCGAAGGCGGCGAGCGACACCTTGTTCTGGGCCACGAAGCCCCGGCTGACAAGATATCCCAGCACGGCAACGGCACGGCTGGAGGAAAGACTCCAGTTCGGGGAGAGGCCGCTTCCCGCCGGCTTTCCCTGCTCGTCCGTGTGTCCTTCGATAATCAGCTCATTGGGCACCTCGGCAAGGATCAACCCAACCGAGTCGAGCAGCTGCTTCGCGGTAGGCTTCAGCTTGTCCGAACCCGTGTCGAACAGAACTCCCGACACGAGACTGATCACCATGCCCCGTGCATCCATACCGACCCGCACGTGATCGGCCAGACCATCGCGCTGCAGCGTCCGGGCAATATTCTTCGCCACGAGCTTGTAGGCGGCCGGAATGATGCGGGTGTTTCCGACAATCCGGGGCGGCGCGTTCGTCATTATCGGGGTCGTCTCGAAGGGGGAGGAGGGTGTCGGGAAGATCGTGACGAGTGAGTAGCCGAGCCGCTCCTGAACGTTCTTCGCGACGCCCTTCAGCTTCGCCGCATCAACCTGGGAGAACGTGTACATCATGATGAAAAACGCCATCAGGAGCGTGATCATGTCGGAATAGGTCAGCAGCCACCGCTCGGTGTTGCTGTGCTCTTCCTCTTCGTGCTGCTTCCGGCGCATCGTTCCTCCGGTGTCCGTCTCAGGACGTCACGTGCGTCCGTCGCCTCTCACGAGCCGCTCAGTCTCGAAGATGGCGACCATATCCGGCGTCATGAAGACCTTCAGCTTCTCTTCGACCAGTCGGACCGCCTCTCCGGCCTGGATCGCGAGAATCCCCTCGATCATCGCCTGACGGGCCAGGGCCAACTGCATGTCTTTCGCCTTGACACGTTCCGCGATCGGCAGAAAGATCATGTTCGCGCTGAGAATGCCCCAGAAGGTGGCCAAAAAGGCCACCGCGATGGCACCGCCGATCTTCGACGGGTCCTCGAGATTCGCAAGCATGTGCACCAGCCCCATGACGGTCCCGATGATGCCCAGCGTCGGCGCGAATCCACCCAGAGAGGTGAAAATCTTCGCCCCGATTTTCGTCTTGCGCGTGTATTCCTCGAACTCGACCTCGAGGATGTCCTGGACGGCTTTCCGATCCAGTCCATCGATGACGAGCTGGAGGCTGCGCCGCATCCAGGGATCGGCGAGTTCGGGAATACGCGCCTCGAGCGACAGAACGCCCTCTTTCCGGGACTTCTGCGCGAGATCCAGCAGCTCGAGGGCCATCGCCACCTGATCGATGTCGCGATGATCGAGAAAGGCTTTCCGGAGGGCGATGGGAATCTCCCGGAGTTGTTCGGGGGGAAACGCGATGATGATGACTCCGGTGATGCCACCGAAAATGATCAGCATGGCCGAGAAGTTGAAGAAGGCTGCGATCGCGTGCAGCTTGAAATGGCTGTCGATGAGGATGGAAAGGGCAAGTGCCCCGAATCCGATCAGAAAACCGGCCACGATCGATTTCTGCATCGATATCCCTCACGCTCGGCGGCTGTCCCAGCCAGGGGAACAAACCGACGAATATAATATATTTATCTATTTATGCCGCCGGCGTCGTATCGGGCGGATTCTTGTCGCCGGACGGAGGCGTCTTGTCCCCATTTCCGTCGTCCCCGTCGGGCTTCTCCCCGCCTTCGCCGCCGTCAAGAAGCTCGCCCTGCTCGAGGGCGCGGATCCACCAGTTGATCAGCTCGCCATTTTCCTTGAGGAATTGTTTGAAGCTGACTTTCTGGCCATCCTCGCACTCCTCCCGATACTGGTCGGTGACGAACTGGGTCAGGGGTTCCATCACGACCGGATCGAGAAAAACGCCAGCTCCGACGAGGAACCGCATGTCTCCCAGCCGCAGCACGCGCGTGTACAGGATACTGTCCTTGTGGATCCCTTCGGCCGAGCCGGCCGCTTCGAACACCTCGAAATCCTCGCCGAGGAACACATCCCGGAGGCTGATCGATCGGCCAGGAGTGATTTCCTTCACCTGCAGCAGCGTTAGATGGGTTTCCTTCAGCGCCTTGCAGATCTGGGTTTCCTGGAGTGTCAGATCGTCGGAGTAGCGGGCGAGAAACTCGTCGATCAGTGCGTTGCCCTCGGCGTCAGTGTCGTCCAGCAGGAACCAGGAGAGGAACAGGAACTCCTCGGTCGGGTTGAACTCGTATTCTTCGCCCTCAGCCATGTTGTAAAACACTTCGAGGGCCTCCCCGAGAGCCTCCTGATACTCGTCTTCGAGCGTGAAGGCCATGAGCTTCGCGAAGAGGTCGCCGAACAGGTTCTTGAGAGCGTCGATCTGGGGTTCCATGCATGCCTTTCCTTTTACGATGCCGCCATGCTACCCCGGCCGGGCTGCGAAATCAAGCCTGCCGGCGCCGGTTCAGACGCCGGAGGAGCATTTCCAGCGCCTCGTCTGCCTCCCGGTGCCGGATCAGCCGGGCGACGGCGACCAGAACC
>DATCTT010000411.1:0-21782 GCA_036567845.1 Candidatus Ozemibacteraceae bacterium | reverse complement strand
TCAGCTCGTAGAACTCCTCGGTCAGGAAGAAGATCACGTTGATCTTCACATCGGGCTTGTACATCAGGTCCGAGGTCACCTGGTCATACACGTCCTCGAGCACTTCCATGGTGATGTCGCCGATATCCTTCTGCGAGGAGCCGGCGTAATGGATGACGAACCGCTGGTTCTCGTCCGTCGTCGTACCCGAGATCGAGGCCGACTGTTCACGGGCCCGGCCGATCAGGGCGCGGAGGGCGTCCGTTTCCTGGCCGTTGGGGGCGTGTTCGAGGGCTTTCTCCCAGATCTCGACGGCCCGGTCGAAGTCCTTCAGCTCGAAGCAACACCGGCCGAGAAAATACAGCAGCAGATAATCGTTGGGAATCTGTTTCTGAGCCTTTTCGAACAGCGCCAGGGCATCCTCGTATTTCATCATCTTCATCTGCGAGATGCCGAGTTTCATCAGGCTGTCGAGGTGCTCGGGCCGCAGGGAAAGCGCCGTCTCGAATTTCGGAATCGCAGCCTCGAAGTTCCCGGAGGCGAAGAGCATCTGAGCCCACTGATACGCCACGTCGAAGGAATCGGGGCTGAAGTCCGAAGCTTCCTGGAAGCATGCTTCGATCTCGGCAATCGGCCGTCCCTTCAGCAGAATGGCCTTGCGCAACAGAAGAGCCGAGAGCTGGAAGCGGAGATCGGGGTCTCCGGGAAGCTGCGAAAATAGGCGTCTTCGGCTTTCGAGAAGATCGTCGACCTGGTCGATGTTCAGCTCGGACAGCCGTACGACGGTGCCGGTCGGGTTCATGAGCGTGCCTGGAGCGGACGCCGTTTGGGCCTCCGTCGCATTGGGCCAGAGGGCGAGGCAGCACACGAGTGCCATCTTCACGAGGGTCGGAATTGAACGTCGGTGCTGGGCCATCATGGGAACTTCTCCCCTGTCCGTCTTCTAGAATCCCTTATCATTATACCCCTGCCGCCAAAAGCGCGACACCCCACAGGGATGCCTGTGGGGTGTCGGGATGCAGCCGTTCAAGATCAGTGGCCGCCGAGGGCCTGTTTGACCTTGTCGAAGAAGGATTTTCCCCCTTCGCCCAGTTTCGAGTCGGCATCGCCGTCTTCGGCTGCGAGCTGGTGGAGAAGCTCTTTCGCTTTTTCACTCAGGTTTGTGGGGGTGCGCACGAAAATCTTGACGAGCTGGTCTCCCTGGCCGCCCTGGAGGGATTTGACGCCGTACCCGCGCAGGCGGAATACCTTACCTGTCTGGGTGCCGGAGGGAATCTTGATTTTCACGACGCCCTGGAGGGTCGGCACGTCGACTTCGCCGCCGAGGGCTGCGAGCGGGAAGCTGACGTTGCGTTCGCAGACGATATCGTCACCGACCCGTTCGAACGTCTCGTGCTTGCCGACGGTGAGAACGATGTACAGGCTCCCTGGCGGACCTCCCCGATCACCGGCCTCTCCTTCGCCGGTGAGTTTCAGCTTGCTGCCGGTTTCAACGCCAGGAGGAATCTTCACGTCGAGGGATTCCGTGTGCTTTACCCGGCCCAGACCATGGCAGGCGGTGCAGGGCTTGTCGATGATCTCGCCCTCGCCCTGGCACTGGTGACAGGTTTTCTGGATCGAGAAGAAGCCCTGGGCAAGCGAGATCGTGCCCTTGCCGCGGCAGACCGGGCAGACTTTCCGGCTGCTACCGGTCTGAGCGCCTGACCCGCCGCATGTGGTGCAGCTCGCCGAGCGCGGGACAGTGATCTTCTTCTCGCAGCCGAACACGGCCTCCTCGAACGAGATTTCGAGATCGTAGCGCAGATCCGAGCCCCGGCGGGGACCAGCCTTGTGGCTCGAGCCTCCGAAGAAGTCTGAGAGAATATCGCCGAATATATCCCCGAAGTTCCCGAAACCCTGGAAATCCTGGGGATTGAACCCGGCCCCTTCGAGGCCGGAATGCCCGAACTGGTCGTAGGCACTGCGCTTCTTCGGATCACTGAGGATCTGATAGGCCTCGTTGATTTCCTTGAACTGCTCCGCGGCCTCTTTGGCCGGGTTGACGTCGGGATGATATTTCCGGGCGAGTGTGCGGTATGCCCGCTTCAACTCCGCCTCGTCGGCATTCTTCGCAACGCCGAGGACCTCGTAGTAATCACGCTTGGCCATCTATGTCTCCTGGAATCGCGGCCCTGCGGGGCGGCTCCGGTGGGAACCGCCCCGCGTGAGGTGCTGTTACTCGGCCTTTTTGAACTCGGCGTCGACGACGTTGTCGTCGTCTTTCTTGCCGCCCTCGGGTTTTGCCCCGGCGGCCGGATCGGCCTGTTGGCCACCAGTCTGGGCCTGCTGCTTCTCGGCAGCTTCCTTATACACCATCTCGGCGACCTTATGGGCGACCTGCATCAGTTCATCCGTCTTCTTCTTGATCTCGTCGAGATCGTCACTCTCGAGCGCCTTCTTCAGCTCGGCGCATTTGGACTCGACCTGACCCTTCAGATCGGCCGGGACTTTGTCCCCGAGCTCACGAAGGTTCTTCTCGGTCTGGTAAACGAGGCTTTCACCCTGGTTCTTCGCCTCGATCTTCTCTTTCTGCTTCGCATCCTGCTGGGCATACTGCTCGGCATCCTTCACCATCTTGTCGATCTGATCCTTGTTCAGGCCGGAGGAGCTGGTGATCGTGATCGCCTGCTGCTTGCCCGTCGCGAGATCCTTTGCCGAGACGTTGACAATACCATTCGCATCGATATCGAACGTGACCTCGATCTGTGGAACGCCCCGCGGCGCCGCCGGAATGCCGACGAGGTCGAAGCGGCCGAGCGTCTTGTTGTCGCCGGCCATTGACCGCTCTCCCTGGAGCACGTGGACGGACACGGCGGGCTGGTTGTCGCTCGCCGTCGAGAACACCTGGCTCTTCTTGGTCGGGATCGTCGTGTTGCGCGGGATCAAAACGGTCATCACGCCACCGAGGGTCTCGATGCCGAGCGAGAGCGGGGTGACGTCGAGCAGCAGCACGTCCTTGACCTCGCCCTGCAGAATGCCGGCCTGGATGGCCGCACCCATCGCGACGCACTCCATCGGGTCGACGCCGCGCTCGGGATCCTTGCCGAAGTGGTCCTTCAGCAGCTTCTGGACGATTGGCATGCGGGTCGGGCCGCCGACCATGATGATGTGGTTGATCTCGGTGCGCTTGAGGTTTGCGTCACGAAGCGCGTTGTCGATCGGGGGTTTGCACCGCTCGATAATCGGATCGATCAGCTCCTCGAGCTTCGACCGGGTCAGGGTCATCAGCAGGTGCTTGGGACCGGCCGCCGTCGCGGTGATGAACGGCAGGTTGATGTCGGAGGTCGTGGTCGTGGACAGTTCGATCTTCGCCTTCTCGGCCGCTTCCCGGAGGCGGGTCATCGCCATCGAGTCGCCCGAAAGATCGATGCCTTCCTTCGCCTTGAAGTCGTTGACGATAAAGTCGAGCAGCGACTTGTCCATGTCGGTGCCGCCAAGCTGTGTGTCGCCATTTGTCGAGAGAACCTCGAACACGCCGTTGCCAAGCTCGAGAATCGTGACGTCGAGCGTGCCGCCGCCCAGATCGAACACGAGAATCTTGCGCTCACCCTGCTTGTCGAGACCGTAGGCGAGGGCCGCGGCTGTCGGCTCGTTGATGATGCGCTTGACTTCGATCCCGGCGATGGCGCCTGCATCCTTCGTCGCCTGGCGCTGGGCATCATCGAAGTAGGCCGGAACCGTGATGACGGCGCCGGTGACCTTGTCGTTCAGAAAGGCTTCGGCGTCGCGCTTGATCTTCTGCAGGATCATCGCCGAGATTTCCTGCGGCGTGTACTGCTTGTCGTCGATCTTCACCTTGTGGTTCGTGCCCATCTTGCGCTTGATTGCATGGATGGTGCGGTCGGGGTTGGTGGCCGCCTGGCGTCGGGCAGGCTCGCCGATCAGCCGCTGGCCGTCCTTCGTGAAGGCGACATAGCTGGGAAAGGCCTTGCCGCCGATCGAAACGCCCTCGGCGCTTGGGATGATGACGGGCTTTCCGCCCTCGATGACGGCCGCTGCCGAGTTCGACGTTCCAAGATCGATTCCGATGACCCGTGAC
Source organism: Candidatus Ozemibacteraceae bacterium (assembly GCA_036567845.1). Lineage (GTDB taxonomy): Bacteria > Muiribacteriota > Ozemobacteria > Ozemobacterales > Ozemobacteraceae > MWAR01. The sequence goes on along the minus strand of DATCTT010000411.1, from coordinate 17,725 downwards.
ATGATTTCCTCCTCTGAGTGTGTGCCGGCGCGACGTCGCGGCCGTTACTTGTGGTTGATGACGACTTTCGCCGTGCGCAGAACGCGTTTTTTGAACTGGTATCCTTTTTCATACTCGGTCAGAACGACGTCGTCGTCCTGATTGGGATCCGTGCTCTTCGTCATGGCCTCGTGCAGATTCGGATCGAACTTCTGGCCCTTGGCCGGAATTGGCTTCAGACCTTCCTTCTCGAGCACGTCGTTGAACTGGAAGAACAGCATCTCGAAACCATCCATGATCTTTGGCTCGACCTTTGCGTCGGTCAGCTGGCGCATGGCTGACTCGAACGTGTCGAGCACCGGAAGCAGCTTCTTAACGAAGGCTTCGGAGCCGTATTCCGACATTTCGAGAAGCTTCTGGTCGGTACGCCGCTTCAGATTGTCATAATCCGCAAGAGCTCGGTGATACCGGTTCTTCGTCTCAGCGAGCTCCTTCTTCAGGGAATCCACTTCTTTCTTCAGCGCCTCAAGCGGATCCTCCGGTTGGGGTGCGGACGCCTGCTCACCGGCCGGGGCGGCTTGGTCCTGTCCGTTGGCAGGCGAAGCCGGGGAAACGCCTGCAGGCTGTTCGGGCGCGGGGGACGCGGCAGCCTCGGGCGTCGGTTGCGGGTTCTTTGTTTCGGCTGTCATTCTCGTCTCGCTTTCTGAAAATATACGACTCAATTACTTACTGCCCGGTTCGGGGCGGGCGGAAAGAAGCAGATCGCTCAGTGCCCGGGAGATGTTGCCCAGGGTCGCGACGGCACGCGCGTAATCCATCCGCAGCGGTCCGATGAGGCCGATCCGACCGAACGACTGGTTCGGGCCGCGATACCGTGCGGTGACGACCGAAAGATCGTCCACGGAAAGACCCGAGTCGGAGCCGATATTTACCATGATATCCTCTCCGCTTTCAAGGCTTCGGGCCATCAGCTGGAGAAGCTGTTCCTTGCGATCGAGCAGGCCGATCATCTTGCGCATCTTGTCGGGATCGCTGAATTCGGGCTTGTCAAACACGTTTACGAAGCCCTCGAGGAAGATCGCGTCGGAGGCGGGATTCGAAATGGCCGTGCGGACGCGGTCCGTCAGCTGGGCGATCAGCTGGTTGTGACGGGCAAGAAGATCCCTCGATCGCCGAAGAAAATTCGCCTCGGCATCCGTTACATGGGTGGCGGTGAGCTCCGCTCGGAGATGGAGTGCCAGGTTCCGCAGCTCCTCGTCCGTGGTCGTGGCGGGGATCGCTACGAGCTGGTCCGTGATATGGCCGCACTCATCGACCATGACCAGCATCGCCGTTGTCTCGAGGATGCGGATGATCTGGAGATTCCGGACGGCGTTTCCCGACTTGTGCGGGGCGAGAACGAGTCCAGGGAGGCCGGTCTGCTCGCAGGCAACCTTGACGGCGGTGCGAAGCACCTCCTGCTCTCGCGATCGGCTCTCGATGCGGCTTTCCAGAAGCGCCATGACGGCATTTTCGAGCTGGCCCAACCGCTCGTATTCGAGAAGGAACCGGACGTAAAAGCGGTATCCCTTTTCTGTTGGGATTCGGCCGGCCGAGGTGTGAGGCGAAAACAGATACCCCATCGACTCGAGGTCGGCCATCTCGTTGCGGATCGTCGCCGGCGAGAAGGCGAGGCCTCCAAAGCGGGAAATGGTGCGGGAGCCGACGGGAATCCCGGTCGTGATGAAGGAGTCGCATACTTCCTTGAGCACGCGACGCTGGCGATCGTTCAGATCGGGGGCGAGACGTTCGAGCGTCTCGGAGGTCGTCCGACGGGCTTCCATGATATCTGCTTCCATTCTTACATGCATCCTGCATGAGCACCGAACCACAAAGGCACAGAGATACAGAAAATATAATATTCTATTATATTGATCCCTGCTTGTCGAATACCGATGCGGATGCTCCGTTCGTGCTGAGGTGGCGAAGCACGATCCAGCGCTTGCAATCACTTCCCCTGTTCCCCCTGCGATACCTCAGGGTGACCAGTGGGTATCCCCAGGTCTCAAGAAACAAAGACATTTTCAGGAAACCTCTGTGTTTCCGTGACTCTGTGGTTTGTCAGCCAAAAAGGACGGGATTCAGGAAGGCCCTCCCCGGCCATGAGAGCGCCGGAGAGGGCCGTTTTCGTGACGGGTGATCAGTAGTCCATGTCCATCCCGGGGGTGGCAGGGGCAGCGGACTTCTTCTCGGGCAGTTCGGCCACGAGAACTTCGGTGGTGAGCAGGATCGAAGCGATCGAGGAGGCGTTCTGCAGGGCCGAGCGGGTGACCTTCGCCGGATCGATGACGCCGGCCTTGAACATGTCGGTGTAATCGTTCTTCACGACGTCGAAGCCGTAGCCGTTGTTCTTCTTCTCGAGGATCTTCTCGATGATAACGGAGGCCTCGAGGCCGGCGTTGGTGAGGATGAACCGGATCGGGGCGTAGAGGGCGCGGCGCACGATGTCAACACCGATCTTCTCATCGCCTTCGGCCTTGAGAGTGGTCAGGGCGTGGAGGGCGTTGAGGTAGGTCACGCCGCCGCCAGCGACGACGCCTTCCTCAACGGCCGCGCGGGTCGCGGAGAGGGCGTCTTCGACACGGGTTTTGCGCTCTTTCATCTCGGTCTCGGTCGCGGCCCCAACCTTGATGACAGCGACGCCGCCGCTGAGCTTGGCCAGGCGTTCCTGCAGCTTCTCTTTGTCGTAGCTGCTGGTGCTCTGGTCGATCTCGGCGCGGATCTGGGCGATGCGGGCCTTGATGTCGGCGGGCTTGCCGGCGCCTTCGACGATCGTGGTCTTTTCCTTGCTAACGACGACCTTCTTGGCCTGGCCGAGCATGTCGATCGTGGCCTTCTCGAGCTTCATGCCGATGTCTTCGGCGATCTTCTTGCCGTTGGTGAGGATCGCAATGTCCTCGAGCATGGCCTTGCGGCGGTCACCAAAGCCGGGGGCCTTCACGGCGACGCAGTTGAAGGTGCCGCGGAGCTTGTTCACGACGAGCGTGGCAAGGGCTTCGCCCTCGACGTCCTCGGCGATGATAAGCAGGGGCTTGTTGACCTGGACGATCTTCTCGAGCAGGGGCAGGATGTCCTTGATATTGTTGATCTTGGACTCGGTGATCAGGATGTAGGGGTTCTCGAGGACGGCTTCCATGCGCTCCTGATCGTTGACCATATAGGGGCTCACATAGCCTTTGTCGAACTCCATGCCGTCGACGAACTCGAGGGTGGTGTCGAAGCTCTTGGCTTCTTCGACGGTGATGACGCCATCCTTGCCGACCTTGTCCATCGCCTCGGCGATGACCTTGCCGATTTCGGGGTCGCGGGCCGAGATCGTGGCGACCTGGGCGACGCTGTCCTTGTTGTCGTCGACCTTCTTGGAGAGGTTCTTGATCTCAGTGACGACGGTGTTGACGGCGCGCTCGATGCCGCGCTTCACGAAGCTCGGGTTGGCGCCGGCGGCGACGTTCTTGAAGCCCTCGTGCACGATGGCCTGGGCAAGGACGGTGGCGGTGGTGGTGCCGTCGCCGGCCACGTCGTTGGTCTTGCTGGCGACTTCCTTCACGAGCTGGGCGCCCATGTTCTCGAACTTGTCCTCGACCTCGATTTCCTTGGCGATCGTCACGCCGTCATTGGTGACGGTGGGGCTGCCGAACTTCTTGTCGAGGATGGCATAACACCCCTTCGGGCCGAGGGTGGCGCGGACGGCGTTGGCGACGATGTCGACACCGCGTTCGAGTGAGCGGCGAGCTTCTTCCCAGTATTTAAGCTGTTTGGCTGGCATTCTTCAATATCTCCTTATATCAATCTAATGGGGGTTCCGGGATCAGTTGTTGATGATGGCGAGAATGTCTTCCTCGCGCAGGATCAGGTAGGTGTCATCGTCGATCTTGATCTCGGTGCCGGAATACTTGGCGAAAATCACGCGCTGATCCTTCTTGACCTCGGGAGCCACGCGGGTGCCGTTGTCGGAGACCTTGCCGGGGCCGACGGCGATGACGGTGCCTTCCATCGGCTTCTCTTTGGAAGCGGTCTCGGGAAGGATGACGCCACCCTTGGTCTTTTCCAGGGCCTCGCGGGGTTTCACGATGATGCGGTCGTTGAGAGGGGTCAGATTGAAAGCCATTTCAAATTCCTCCTGATATATTTGGTTGTTGATGAATTCTGCTGAATGATCGAGCACATCGGGAACAACGAACCACGGCGTCACAGAGACACAGAGCTTTTGGAGAACCTTTTTCCCGGCGTCTCCGTGCCTCTGTGGTTCGTCGTTATCCGGGGATTACATCATCCCCATGCCGCCCATACCGCCCATTCCACCCATGCCGCCCATACCGCCCATGCCACCCATGCCGCCCATTGCCGGGGCCGGCTTGCTGGTTTCGGGCAGTTCGCCGACGAGCACTTCGGTGGTGAGCAGGATCGAAGCGATCGAGGCGGCGTTCTGGAGCGCCGAGCGGGTAACCTTGGCCGGATCGATGATGCCGGCTTTGAACATGTCGGTGTAGTCGTTCTTCACGACGTCGTAGCCGTAACCGTCGCCCTTGTGTCCGCGGATCTTGTCGATGATGACCGAGGCTTCGAGACCGGCGTTCGAAAGGATGAACCGGATCGGCTCGTAGAGAGCCTTGCGGACGATCTCGACGCCGACCTTGGTCTCACCTTCGGCCTTGACCGTCTCGAGGGCCTTGAGGGCGTTCAGATAAGCAACGCCGCCGCCGGCAACAACGCCTTCCTCGACAGCCGCGCGGGTCGCGGAGAGAGCGTCTTCGACGCGGGTCTTGCGCTCTTTCATCTCAGTCTCGGTCGCGGCCCCGACCTTGATGACGGCGACGCCGCCGCTGAGCTTGGCCAATCGCTCCTGCAGCTTCTCTTTGTCGTAGCTGCTGGTGCTATGGTCGATCTCGGCGCGAATCTGGGAGATGCGGGCCTTGATGTCGGCGGGCTTGCCGTTTCCCTCGATGATCGTCGTCTTTTCCTTACTGACAATGACCTTCTTGGCGGTGCCCAAATGTTCGAGCGTGGTGTGCTCGAGTTTCATGCCGAGATCTTCGCTGATCTTCTTCGCGCTGGTGAGGATCGCGATGTCTTCGAGCATGGCCTTGCGGCGGTCGCCGAACGCGGGGGCCTTGATGGCGACACAGTTGAAGGTGCCGCGAAGCTTGTTCACGACCAGGGTCGCAAGGGCTTCTCCCTCGACGTCCTCGGCGATGATCAGCAGACTGCGCTTGGTCTGGACGATCTTCTCGAGAACGGGAAGGATGTCCTTGATGTTGTTGATCTTGTTCTCGGTGACAAGAATATAGGGGTTCTCGAGAACGGCTTCCATGCGCTCGGCGTCGGTGACCATGTAGGGGCTTACGTAGCCCTTGTCGAACTCCATGCCGTCAACGAACTCGAGAGTGGTATCGAAGCTTTTGGCTTCCTCGACGGTGATGACGCCATCCTTGCCGACCTTATCCATCGCCTCGGCGATGACCTTGCCGATCTCGGGATCGCGGGCCGAGATCGTGGCGACCTGGGCGACGCTGTCTTTGTTGTCGTCGACCTTGCGAGAGAGCTTCTTCAGTTCGTCGACGATGGCCTTCACGCCGAGCTCGATCCCACGCTTCAGATAGATCGGGGTGGCGCCGGCGGCGGTGTTCTTGAAGCCCTCGTGAACGATGGCCTGGGCGAGAACCGTGGCGGTGGTGGTGCCGTCCCCGGCGATGTCGTTGGTCTTGCTGGCGACTTCGCGCACGAGCTGCACACCCATGTTCTCGAAACGGTCGGCGACCTCGATTTCCTTGGCGATCATGACGCCGTCATTGGTGATGGTGGGGCTGCCGAAGCTCTTGTTGATGACCGCATAGCAACCCTTGGGGCCGAGGGTCGAGCGGACGGCATTGGCGACGGTGTCGACACCCTTCTCCAGGGAACGGCGGGCTTCCTCGCCATACCGCAACTGTTTTGCTGCCATGTTCTGTGTCTCCTTTGAGTGCGTGATGTCGGCTGCATGAAACAGCCGGGAATTACCGGGGTTATTCGATGGCCAGGATCTCGTCTTCCTTGATCAACAGGTGCTTCTTGCCTTCGATCTCGATCTCGTCGCCAGAATACTGCGCATACACGACGTTCGATCCGACCTTGACCTGCATGGGAACGAGCGTGCCCTTCCTGTTGCGGGCGCCTGCGCCGACAGCAACGACCCTGCCGCGGTTCGGCCGTTCCTTGGAGGCGGTCTCGGGCAGGAAAATGCCGCCCTTGGTCTTCGTCTCCTGCGTCGCCAGTTCTACCAGGACGCGGTTCCCGAGGGGTGTGACATTCATGGGGTTCCTCCATTGTCTGCGTGGTCTTTCTCGTTGTTAGCACTCACCATCGCCGAGTGCTAACAGGCCGTATAGATACGTCAAAAGCCGGCGAAAGGGAAAATCGGGAAGGGATGGTAGAGGTGTAATATACGATGATTAAGCCGTGATATCGCTATTATTCGCAGAATATCTCACGAAATCGCGTGATATCGACGCTGTTTAATTTACCGAGGAGTCGCCTTGGAGGATGACCGTGATGGCATCCTTCAGATCCTGGAGCAGGAAGGGTTTGGGAAGGAAGGCGAGGGCCGTGGTCTGGCCGAAGCATTTTTTGATCTCGGACTCGGAATAGCCGCTGCAAATGATGACGGGGAGGTCGGGGCGAAGGGCGCGCAGTTCCCGGAACAGTTCGTCACCGCTGATTCCGGGCATGGTCATGTCGATCAGTGCGAAGCGGAAGCCGGAAGGCTCGGGCCGAAACACCTCGAGGGCTTCGTTCCCATCCCGTGCCAGGGCGACGGTGCAGCCGAACAGTTCGAGCATCTGGGCTGTCATTTTCCGGACGATTTCCTCGTCATCCACGAGTAGGGCCCGGCCCCCGATCCTGCCTTCGGATGTTGCGACAGGAGCGGCAGGAATAGTGAGCTCCGTGCTGCGGGTAGCTGGCAAGAAGACACGGATGGTCGTTCCCTTTCCGAGGGTGCTTGTGACGCAGAGGCATCCCTTGTGGCTGCCGACCGCGCCGAGAACGGCGGCGAGGCCAAGGCCGCGACCGGTGAACTTTGTCGTGAAGAATGGGTCGAAGATACGGGGGAGGATTGCCGGATCGATGCCGCATCCGTCATCCGTCACTTCGATGGCGGCATACAGCCCCGGCTCGAGGTGTGAACCGTTGATGCAGCCGTCGAGAAGCTCCTTCGAGCATGTTTCGGGTGCGATTCTGACGAGGAGGGTGCCGGGCTTGTCCCCGATCGCATCCGAGGAGTTGATTACGAGGTTCATCAGAATTTGGCAGATCTGGGAAGGATCTGCGTCAATTTCGGGGATCCCTTCCTCGAAGACCAGTTTCATGATGACTTTTTTAGAGATGCTGACGAGGAGCATCTGCTTCATTTCCTCGACCAGGCTTCGGAGATTCACACGACGAATATCGAACAGGCCTTTGCCCGAGTAGGCTAGAAGCTGTCGGCAGAGATCCGCGGCCTGGAGGGAAATGCGTCGGATCTCTGATGAGGCCTGAAGGGTGTCGGTGGTTGCGGCGGGGTGGCGTGAGATGAGCTCGGAATAACCGAGGATGGCCGTCAGAAGGTTGTTGAAATCATGGGCGATACCGCCGGCAAGCACCCCAAGGCTTTCGAGCTTCTGGGTGTGCTGGAGGCGGGCCTGGAACTCACGTTGCTCAGCTTCGTGCTTTTTCGTTTCGGTGATTTCACGGGTGAAGCTGGCGATGGACACGACCTGCTGATGGTCGTCGAACAGGGGAAACAACTTGACGCTGTACCAGCGGTCGTTACTGAAATCCTCGACAAAGAGCGGCTGTCCGGTTTCGACCACCTGCTGATATCGTTGGCGGCGTTTTTCCCGGACGCTATCGGCGAAAAGGTGATCGATTTTACGGCCGAGGATACCGGTGGGGGTCTCCTGGTAGAACCGGGCGAAGCGGGAATTTGCGGCTTCGATTGTGCCGTCGCGCGAGAAAAGGGCGATGGCTTCGTCGGTGGACTCGAGAATGGCCCGGAAGCGGGCCTCGGTCGCCGCGAGATTCGATGTGCGGGTGACGACCATCATTTCTGCGCGTTCCCGGGTCATGAGAAGGGCATGGAGATAGAGCGAGAGGAGAATGCTGATCAGGAGACCGGCCCAGAAGACGATGAGATACTCGTTTGTGCCATGGAGGTCGAGGAATGAGTTCGAGGGTGTAACCATCACGGCCCAGCGTCGGCCGCTGACGGTGAATGGGTGGTAGAGAGGGGAGGGGCGGAGCCCATGGTCGAGAAGGGAGGAGGGAGGGGGTGATTGGAACAGGGCGTCTTCGAACCGGCACATGGTCTGCTGGGGATGGGGCTCGTCATCGAGGAGTTCCACAGCGAGACCGGTGGGGGGAAGGGGGCGCAGGATCGACTCCATCAGGCTTCGCGTCTGGAAGCTGCCGATGATGGCGCCGACGTAACTCTGGCGCCGCTCTTCGAGCGTGGCCGGAGGGGATGCCAGGGTGTAGACCGGCACGATAAGGAGAAAGCCTGTGGCCTGTTCCCCTAGAAGGGGGACGGGGTTGGTCAGGAGATCGATGCCCGTGTCGCGTGCCTTTTCAAGAAGGCTTCTGTGGAGGGGGTCGGCCATCGCGTCGAATCCGACGAACTTCGCATTCGAATCATGAGGTTCATAATATAATATATAATGATATTCATATCTATGCGTCGCGGTGGGCCTGATGTCTGACCTGTCGAGCTGATACGTGCCGAAGGAGGCGATGGTGGTGCGGCCCGTCGTGTCGAGCACGGAGGAGGGGGCGTCGGCAGGGAAACGGGGCACCCAGGCGAAATGGGGGTGATCCGACAGCCACTTGGAGACGAGGGGCGTGACGAACTGGCAGAACTCCTGGCTGCTGACGCTGACGGAGGCGTTGAAAAAGGCGCGGATGGTTACGACGTCGACATGGAACTGGCTGATCGCGGTGTGAAGGGCGTTCGCCCGGAGTGTTGCCTCGTTTTCGAACTTCTGGATGAGCTGACGCCGGTCGGTTTCATGGATGCTCCAGGCGAGGAGGCCGGTGACGAGTATGCCAAAGGCCAGGAGCAGGAGAGCCGGCAGACTTTTCCCCGAGCTTGTCCGGTACAAAAATACTCTCCTCTATGCCGAAGCCATCATCTTTTCGTCTAACAATAGCTTTTCCGGGAAAAGAATGCAAACTTCCGTGCGAGATATTCGGGAAGAGGGAGGGTGGTACGAGGTTACCCGCGGGAGATTCCGGCGAACCCGGACGACACCTGCCGCGTCTGTTCTTTTGCGGGATAATAATTTTGGGGCGCACTTCCTTGGGGATGCATGAAAGAAATCCCTAGGAGTGGGTATGTCGAGAATGGTATAATGACCAGAGAGGGTTAAGAGACCAGAGGAAAATGTGCGGCGAGTGTCGGCTGAACGAATGATGAGAACATCGTGAGCGAACAGGAACACAAAAATCCGCTCGAGAAGATCGATCCCAGTGACGTGAGGGTCCTGGCGGTCGGTCTTGTACTGTTGTTCATCCCGCTGCTGTTTTTGTTTTACCAGTCACGCCGGCCGGACGGAGGATTTTCGACGGGGGGAGTGAAAGAACGCCTGGTCAGTGGCCGGGGTGGATTCTCCTTCATCCAGAAATCTGGGGGAGGGAAGCAGGCGGCCGCCGCCGTGTTGCACGCCGCGCCCAAGGCGGAAAAACAATGGAATGAGGTCGTGAAACGGGTGATGTCGGCCCCCCCGCCCGCCCGGATGTTCGACGGATATCCGCCAACCACGAAGGAGTATCTCCAGGCCCAGTTCGATCCCCGGGTCCGGAGGGCAAACCTGCTTTTCGAACAAGGGGATCAGCAGGAAGCGGCGAAGATCCTCTCCGAGATCCTCGAAGAGGAAATGGACAACCCATTCCTGCATCTTGCCGCCTCCCAGCGCCTATGCCGGTATTACCAGGCGGCCGGCATGAAAGAGCAGGAAGAGAAGGAGTTCGTGCGGCTGTTGGAGATCATGAGACACATTCCCGAAATGAACAATCTTGCGCAATATATGCGTGGTTGTATGGATTTTGTGCGGCGTTCGCCCGACATTCTCGCGAAGTTTTCGCAGGACCCTGCCATTCAGAAGTATCTCGAGGGGTATACGAGCCGGCCGGGGATGCCTGTAACGACTCCGCAGCTCATGAACCAGACCTCGAATATCCTGTCGAATCTCAATCTGCTTTCGGCACCGCATGCGGCGAGAAGATGACGGGCTGGGCTGCCCGACGGAACGGAGGAGGGGAAGTATGAAACGGCAGTCTGATGCGCTGGGCCATTTCCGCACCGACCGGGGAAACGTCTTCCTCATCATCATCGGGATTCTGGCTGTGATCTTTACGGTCGCGACGTTTTTCATGCGCGATACCGTCGAGGAGACCTACCTGACCGAGCGCTCCCATCGGGCGATACACGCGCAGTGTCTTGCCGAGGCTGCTCTCGAACGGGCGTTGTCGATCATGGCGAAGGAGCTGAACGATCCCGAGAAGATGAAAGACCCGGTTTCCCTTGCCAACAAGCTTCGGCTTCCCATGAAAACGTCCGGGGCATCCGTCTTCGATGGACTCGGCAACGTGCTTGGAAACGACCTTCCGCTCGACACGTCGGTGGTGAAGGAACCGGTCATTCTTGACAAGGCCCGGCTTCAGGAGGGCAACGCAAAGGATCTCGACGAGATGGTCGATTTCATGGTCGGCAAGCAGGGCACCGAGTATGACGTCAAGGTGACCCTCAAGCTGGACAAAGCGTTGAAGATCGCTCCTGGCCCGGATTCAGGGGCCGACAAATACAAGGTTCCGGGCGTCGACTGCGAGTATGCGGTTCATTCCGGACTGATGTCGTTTCTGGACAACAAGGGTTACAAGGCGCTGGAGCTGTCGCTGCCGGAAGACGCAAAATGGCTCTCGCTGAACATCGATCTGGGGCTACCCTTCCTGAACTTCGACCTGATCGATCTGATGCTGAAGGTGTTTCCAGAGAGCTGGTCGAACCAGATCAAGGGCTTCGTTACCTTCGACGGGCTGTTGAAGAAAATCATGCCTGAAATTTATCCCTACGAGATAGAGCTTGCGGCGGGAGTGTTTCCCGACCTTTCGGCCAAGCTGGGCGGCGCGGCCATTCCGGAGTTTTCCGAGAGCCAGTGCGTCGAGAAGTACGGGTATCTCACGATCGAGTCCGAGGCATCGATCGTCTATGGGGATGCCCGCAAGACGACCAAGCGCGTCTTCGCGACGAAGGAGTTCAAGTGCGCTGACATCGAGCCCGTGGCGCCGTGCTACAGCCTGTTCATCTCAAATCTGAACGACGACAAGATCGTGCTGAACGACGCGGGCGGAACCCTGATGGTGCAGAACTTCCCGAACATGAAAACCCTGCTGGCCAAGGGGGCAGGGGAATACAGTGCATTTCCGGGGCTCATCCGTGTGAACGGCACGAAGCCCACACTGTGCAACGTCTCTTTCTACGGGAACCCGATGAACGGCGACGTGTTCAACTTCGCACGGGTGTCCGAGATGCTGCTCATCACAGATGTCGAGATCTCGATGCCGGAGAAGGAGTTTACAATATACAGTCGCGAACCCCATAACCAGACCACCTCCCCGGTGCCCAGCGAAGTCAAGGGGCTGAAGGCGGGGCTGGACAACTCGCTCAACAATGTGGAAGCCCAGTACAATACGGTCAAAACGAAGGTGATCAAGGCGATCAATCCGAATCCTCCCGCCCCCCCGGAGGGAACGGACAAAACGAGCACTCTCAAGAACATCGCGAGCAAGGTCGCCGGGCTGTTCAACATCATTCCCAAGATCAGCGGCTGCACCGTCTTCGAGCCGCCGCTGCACCTGCTGCCCCTGCCGGGGCCGCTGGGTTCGCTTGATCCGTTCGAGAAATGGGACTGGCCCTACAGTGGCGGACCGTTGTCATTTGCCGGCGTGGGCCTGCCGATTCCGCTGCCCGCCTTCGGGTCGTGCGTGACCCATCTGTTCGGACCGGGCGCCTTGTATCCGACGATGACCCGCGAAATCGAGGGGTGCGTGCTGAAGCGGTTCCAACAGTGGCATTTTACGATCATGGGGTACCCGATGGGGCCCTTCCCGGTCGGCAAGCAGATTCCGATCACCGGCTTCATCAATCTGCCGCCAATCCCGATTCCCCTGGTGCATACTCATGACGTGTGCGAAAAATACGAGTACAGTTTTTATCCGATGAAGGCGACTGAGGACGAGAACAAGGAACCGGACGGGGCGGTCACGATCTATGATCCCGCCCAGCTCGAGAATTCCCCCCCGAATCTCTATTCGATCGAACAGTATGCCAAGAAAGCGACGTATTACTACGCCACGGAAAAGGATTTTCTGGCCGACCTGCCGAACCGGATGATCAAGATCAACGGCAAGGACTGCTACCGACTCAACGGGATCACCTTTGTGGCAGACAACCTGACGCTTCCTCCGACGGGCTCCTCGACCCTCACGGTGTATGGCCGGGGATCGATCGTCTCGGGCGGAAACGTATCGCTGCGTGGCAACATCGAAGATCCCTATGATGATACACAGGAAACCACTCCCGGCACTCCGCGCACGATTTTCAGCCTGATCGCGCGTCGGGGCGGGGTGATTCTCGACGAGAACGCGCCGAGTGATCCGGTGCGGTTCGAAGGGAATCTCTACACCGACAAGGGGCTGGCGGTCTTTGCCGACAAGCAGCTCGTGATCAGGGGCAATTGGGTCACGAACACGTTCAACAAGGCGGCGGCCCAGGGGGCCGTCAAGATCACCTACGTCGGCTACAAGACCCGCTCCTCCCTGAACTCGATCCATCCGAAGGTCGGAAAATACGATCCTGAGCGGTATCAGGTGACCCTCACCCCCGGCTGGGAAGCCTGGAGAGTCCAATGAAGCGATACACGGGCAGAATGCGGGGCGTCACCTTCATCGAGATCATGATTGCCGTGCTGATCCTGGCGGCGGCACTGCTGCCGATCCTGTCGACGATTCAATACGGATCGAAATCGACGGTGAAGGTGAACAACTACTCGAAAGCGATGCGGCTTGCCCTGGGGCTCGTGGAGGAGTGCAAGTTCGTCCCGATGAAAACGATCATCAAGGATTACGAAGGGCTTGCGGACAACACATGGGAAGTTCTCAACGAGAACTACTACCCGAAAACGAAGGAGTCCCTGGCTGAATTCATGTCCCAGCTCAAGGACCTCAAATGGGAAGGAAGACTGAAAGTGCGGAAAGGGAAGATCCGACCGAACGAGCCCGAGGTGATTCGGGAAGTCTGGATCCAGGTGGACGCGCGCTGGACCGAGGGCGACAAGACGGGAATCCGGCAAGTGAGAATATCTAATGCAATATATAATGCAGAATCTGACTGATCCGGCCGGTCGCGAAGGGAGCAGGAATATGCGTAAGCAGGGTATGACGCTCGTCGAGGTGATGGTGGGCATTCTTCTCTCGAGCCTCGTGCTGGGAGCAGCATACCAGGTCTGGACAGCTTCCCGCCGCAATTTCGCCAAGGCGAACGCACGCCAGATGCTCCAGTCCGAGATTCGTAAGACGATCGACCAGCTTGCGCTGGATTTCAAAGCGATCAAGGCCGGCACGCTCGAGGTGAAAGGGTCCGCCGACGGAACCTCGGGCACGATCAAGTTCCAACGGTTCCTCGAGAACAAGGATGCGAACCGGCTCGATTCCAAAGGGGTGGGAGAGGTGCTCTACACGTTCCAGCAGCCCCGGCTGACTCGCTCGATCAGCGGCCAGGGGCAGCGCCTGCTCTGCTCGAATCTGAAATCCTTCGATCTGAGTCGCGGGGCGGAGCCGGGAACGCTAATGCCCGATGGGATGCAGCAGACCGCCCAGGCCCGGATCGACATTTCCCTGACCGGAAAGATAAAGGTGCCGGTCACGTCGGAGGAGATCGAGCACAACGAGAAGACGACCGTCGTGATGCGCAACGAGTTCGCGGCGGCAGCGCCGGTGAAACACTCGATCGCGATGTCCGAACTGACGACGGCAACCGACAAGAAGACCGGCACGGAGGGCGAGTCGTCGATGTTCGCCGCGGCCCTCACGGCTGAGGCGCTCAAGGACATGTCCTCGGCGCAGCTTGCCTACATGATGCAGCGCGAAACCGAATCGTTCGAGAACGCGAAGAGTGAGATCGAGAAGGCCAACGACCAGCTCAAAGGGATCGACGCAAAAGGCTCGGCGACTTGGTACAACCCCTTCACGTGGGGAGGCACCGATACAGAGGTTTCCAAAATCAAGGAAGACCTGATGAAGCACGATAAGCTCGAGGACGTCGAGAAGGATGTGAAAGCGCTGCGTGACATCATCGCCCGTGATGAGGAAAAGTTCATCAACCGCTCTCTCGAAAAAGCCGGGATGACGCTTCCGACGGATAAAAAGGAACAGGACGCCTACAAGCAGGCGTATGACCTGATGGTGAAGGACCGCGCCTTGAAAGAGGCATACGAGAAGAATCCCCAGAAAGACAGCGAGGGGAAGGAAGTGCCGTACAAGAGCCTCATCGAAAGTTTCGACGAGTCGAAGATCAAGCAGGGTGTCCAGTATGACAGCGAGGGGAAGGAAGTCTCTTTCACCGAGTCGGACGCGGATTTCCAGAAGCGGTCCGAAGAGGCCAGAAGCATCCGTGTTGCATCGCAGAAGCTGGACCTGAAGTGGATGGATGAGGGGGACGCGAAGGAAGAGGTGAAGCAATACACGGCTGCAAAGGATCTGGTGGATATCGCCGTCGTGAAGCAGTCTTACATCCAGAATCGCGACCTGGCCCAGACGAACATCACCATGATCAAGCGCGAGCAGGACAGCCGCTGATCGCGACGGTCTTGTTTTTTCGGGCTGATTCCGGCATGATGGATGCACGATGAGCGTGCAGAAATTCTGGACACGGCAGCCCTGGGCGCGGCTTGCCGCCATTTTTGTGATCCTATCGGGCGTTGTTGCGCTTGCCGTAATGCCGGGATGCGGCTCGAATGGCGGTGGGGCAGAGGACTGGCAGACGAACCCGTCCGTCACCCAAGTGGTACAGATCGAGGGGACGGTTCTGGCGCCCGTGTCCGGCAGTGTTCGTGAGGCAGGCGTGCCCGTGTTCGCTACCGCTGGGGGGGGGCAGTCGGGGGCGACGGTATACGTCGAGGAACGGCCCGAGCTTTCTGCCGTTACCGACTCGGCCGGGAAGTTCCTGATCCGAAACGTTCCGGTGGGAAAATGGCATCTGATCGCGGAAACCGTGAGCGGAGGCCAGGCTTACCGGCAGCGTTCGGATCTCGTCTCGCTCACTCCGCAATTTGCGACGTGGCAGGTAGCCGCGCCCCTCCAGCTGACCTACGCGGCTCGCACCTTGAGCGTGCGTCTCATCGACCGTGACAGGAATACTGGAATCCCGGGCGCGACCCTGACCTTGTGGGGACGAAGTGTACGGAGTGATATAGAAGGTGCGGCGCGGATTGGGCCGGTTCCCGGTGGTTCGTGGCAGGTGGCGGTGAGCGCGGCCGGGTATGGGGATCGCGTTGTGCCCGTCGTTTTCGGGGAAGGACATCAAGAGGGCATCTCGCTCGCTCTCACGCCGGCCACGGCCGTTGACCGGAACACGGCCCCGACGGTCGAACTGACATCTGATTTTTCCTCCCTCCGTGCCGGCCAGCAGGGCAGCCTTCTCGCGACAGCGCTCGATCCCGACGGGGACGTGGTGGATTTCACCTGGACCTGTCCGGGGGGGGAGTTCAGCAATCCTATGGCGCAGAGCACGCTGTTCACTGCCCCTGCCGCCTCGGGAACGTATCTGATTGCGGTCACGGGAAGTGACGGCAAGGGTGGCACGGGACGGGCGACTCTGCCGGTGTTCGTCACCGAGGGTGCGGGAGGTGTGGTCGATCCCAACAACCAGGCGCCTCTTGCCGCGACCACGCCGGTTCCGGAAAACGGAGCGATGGACCAATCAACGTCACCTGTCCTGCGCTGGAACGCGACGGATCCCGACGGGGATGCTCTCGTCTATGACGTTTTCGTGTCGAAGCTCGGCTCACCGCTCGCGCTGGTCGCCAGCCAGGTGGCAACGCCTTATTACCAGCTTCGCGGACTCGACGTCTTCCAGGAGTATCTCTGGCGCATCGTCTGTCGAGATCCATCGGGAGCGATCAGCACCGACAACCCGACCTGGCAGTTCAGGACGGGGGATGGAAACAATACTCCTCCCTATATACCGGAAAATCCCACGCCGGCCGATCAGGCACAGGACCAGCTGCCCTCGCTGCTGCTCACCTGGATCGGCGGTGATCCCGACACGACGGATCAGGTGGAGTATGAGGTCTGGCTGGCTACGGGGGCTGGGACCCTTGCCCTTGCGACTGAAACACGGTTCCCTGTTGCCCGGCTCGAGGGGCTCGCTCTGGGCACGACCTACCGGTGGCGCGTCGTTGCCTCGGATCAGCGGGCCGGCACCACGATTGGTCCGACATGGTCGTTCCGCACCTATGCCACCCCGAACATGGCGCCAACGGACCCGACTGTTCTGAATCCGGCGTCCGGGGCAACGGGAGTCGACACCCGCCCCCAGCTCCGGTGGGAAGCAAAGGACCCAGAGGGCGGGCCGCTCGTATACGACGTGTATTTCGGCAAGGGAAGTCCTCTGCCCTGCATCGCGAGTGGGATATCGAACGCGTATCTTCTCGTTCCCCAGACCCTGGCGTATGACACCCGGTACCAGTGGCAGGTCACGGTCCGGGATGCCGAGGGGCTGGTGAATCCGAGTCCCTCCGTCTGGACGTTCACAACGACGAGCCAGGCGAACCGCCCCCCTGTTGCGCCGACGCTTCTGGTGCCGGCTGATGCGGCCGTACAGGTTGCGACCCAGCCGACTCTGGCCTGGACGGCGGAGGACCCCGATGGGGACGCGCTATCCTACGATGTATTCATTGGCCCAGCGGCGAGCCAGCTCGAATCCGTCTTTACGGGGCTTGCGACCCCTTCGTGCGTGGCTCCACAGCTCGATGCAGGCCAGACCTACTTCTGGTGCGTCCGGGCTTCGGATGGAGCTGCTTCAGCCACCTCCTCGGTCCACTCCTTCACGACACTTGAGGAAATCACGGCGGATACTGTTGCGCCGAGGCTGCTCTCAATCGTTCCTGCCGATGGTGCGACGGGAGTTCCGGCGAACACTCCCGTCACCCTCACCTTCAGCGAACCGATGCTCACCTCCTCGATTCCTTCCGCCGTTTCGTTCAGCCCTGAAACCGCGTTCGCCCCGTCCTGGGATTCCCCGGCGGTCGTGCGGCTGATTCCTGCGGACATCTGGTATCCGGGGTCGTATCACAAGGTGGTTCTTGCCGCCAACGTGGCGAAGGATCTCTCGAACAATGCACTGACAAATGGAACGAAGGCAGCGTTCACCATCGCCTCGGATCTCCCCCTCCCGAGTGGCTACCATTCCGCCGCTTTCCCAGTGACGCTTTCCACGGGCCAGACCGCGAACCTCTCGGTTCCCGAACTGGGAATCGGCCGGTCGATCCTCGCTGCCGTCGTCGGTGTCGCCACCAACACGAAGTTCGATATCAGGCCAAATAGAATCGCATCCGGCGAACCGGTCCTCGATGCCGCATTCACGGACACCCCCGAGGCGGCGTTCCGCGAGCTGGAGCGCGATCTCGCGGCGCAGGGCATG
>DATCTT010000410.1:0-6447 GCA_036567845.1 Candidatus Ozemibacteraceae bacterium | reverse complement strand
CGGCTGGATGCTGCTGGGGGCCTGCCTCGGTCTGGCGATCGTGCCCGCCGGCGCCGCCTGGGTTCTGGTGCGCCGCGCCGTCACCGAATACGGCCGGGTCGAGCTGCGAACCACCGTCAACAAGCTGCATGACGATCTGGCTGGTCTCGACAACGGCGGAATGCGCCTGCACGCGAGCATCGTCAGCGTACTGACGCGTATCGCCAGACGGCCGGAAACCTACCGGCTTCTCGAATCCCGCCCGACCTCCAACATGCGCTCCGCGCTTCGCCCCATTCTCGGCGCGAGCGCCCTCACCAGCCCGTATCTGCGGGAGGCCTCACCCGAGCTTCTCATCGGCGTCGCCCCGGATGACCAGATCGGGCTGATCTGCTGCAAGCGCATGGATGAAGAAATGATGCCGCCGGAAGAGCGGCCGATTCTCGAAGTCTTCGGCTCTCTCGCACGGAAAATCCGCGACGGTATCACCCGCATCGGGAAAAAGGCGAAGGAATCGACGATTCCTCAGGACTCGGAAGCCAGCAAGATCCGCGAAAGTATGCGGGCCGACATCCTCTTCGACATCTTCCAGGGCATCATCGGGATCGATGCTATGATCGCCCAGGTGACCTTCCCCGAGGAGCTGCTCGAGGTGAAAACCTCGTTCATCCGTGTTTTCCTGATGGAAATGCGCGTGTTCCGGGACGGAAAATTCCCGACCGAATGGCTGCTCTCCTGGATGTGGGACGACTCGCGCGAGCTTTCGCACGTCGATCGGGTGTTCCGGGAGCGGTTCGGAAGCCATTCCGGCATCGACAGCATCGTCGAGGTTCCCACGACGGGCGATTCGCCCGATGCCACGCCCGAAGCACCGGAAATATGGATGGTGGGCGGCATGGCCGAACTGATGTTCCGCGAATGGGTCGCCCCTGCCGTTTCGGCCCCGCGCACCCTTCTGCGAGCCGTCGAGCGGGCCCGGAACACCGGCGTCCTCCAGACCGGCCGCGACCTATCCGCACCCGGTCGCCCCGTGTTCGAGGCATTTCCAGGAAGCAGCCTTTCCCGGTTCGTCATTGCCGGCCAGGTCGAGACGAACTCGATCGAGCGTCGGGCCGCCCGGTTCCAGCTCGGCGGAAACATTCTTGCCGTGAGTCTCGTCACGATCGCCCTCGCGCTTGCCTGGTATGCGCGCGGCCGCCTGCTGAAGCCCCTGGAGCGGTTGCGCCTCTCGATGATGGAAGTCGCCGCCGGCAACTTCGATGTGCGAATTCCGCTCGATCGATCCGATGAGTTCGGAACCCTGGCCGTCGCGTTCAACTTGATGGTGCGCGCTCTCCGGGAAGCTGCGATCTTGGGCCGCTTCGTCTCGGGCTCGGTTCGACGCGCCGTGCGTGACCGGCGAACCGATGAAAGCGGTCGGGGTGAGCGCCGCGAGGTCACGGTGCTGTTTTCCTGTCTGCTGCATTTCGACAGCTACTGCAAGGGCAAGACGCCCGAGCAGGTATTCGCCGCCCTCGGCGCCCATCTCGGAGCGCTCAACGCCGAATTGGCTGCCCATCAGGGAGGCGCTGAAATCGACAAGGTGGTCGGTGACAAGATCCTCGTCGTTTTCGACCACGAGCGGATGGGCGGGCCGGCCGCCATGGCCGGGGCCGTTCTGACCGTCGTCCGGGGGGTGCGCCGCCGGCTCGCCGCCGAGGGCCTCGAAACCGCCATGGGCATCAACACCGGCCTCGTCATCTCGGGCATCCTGGGCGCCACCTCGGTCCGTCTCGATCACACCGTCATCGGGGACCCCGTGAATCTCGCATCCCGCCTCGCTCTGCTTGCCCACATGACCGACGGCACCCGGACCGTCGTGTCGGGCGCCTTCCTCGCCACCTGCGCAGTCCCTCCGATGGCCGAAAAACTGCCGTTCCGCAAGGTGAAAGGCAAGACCCAGGAAGTCGAAGCCTATCTCCTCCGGGAATCTAATGTGTGAAAAGCACACGCGAGTGAAAAAGACTCATGCGCCCTTTTTGGGGAAACCCGCTTCCAAAGCAATTTTCGACTTGGCACGAGATTTGCGTTAACAATGTCAGTTCATTGAAAACAATTTTCGGGCCCCTCAGTTTATTGCTGCACACCTCGTTGCAAATTAATCGCTGCGCCTGTTTCACGACTGTCTGTTGCCGTTTACTCCTGATGCCATCGCATGTCATGCATCGTTCACGAACTGTCACGAACCGTCGCACTACCCACTCACCTCTGCCATCCTGGGCCCGGAAATCTGTTCCTGTGGGTCGCAGCATTTATCACGATTTCAAGTATCCTCTCAAAAGATCCTCTCACTTTCGCCCCGGCTCTTTTACGCCGGGGCCTTTTTTTTCCCGGAATGGCGTATACTTTTCTCGGTATGGGTGAAAAGTGCACGTTTCTTCGCCGCCTCGCGACTGCCGCCTTCCTGGCAGGGACATGGGCTTTCCCGGGAGTTGCTTGGCAGGCGGGGAGTCTGCCCGGCATGCCTTCGCCGTATGCCCGAACCCTGGTTGCCGATGCGCGCACGGGGGTCTGGGCCTCCTTTATGAGGGAACAGGGACTCGATACCTGGGGAATTGGCCGCATCCAGCCTGGTCCGGCGTTGTTCTTTGCAATCGGAGACTTCCACGCGAAGAGAGTATTTGCTCTGGCTCCCGTTGCCTCTGGGGTTGCCGTTGCGACAGATGACGGGCTTCGGCTGGTGACTGGGGACGGCGCAATCGACATGATTGCCGTCGGATTTCCGCTCACACATCTCGCTGGAGGCCCCGATGGTTCGCTTCTGGCAGCCGGCATCGATGAGGATGGGGCGATGAACCTCCTGCGATGGAGGCCGGGTCGTCGGCCGGATCGCTGGCGGCGCGCCCCAGGGGCGAGGCGGCGGTTCAAAGATCTGCTGGGTCTGTTTGCCCGCCCTGATGGCACGGCCGTTCTCGTAACGGCCGGAGAGATTCTCGTTCTGGCGCGCAACGCGCTTCAGCCTGTGAAACTGCGAGGAACGCCTCTCGCTTCACCCGATTCCGCCCGTTCCTCCGAGCGGAAGGTCCCCCCGGTCTGGATCTACGACGCGGCGATGATGCCCGACGGGGCCATTGCCCTGACAGGATTTGCCAGAAATTTGGTGCGCTGGAGCGGTGGCCGGTTTGACATGATCGCCCGCGGCCACTTCCAAAGCCTTCTGGTCTGTCCCCGAAGCGGAAGCCTGTGGGCAACGGATTTCGACGGAAATCTCTGGAAAGACGGGAAGAGTGGCTTCGGTCGGGTTTTCGCGTTTCCTGAAGGTCGGATTCATACAATCTGGCCGGGAGCCTCGGGAAGCATCTGGCTCGAGTGTGCGCCGAACTCGGGACCGCACCTGCTCGTCCCTGTGCCTGCTGACGCCCCCGTCGATGCCCCGGAGAACCTGTGGCGCGCCTGGGTGCATGAAGGTGTGTCCCTGGATCTTCGCCCCGGCCTGCTTTCTCCCGGTATCCTTTCCGCTGTGCCACTTTTCGACGGCAGTCTCTGTCTTGCGACGAACGCCGGCATCTGGACCATCAGGGAAGCTCCTGATCCCTCCCGATTGGGGGAGAAGAGATGACTCTGGGGATTGGAAGAACTGGGGTTCGATTGGATGAATAGACTATCGTGCCGGAAGATGAAACGGATAGTTGCCGGATAAAGCACAACCCCCTCCGCGAACGGAGGGGGTTGATGCTACCGGTGGAGCTGATCGGGTTCGAACCGACGGCCTCCTGAATGCCATTCAGGCGCGCTCCCAAACTGCGCCACAGCCCCAGATGGTAGGGTCATTCTACGCCTTGGGGGCAAAAATGTCAAGCGTCTTTTTCATTTTCCTTGCGAGATCGTGAAACGGACAGGACAGGCATTTTTTCCTGGTATGCGAAAATAATACCGGCATGTTATGCCGGTATTGTCAGGCCGGGCCTTTTGTGCCATGCTGGAAACACACGCTGAAAGGCCATGAGAGAGGATTCTGCCGGCGTGGTCCGGCCATGGCATGCGAGCTGCGATGCATCGCAGCTAATACTGTCTGCACCTCAGGAGGAATGACATGTCCGGGATTACCCGAATTGTCGCGTTGGGGCTTGGAATGGCCATGTTGGCGGGAGAAGTCATGGCTGTCGAGCCGTTGTCGGTCGGCGATGCCGTCAGAAGAGCGCTGAAACACAGTCCCGACCTCCAGGCATCCCGTGAGGGAGAGAGCGTGGCCCGGGAAAAAACTGGCGAGGCCCGGTCGATGCGCGGGGTGCGCGTCACTGCCGGCATTTCGGACACCCGCCTGAACAGCCCGATGATGGCGTTCGGTGCCAGACTCGATCAGGGGCGTATCTCGATGAGTGATTTCCAGCCCGACCGGCTGAACAACCCCGATGCTGTCAACAATCTCAAGCTCGGCGCCCAGATTGTGCTGCCGGTGTATCTCGGGGGAATGGATGCCCACGCGGTCGGCGCGGCCCGTTCCGGGGAAAAGGCTGCGAGTCATGACACGGCCCACGCTTCGGAAGAGGTCATCTTCCGCACGATCGATGCTTATCTGGGGGTTCTCCTGGCCCGGGAAAGCGTGTCCGTCGCCGAAAAAGCCTGCGAGGCCTCGCTCGAAAGCCTCCGGAATGCCGAGGTTGCCGTCTCCGCCCAGCGTGCCGTCGCATCCGACCTTCTCCAGGCCAAGGTGCACCATTCGCAGAACGAGGAGACCCTCCTGCGAATGAAGAACCAGCATGCCCTGGCCCTCGAAGCTCTGGCGACCGCCATGGGGGTAGCTTCAGCAGCGGATTTCGAACTGACGATGCCCTTGTTGAACCAGGAGTGCACCTCCTGTGGGGATGCCCCTGCCAGTCTGCTGGAAACGGCCCTGCGCCAGCGTCCGGATTACCTCGCCATTCTCGAACGGGTGAATGCGCTCGAGCGCAGCGCGCGGATGCATGACGGAGCGGTTCGGCCGCATGTGGCGATCGGCGCTGCGGCGGAGCAGAACCGTGACGGATTCGGCGGTGACAGCCATGGCAACAACATGGTGTTCGCCCGCGTCGATTGGAATATCGCCGACGGCGGCGAGGCGAAACACAAAGCTGCCGGAGCCCGTGCCCAGGCGAATCAGATGCGCCGGATGGCTGAAGCGCTGAAAGATGGGATTCACCTCCAGATCCGCGAAGCCATCACCGGACTCAACAACGCGCTCGAACGCATCCGTGTCAGCCGGGAAGCAATCGGGCACAGCAGCGAGTCACTACGCATTCTGCGCGACCGGTATGCCGCCGGCCTGGCGATCATGAGCGATCTGCTCGGCGCTGAGACCAGTCTGCTTTCGCACCGGATGAACCACGTCAAGGCCCTGTATGACTACTCAATCAGCCGGGCCCGCCTGAAAATGGCCCTCGGCGAGCTGACGCTCGAGCGTTGCGCCCTTCTGCACGATCAGGCTGTGGCGCCCGAGGCTGTTGCCACCGGCCCGTCCGCCCTTTGACGAACGGGATCCACGATCCACCCCGGAGGAAATGAAAAGATGAGAATGAAGATGATTCTTGGTGTTGCCGTCGGACTGATGCTTTCCGTCGGGAGCCTGGTGATGGCTCAGGAAGGATGGCAAACCGCCGGGATGACCGAGCGGAGCCTGACTTACGAGGCGGTTGGGAATATCCAGCCAAAGATCGTCACCACACTTTCGAGCAAGGTGATGGGGAACGTGCTCGAGGTGCTCAAGCGGGAGGGCGATTCCGTTGAGGCCGGCGAGACCGTGGTGAAAATCGATGCGCGGGATGTTGCCTCGGATCTGGCAGGTGCCCGGGCTGGCCTTTCCGAAGCTGCGGCAATGAAAAGCGAGATCGATCGCGGACTCCAGGCGGCGTTGGCGCAGAAGCGGCAGGCTGAGGCGGGTCTCAAGCTCGCCGACGCATCCTATCAGCGCATCCGGGAGCTCTTCGAGAAGAAGTCCGTCAGCAGGCAGGAGTTCGATCAGGCCGAGGCGGCCTTTACGTCAGCTCAGGCTCAGGTCGCGGGGGCCCAGGCGCAGATCGATGCTCTCGAGGCGAAAAAGGCCACTGTGAGTGCCCGGATGAGCCAGGCTCAGGCCGGTATCAGCAAGGTCGAAACGATCCGGAATCTCGCCGAGGTCGCCTCGCCCTTCGGCGGCCGTGTCACGGCCCGGCGCATCGAGCCCGGGATGCTTGCGGCCCCGGGCGTGCCCCTGCTGACGATCGAGGACTCGTCCCAACTTCGGCTCGAGGCCATGGTGCCGGAACGGTTCATCGCCTCGATCACCGAAGGCCAGCAGGTCAGCGTCACGATCGACGCCCTCGGCGGCCGGTCGTTCACCGGCCTCGTCGCCGAACTGCTGCCGGCAGCCGACCCCCTCTCCCACACGTTTCTCGTCAAAATTGCCCTTGCCGCCCAGCCCGGCATGAAGAGCGGCATGTATGCTCGCGGCTCGTTCGGCATCGGCTCCGAGTC
>DATCTT010000409.1:0-3011 GCA_036567845.1 Candidatus Ozemibacteraceae bacterium | reverse complement strand
CAGCCGCCAGCCCCGCCGTGGCACCGGCCAGCCAGCCGGCCAGGCCTGCCGCCCTTCAGGGAAAATCCGCCGACAAACTGCTCCGGCTCCTCGAAGGGTATCCCGAGTTTCTCTGCAAGCCTCTCCAGGGAATGTCTGCCGGGGAACCCCCCGCGCAGGTGCTCCTCCGGCTCAAAGAGTGCTACGGCCGGGTCCGGGATCTCCTCGCCGGGCCCCTTCTCACCGCCTACTTCACCCGCGGGAGGCGAAGCCAGAATCTCGACCGCGTCGCATTCCGCGCCCTCCAGCAGCGAATCGTTCGCCTCGATCTCCTCGCGCTGGTTCGTTCGCTCGCTTCCGCCTTCGATCTCACCCGGGAAGGTGAGCTCTACCCCATCGCCATCGCCTCACGGTCGCAGAACTCCTTCGGCGACCACATCATGGAATCGATGCGGGATCTCCAGGACATCTTCCAGGCCCTGGACTCCCAGTCCGGCGACCCCAGACAATATATATCAAAAGCAATAGATTTCATGGAGGACCTCGTCACATCCCTGGCCCCGCTCCGGGCGAACAAGCTCGCGATCAAATGCGGAGACTCGTCAGGAATCAGGGTCTTCGACTTTTTCCTCTCCCCCCCGGCCCCAATCGACAGCCGCCTTCTCGTAAACTTCGATCTTCCGATGCATGCCCCGCTCCTGATCAGTGGCGACTCCGTTGCGGCCATGAACCTGTCCCCGTTCCTGGCCTATGACTCGGCTTCACGATCCCTCCGATCCCACTCCCCGGGCGAGCACGAAATCTGGGAGTATCTGATCAATCTGGGCATCCTGGATCCGTTCCTCCTGTTCCTCAAGGAAAAACCCGTCTAGCCCCATGCCGATACAGCCTCTCCCCCCCCCGCTTGAGCAGATCCTCCTGAGCCCCGAGAACACGCTTCTCGACACGCTCCGCGCCATCGACGCCTCCGCCCTCGAGATCGCCCTCGTCGTCGACGGGGAACGTCATCTTCTGGGCACGGTTACGGATGGCGACATCCGGCGCGGTCTGCTCCGCGGCACCCCGCTCGATGCCCCGATTCGTCTGCTGATGAACCGCAATCCGATCACTTCATCGGTGTCGACACCCGACGACGAGCTGCTGTACACGATGTCGCAACGGTCGATCAAGCATCTTCCCCTCATTGATGGCCAGCGCCGGGTCATGGGTCTCAGGCGTCTCCAGGATCTCGTTGCCCGCCAGCCGCGGGCGAACTGGGCGGTCATCATGGCTGGTGGCCGCGGCAGGCGCCTCGGCCCGCTCACCGACACAACCCCCAAGCCCCTCCTCCCGGTCGGCGATCAGCCCCTGCTCGGCACTATCATCAACCGCCTCCGCCGACACGGGATCCGGAAAATCGCCGTGACCGTCCATTATAAGGCTGAGATGATCGTATCGTATCTTCAGGGCATTCCCGCCTCGGATCTCGATCTGCGCATCGTGCGGGAGGAGGAGTATCTCGGAACGGCCGGCAGCCTGCGCCTTCTTCCCGAGCGGCCGGATCAGCCGTTCCTCCTGATGAACGGCGACCTGCTCACCTCGATCAACATTGGCAACCTGCTCGACTACCATGTCGCGGCAGGCCGGCCGCTTACCGTCTGCACCCGGGAATACAACTTCCAGATCCCGTATGGGGTGCTCACCATGAACGGGGCCGCCCTCGCGGGTATCGAGGAAAAGCCGTCCCAGAGCATGATCATCAACGCCGGCATCTACGTGCTCGATCCGGCCGTTCTCTCGCGCCTTCCCGCTTCGGGCCCCTTCGACATGCCGGATCTCATCCGCTGTGTCCTGGCCGACCCGGCCGGCGTCGGCTGTTTTCCCCTGTCGGAATACTGGCTCGACATCGGCAACCCGGCCGATTACGAGCGGGCCCAGAGCGAGGCAGCATCGATCCATTCGGCATGAAATGGTTCGTCACCGACTCCGCCGCGTTCTGGGATACCGCTCTCCGGGAGTTTCCGCCCGGGATGCGCGACATTTACTTCACACATCGCTGGCACGCGCTCTTCGCGCTTGGAACCCGGGCCACGCCGAAGGTGTTCCTCGCCGGGCACGGCAATGGCCGGCTCCTCTACCCCTTCCTGCTGCATCCCCTTCCGCCTGGCCCATCCGGCCGCCCGTCCTTCGCCTGTGAATCAGCCTACGGCTACGGGGGCCCAATTGCCACGGGGTTCGATTCATCCGCGGCCCAAGCGGCGGATCGCCTGTTCTGTGCGTGGGCCCGCGACAACGGCGTTGTTGCCGAGTTCATCCGGTTCCATCCGCTGCTCGCCAATCACGACCTCTTCACCTGCGGCCTGGAGACCGAAATGAACCGGGAAACCGTGATCGTCCCGCTGGATGCCCCTTTTGACGAGCTGGTCACCCGGTTCTCCGCCGCCAAACGACGCAATCTCCGCAAAGCCACGAAAGCGGGGTTGACGGTTGCGCCGGGAACCGACCTGCCTGGCTTTTGGCAGCTTTATGAGGCAACGATGACGCGCCGCGCCGCGCCGCCATTCTATCATTTTTCCCCAGAGCATCGAGCCTCGCTCGAGGCGATCATTCGGGACACCGGTTTTCTTCTGGAGGCACGCGTCGGCGGGCGTCTCGTCGCCGCGGCACTCTTCCTCTCCTCTGCCGGGACGCTCCATTACCACCTTGGGGGCAGCGATGCCTCGGCCCTTGCGACCGCCCCGAACGACAGCCTCATGGCTGAAGCGATCAAAATCGGCCGGAACCTCGGCCTGTGCCAGCTCCATCTCGGCGGCGGAGCCACCACCGCGGCCGACGATTCCCTGCTCCGGTTCAAGAGCGGGTTTTCCTCCCGACGGGCGGCTTTCAGGGTCGGGAAACGGGTGCATGATCCGGAACGGCACGAGCAGCTCCGCCAGCTGCAACGGGAACGCAGCGGCCACGATTCGCCGCTGTTCCTCTCCTATCTTGGACCGTCTTGATCCGGCCTGGCCAAAAGCCATCGTACGTTGCGCGACCCCGGCATCTACAGATGC
>DATCTT010000408.1:0-18720 GCA_036567845.1 Candidatus Ozemibacteraceae bacterium | reverse complement strand
GCCAGAGGTCGTCGAACGAGAGGATCAGACCAATGACGCAGACCAGCCCCCAACCCATCGCCTGGGTCAGGGGAGCATAGGGCATCATGCGCGGCTCGCTCTCGAACAGCCTTCCGCCGGCGAGCGCAAGCCATCCAGCTGCAAGCAGCGAAAGGGTCACGGGAATGTGGGAGTGTGGATGCCCATTCGCCCCCGAGATGCCCATGCTGATGAAGAGCGCGATGAGGCTGCTTCCCAGAAGCCTCCGCGAGGGGATCGAGACGGCCAGGCTGCCGAACAGACCCACAGTGAGAGCCGGGAACGCGGTGATGAGCAGATCCGTCGAGGTTTTGCCGTGGTGCGCGTCCAGGAGGCCGGTGTACCACCAGAACGCCAGCACCAGGGCGAGGATGCCCGAGCTCGCCCCGCGGACGGCCCAGGCCATGCCGAGGGTGCCCAGCGCCCAGGCCCCGGCGCCGCGATACGTGTCGCCCTGGATGTTGAAGATCTGCGCCAGGAGGCCGATGTTGGCGCCGAACACCAGACAGCCGGCAAAGATCAGGGCACGGCCGAGGCGCTCCTGGCCACGTTTCTGCCAGAGCCAGAAGCCGGTGCCGTGGAAGCCCAGGAGGGCGGCGAACAGCATCACCACCTTGACGAGCTTCGGCAGGTCCTCCCAGTTGGCCGCGACGAAGGCGAGCACGCCGCCGCCCAGCAGCAGGGCACCAAAGCCCATGATGGCGCGGGAAAACAGCTTCGCCGACTCGCCATCCAGCCCATCGAGCTCATACAGGCGGCCGAGCTTTTTCCCCTGGGCCTCGTCGATCACGCCCATTCTCGTCCAGAGGGGGATTTCCTGGGCGAGGGCTCTGCGGAACCGGGAGTCCATAGTGGGTTCAGACATGCGTCACCTCGATGCGGACGTTCAGACGGGGATCCTGCCGCCGCTCTCAGGGTCGTGGAGCTCTTCGGTGAGAGCCCAGGAAAGGGCGATCCGGGCTGTCCAGGTGAAGGCTGCGCACACCTCGGCGGCCCGGTCGACCGGCTCACCGGCCGGTCGGTCTTCCCGGGAGATATACCGCTGGTAGGCACGGAACAGCTGTTCGGCCGAAGCCGCCGAGTCAATGATCCTTTTTTGTATATCTTTTGATATACCTGGGTCGATGAGTATGTCCCCCGGATATTTCAGGTCTTTCGGGTCGAGCGTGAGGGCGACCTTGCCGTCTTTCGACCTACCCCAGATGACAACCAGCTCCACTGCTTTTGCGAACAGGTATTTCATTCCGCGGTGGACGAGCCCCTGATCGACCCCATGAGGGCCAGAACAACGGATGACAACGAGCGTGAGCGATCGCGCCGCGCCGTCGAGAAGACCCCGGAGCTTGTCGGCCGTACGCAGGCCCGGCTCGGGCAGAATGCCGACAGCCACGGCCGCCCCGATCATCACGCGCTGGAGTTCATCCATGTTCCATCCTCTCTGCAGATCAGGCACGCGGGGAAAGGGCCGCGCCTCCGACTCCCCCCATGATACCTCAGGCAGGGCGAATTCTCCATGGGTTTCCGCCATCTGGTCCGGTACCATCGTGCAGGAACAAAAATCTGTGTTAGGATAAGAGCTGCGAGTACCAAAGAATACAGAATACCGATTCTTGAACTCGAGATGCCATGAGAGAGGTTCTGCCCAGGATGAAAATACTCATAGTCGAAGACGATGCGAGCTCCCTGCTGTATCTGTGCGAAACCTGCAAAAGCCAGGGCTACGACGTCAGAACGGCGGAAAACGGGAAAACCGGTTTCGATGCGTTCCGGGAGTTCGCACCGGATCTGGTTCTGTCGGATATCAAGATGCCGGTCATGGATGGCCTCGAGATGCTCGAGCAGATTCGCCGTCAGAACAGTGACGTCATCGTCGTCATGACCACGGCGTTCGGCCTCGAGGAGTATACGATCAAAGCGCTCCGCCTCAAGGCGAACGATTATCTGCGCAAGCCGGTCCGGCACGAACAGCTGCTCCCGCTGCTGCGCAAGTATGCCGCCGTTGTGTCGAACCGCACCATCGAGCAGGAAATCGTCGGCATGATCGAGTTTCGCCAGTTCCGGATGACG
Source organism: Candidatus Ozemibacteraceae bacterium (assembly GCA_036567845.1). Lineage (GTDB taxonomy): Bacteria > Muiribacteriota > Ozemobacteria > Ozemobacterales > Ozemobacteraceae > MWAR01. The sequence continues at coordinate 16,635 of DATCTT010000408.1, read as the reverse complement.
TTCGACAACCGCCTGAGTCTGGTGAACCGGATCGTCGATCGGCTGGTGCAGGAGACGGGCGCCGCCCTTCCCCACAAGCAGAGGCTCGGCGTCCATCTGGGCCTCGTCGAGATCCTGTCGAACGCGATCGAACATGGCAATCTGGGCATTTCCTACGAGGAAAAAACCCAGGCCCTCGAATCCGAAGCAGGCCTCGAGCGGCTCTATCAGGAGCGGGCCCTGGACCCCCGCCGGGGCAATCGCCGGGTCACGGTGGAGTTCAGCATGACACCGGATGCAGCGGAATGGATCATCTCGGATCAGGGCGAGGGGTTCGACTGGCGTACCATGCCCGATCCGCTCGCGGACGAAAACCTTCTCGAGGCGCATGGACGGGGCATTCTTCTCGCCCGGATGCAGTTCAACGAGTTCGAGTTCCGCGGCTCAGGGAATACCGTCCGACTGAAGAAATCCTTCCGGGAGCCGGAAGCCTAAGTCTCTTCTGGCGCAACAAGCACCGGAGCAACCTCCTGGCGTCATTGATATAATATTATATATTATATAGGAGTAGATGCATTTTGTCTGACCGTGCGAGGAGTGTCATCGCGGTCCTGCTCACGATTTTCGTGGGCTGCCTTCTGGCCTGCGGCGGCCGCCTCCTGTTTTTCGAGCGGCTCCCCTCCCCCGACTGTCTCCTGGGCGTCATTCTGGTTCTGTGGGGGTTCATCGCCGGAGCGTTGTTCCTGCATCACCGGACGAGCCGGCTTTTCCTCGACCTGGAGCGGGTGAACGAGGATCTCCGTATGGAGATCGCCGATCGGATCGAACTCGAGGAACAACTGCGGATCGCCCGGGACAAGGCGGAATCGTCGAATCTGATCCGCGGCAACATCGTGTCGAACCTCAGCCACGAGCTCCTGACCCCCCTGAACAGCTTTCTGGGATTCACGGACCTGCTCAAGGGGCAGTTCATCGGTTCCCTGAACGATCAGCAGCGCGAGTATCTCGACATCATGGATTTCAACGGGCGTCACCTGCTGAGTCTGCTCGATGATCTCCTGACCCTGAGCAAGCTCGATGCGAATCTGCTCGTTCTGACCCCGGCCCTGATCCAGCCGTCAGAACCGGCTCGGGAAGCGGTTGCCCTGGCGACGGCCCGGTGTCGCCTGAAGGGGATCACCCCCCATCTGACCTGTTTCTCTCCCCTCCCTCCGCTGCAGGCCGATGCCGAGGCATTAAAGCGGGTTCTGTTCATTTTCATCAGCAACCTGATCCTGCGCCCCGAGGGCATTCAGGCCGTTCACCTGACCGTCCGGCACGACGACGGACGGATCCGGTATCAGGCGGCATCCTCTCCGCTGGATATGTTTACCGCCGATTCGGGATTCACGGATATCCCCGTGCAGTATCTCCACAGCTCTCCGGGAATCACGTTCGAATACTCGACGCTGTCCCTCACTCTCGCTCACCGCCTGGTCATGGACCATGGCGGCACCATCGGTGTCCGTCGGCATCCGGACGGCAGGGTCGCATTCTGGCTCGCCCTCCCCCTGACGAGGTCCGCTTCGGACGTACCGCACCAAGGAGATGACCGTGTCCCCTTCAACCTCCCCGTCACTCAATGACATCCTCATCGTCGACGATGCCCCGGCCAACCTTTCCCTGCTCGCCGGCATGCTCAAGAAATCCGGATTCCGCGTCCGTCCGGTTCCGAGCGGCCGGCTTGCCCTGAGCGCAGCCGAGCATCTGCCCCCGGACCTCGTCCTCCTGGACATCAACATGCCCGAAATGGACGGATTCGAGGTCTGCCGGCGGTTCAAGGAGAACGACGCGCTCCGGGACATTCCGATCATCTTCCTCAGTGCCCTCACCGAGCCTCTCGACAAAGTGACGGCCTTCCAGATGGGCGCGGTGGATTTCATCTCGAAACCCTTCCATATCGAGGAAGTGCTGAGCAGAGTCCGGACCCACCTGAAGATCCGCGGCCTCCAGCTGGCTCTCGCCACCCGCAACCGCGAGGTCGAAACGGCATACGGGCAGTTGAAGCAGCTCGAAAAGGCACGGGACGATCTGATCCACATGCTGGTCCACGATCTTCGCGCCCCCCTGCAGGGGATTCTCGGGTTCCTGAGCCTCCTCAAGCAGGATGCCCCCAAGCTCGATCCCAAGCATCTGGAATACATCCAGCACTGCCTGAGCGGCTCAGAGCGGCTTCTGGGGATGATCAACGACCTGCTCGATCTCAACCGACTCGAATCGGGAAAAATGCCGATCCACCCCCACCCCGTCTCCCCTCTCGATCTGCTCCAGCAGGCGCTGAACTCGCTCCAGGGAAGAACCCTCAACCACACCCTCCGGATCGACACATCCGGGGCGCCCATGGAGATCGCTGTCGATCCAGTCCTGATCCGGCGGGTTCTCGAGAATCTGGTCGGCAACGCCGTGAAGTTTTCCCCCAGGGACTCCACGATCGGGATAACCATCCGCTCCACCCCGTCCGAAACCCAGTTCGAGGTGTCCGACGAGGGAATCGGCATACCGGCTGAATTTCAGGCATCCATCTTCGACAAGTTCGCCCAGCTCCAGCACCCGATCGAAGGGTATTCCGGCTCAACCGGCCTGGGCCTGGCGATCTGCCGCTTGATCGTCGAGGCACATGGAGGCCGTATCGGCGTGCAAAGCACGCCAGACCACGGGAGCACCTTTCATTTCACGATCCCCTCCCGGCATCCCGACGTTTCGCAGGATGCGCAGCCATGATCGACAAGCGCGGCCCTCCGGATCCAGGCGTAGATCATGTTATATATTATAATCTTTTTCACTATTCACGAGATGGGCTTCTGCTGCTCGAGCGTTTCGAGGAAGACACATCCTGCCTGATCGTCAGAGCCAACCCGGCAGCCCTGGCTCTTCTTGGCGTGGAAGAGGAAGAGCTCGAGGGACACCCCGTGAAAGCAGCGCTTCCGGGAATCGCCGGCACCAAGGCGGCGGCATGGCTCAGCAATCCCCCTGAGAGCTGGCCCGCTCACCCTCCGGCCCCCATCCTGTATCAGGACCAGAAAATCCGGTTGTGGCTGGAATTCCGGCTCCATCCGCTTCCCGACACCCATCTGCTGCTGGTCATTCTCGACGTGACAGCCGATATCGAGGCCCGACAGGCGCGGGATACGGTTCTGCGGGAGCTGGAGACCACCTTCAACGCCATCACCGACGGCATCGCGCTGCTCGATCTGTCCGGCCGCTTCCTGCGCGTCAACCCCCAGCTTGCCAGCATGCTCGGCATTCCGCAGGCCGAGCTTCTGGAGGAACAGACCTGTCTGAAGATCCACGGCTGCGACCGCACCGAAAGCCAGTGTCCGTTCACCGCCATGAAGAGGAGCCTGAAGCGGGAATCCCGTTTTTTCCATGTCCGCTCGCGTATTCTGGAAGCCATTGCCGATCCGGTATTTGATGCTTCCGGGACACTCATCGGTGCCGTCCACCTCTTCAAGGATGTGACAGACGCCCACCGGACGGCGGAACGGCTCGATCTCGCCCTCGAAGCCTCCAGCATCGGCCTCTGGGAATGGAACATCCAGACCGATGAGATCTGGTATTCCCCCCACTGGATGCGTCAGATCGGCTACGAGCCGGGGGAACTCCCCTCGGTCTTCTCCACCTGGGAGTCCCGCCTCCACCCGGAGGACCGGAACCGGACTCTGACCTATGTCGAGACGTTTTTTTCAGCGAGGCAGGAACGGTATGAGCTCGAGTTCCGTTTTCTGCACCGGGACGGCCACTATTTCTGGGTGCTGTCCAAAGCCGTCGTCGTCCTGGACTCCTCTGGAAAACCCATCCGCCTGCTGGGAACGCACCAGGACATCACGCGGTTCAAAAACGCCGAACAGGCCCTCCGGCAGGCGGAAGAGGCCTCCCGGCAGAATGCAACCCGCCTCCAGAGCCTTGTTCTGCTCTCCCAGCTTCCGCCGAATCTGACGGAGTCGGAGATCGCACAGCGGACGATCGAAGAGGCCGTCCGGCTGACGAACAGCGTCAACGGGTATTTCCACTCGCCCCAGGCCGCCCCGGAAGCGCCGTTCCGGCTCGCCTGGCACCGCCCCCCCCACAGTCTCACCGTCGATCCCGACCAGATCGCCCTCGAGTGCGGCCGCCTCCAGGGGGCCATCGTTCGCAACACGCCTCCAGGCCCGGAGTCCGGAACCTCCCCGATCCGCCAGATCAGCGTCGCCGTGATCGAGAACAGCATGGTCCGTCTGGTTCTGAGCGTCTTCAACAAATCCGAATCCTATGACGATTCCGACATCCAGCAGCTGCAGCTGCTGGCAAACGACATCTGGAAGCTGATCTGCCGCAAACGGAATCTGCAGGAGCTCGAGCGGTATCGTCTGGGGCTCGAGGAGCTGGTGAGCAAGCGAACCAGCGAACTGGAGCGGCTCAACCTCGACCTGATGCACCAGAACGAAGTCCGCCGGCAGACCGAGGAGAAGCTGCTCGTCTTCCAGCAGTTCGCCGAGGAGGCCAACCAGGGACTGATCATGGTGACCCCGGACGGATGGCTCACCTATCTGAACCGCTGGATCCGCTTCCTGATCCAGCTGGACCGGATCCGTGACCGTCGGATCCTGAAGCTGGCCGATCTGTTTCTGCCCGAAGAAACCCACCGCATGGAAACCGAGATCCTTCCTCTGGTGCGGGAAGGCAGCACGTGGACCGGGGAACTCCTGCTCTGCGGGGATGGAAACACCAGCATTCCCGTTCTCGGAGCCTTTTTCCTGATCCGCGACAAGAACAATACGACACGTTATATTGCCTCGATCATCACCGACATCTCGTATCAGAAGGCGATCACCCGTGAGCTGATGCGGGCCCGCGATGCCTCCGACATCGCCAACCGCGCGAAGAGCCTCTTCCTCGCAAACATGTCACACGAGATCCGCACCCCGATGCATGCAATCCTGGGGTTCGCCCAGCTCCTGCGTCGTGATCCGGCACTTCGCCCCGGACAGCTCGCGCATGTCGACACGATCATGCAGGCCGGAGAACACCTGCTTTCGCTGATCGACGGCATTCTCGAGATGTCCCGCATCGAGGCGGGCAAGGCGCAGTATCACCCGCACGAGATCCACCTTCCGCACCTGCTCTCGGAAGTGGAGCGGATGGTCCGGATCCGTGCCGCCACAAAGCAGATCGATTTCGAGATGCAGCTGGCCCAGGATCTTCCCAGGGACATCGTCACGGACGAAGTCAAACTGCGTCAGCTCCTGGTCAATCTGCTGGGAAATGCGGTCAAGTTCACGGAACGGGGGAGCGTCGTGCTGCGTGTCACAGCCTCACCGTTCCCGGATGGCACGCCCGGTCTGCGTTTCGACGTCGAGGATACGGGACCGGGGCTGACGGAAGAGGAGATCGGCCAGCTGTTCAAGCCTTTTTCCCAGACCGCTGCCGGAATGAAGTCGGGCGGTGGCACGGGGCTCGGTCTTTCGCTCAGCCGTGAGTTCGCCCATCTGCTGGGCGGGGAAATCACGGTTTACAGCCAGCCAGGCCAGGGAGCCGTCTTTTCCCTGGTCCTGCCCCTGACATCGGCGGTGTCTCCCGCCAGGGGAAAACAGAGTCCGTCCGGGGAACGGATCATCGGCCTCCCGGCGCACCAGCGCCCGCCTCTCGTCCTGATCGTCGATGACCAGGAGGGCCACCGCACCCTGCTCCAACGCCTTTGCGGCTCGGTGGGGCTCCTCACGCGGATCGCCGTCACCGCCGGAGAGGGGCTTCGGATCATCGAAGGCGCCCCTCCGGATCTCGTCCTGATGGATCTGAAAATGCCAGGCATGTCCGGCTTCGATGCCATCCGCGCCATCCGTGCCATGAAAGGCGCCGAAAAGCTCCCCATCATTGCCATCACGGCCGACGCTTTCGAGGAAGTGCGCCAGCGAGCTATCGATGCCGGTGCCGATGGTTTTCTGCGCAAACCCTTTCTCGAGCAGGAGCTGTTTCGGCTGATGGAAGCGCTGCTGGGAATATCTTTTCTGCGGGAAACGGCAGCGGAATCCCGATCGGCAGAACGCATTGGAGGCCGGGACCCCCAGGCGGATGAGCTCCGTCACCTGTCGCCACAGGTTCGCAAGCGTCTTCTCGAAGCCGTTCTCATCGCCGATCAGGATGGTCTTCTGGCACAGATCGAGGCCCTTGAAGGGGCGGAACCCCAAGCGGCCGCCGGCCTTCGCCGGCTCGTCCTCCGGCTCGAGTATGACAAGCTGCTCCGTCTCCTGAGTCCTGAGCCGGAGTGATTCTGCCGCGCGCGAATAATTGCATAATATATTATATTAATACATTTTATCTCTGGCTTCTTGTTTCCCGCCAAATGCCCGGGGTAGAATGACAACAAACGGCCGACACCCCAGTCCACGAGGAGGCTTTATGACGCGTCTGTTGATCGTCTCGAACCGGCTCCCCGTCACCATCCGTTCGGATCACGGCCAGATTTCCATTCACCCGTCCGCGGGCGGTCTCGCGACGGCAATGAAAGGCCCGCACCGCGATTCGGACGCCCTCTGGATCGGCTGGCCGGGCGAGGTGGGGCGGGTTTCGGACGAGCACCTCCGCCAGATCGGGAAGGAGCTGGCAGACCATCGTCTGGTGCCGGTGCCGCTCTCCTCGAACCAGGTGAAGCGGTTTTACGAAGGTTTTTCGAATGGCGTCCTGTGGCCGCTGTATCACTATGACACCGAGAAGGTGCTGCGCAACGCGTGGGCGAACTGGAACACCTACGTTGAGGTGAACCGCCAGTTCGCCGAGGCCGCCGCCGCAAACGCCGGCCCGGGCGATCTCGTCTGGATCCACGACTACCAGCTTTCCCTGATGCCAGCCATGCTGCGCCGCATCCGACCGGATCTGACGATCGGCTTTTTCCTGCACATCCCCTTTCCCTCCTCCGAGGTGTTCCGCATTCTCCCGTGGCGGAATGAGATCCTTGAAGGCATGCTGGGTGCCGACCTGATCGGATTCCATACCTTCGCCTACATGCGCCACTTCCGACAATGCCTCACGCATGTGCTGCGCCTCTCTCCGCGAAGCGACACGCTGATAATCGCCGACCGCGAGGTGCGGTTCGGAGTGTTCCCGATCGGTATCGACGCCGCCTATTTCACCGGACTCGCCGGAGATCCGGAGGTTCAGAAGGAAGCGGAACGATTGAAAGCCGAGACCGGCGGTCGCAAGCTCCTGCTCGGCGTCGACCGGCTCGACTACACAAAAGGGCTTCCCAGGCGCCTGCTCGCCGTCGAGCGATTCCTCGAGCGGCACCCCGAATGGCGCGACCGGATCCGGTATCTCCAGATCACCGTTCCTTCCCGCACCCAGGTCGAGTCATACGCCCGGCTTCGCAAGGAGCTGGATGAAATAGCCGGCCGTATCAATGCCGCCCACGGCACATTCGGCGCCCTTCCGGTTCACTACCTGCTGCGAAGCGTCGATGACCGGGCCCTGGCAGCCCTGTACATGGCCGCCGACGTGATGCTGGTCACCCCCCTGCGGGACGGGATGAACCTGGTGGCGAAAGAGTATGTGGCGATGCACCCGAAGGACGACGGCGTCCTGATCCTGAGCGAGTTCGCCGGCGCCGCGGCTGAACTCACAGAGTCCCTGATCGTTAACCCTTTCGACCTGGACCAGCTCGCCCAGTATATCAAGCGGGCACTCACGATGCCGGTCTCCGAGACGCGACGACGGATGCGCCAGCTTCGCCAGCGGGTTCTCGGCTACGATGTTTTCACCTGGACAGAAGAGTTCCTCGCCCGCCTCCGGGAGATCGCGGCTTCGGCGACACCCTCGCGCCCCGGGTACACGCCGCCTCCCGAGATCGACACGCTCGTGGCACGCCTCCGGGCGCTGCCGGCCCTGACGATCCTGCTGGACTACGACGGCACACTGATTCCCTTCGCCAAGGATCCCGAGTCGACGAGCCCTGACGATCCGCTCCTGAAGCTGCTCGAACGGCTGGCACGCCGTCCCGAAACCCGGGTCCACATCGTCAGCGGCCGAGAGCGCCGCCAGCTCGAGGAGTGGTTCGGCCATCTGCCCATCGGCCTCCACGCCGAGCACGGCCTCTGGTCGAGATCAACCCACGGTGATGCGTGGACTTGCCGCGTCGAGATCGATCAGTCATCCAAGGAGCTCCAGCGACCACTTTTCCGGAGCTTCGTCCGCGCCACTCCGGGCAGCCGCCTCGAGGAAAAAGCCGCCGGCTTTTGCTGGAACTACCGGTCGGTTGAACCCGAGTTCGGCCTGGAACAGGCAGCGAAAATCGCCGGAGCTCTCGGTAACCTGTTCGAGCGCAACGGCATTGCCAACCGGTTCGAGGTGCTGCACGGGGCCTTCGTCGTCGAAACCCGACCGGCCGGGCTCAACAAGGGCCTCGTCGTCCGGGACATCATCGCCGAAACCGAGGGGGGCTGCCGGATGCTGATCCTCGGCGACGACCGCACCGACGAGGATATGTTTCTCGCCGTCCCCCCTGATGGCACGGCCGTGCACATCGGCTCCACCCGAAGCGTCGCGAACTACCGGCTTTCCGATCCCGACGCGGCCCGCAACCTGCTGCGCCGCCTGGTCGACTGAGCCCTCAACCTCTCCCAACAGGAGGCAGCCATGACCGAAGGACCGCTGTGGTACAAGGACTCCGTGTTTTATGAGCTCCACGTCAGGGGATTCTGCGACGGCAACGGCGACGGGATCGGGGACTTCATCGGCCTTACCTCAAAACTCCCCTATATCCGCGATCTCGGCGTCGACTGCATCTGGCTTCTCCCGTTTTTCCCCTCGCCGCTCCGCGACGACGGGTATGACATCGCGGATTTCAAGTCGGTCCATCCCGACTACGGCAGCCTCGACGATTTCCACCGGTTCCTCGACGAAGCCCACTCGATGGGCCTGCGCGTTCTCGCCGACCTGGTAATAAACCACACGTCGGACCAACACGCCTGGTTCCGGCAGTCCCGCCAGGACCCCGCATCCCCCTATCGCGACTGGTATGTCTGGAGCGACACACCCGACAAATACAAAAATGTTCGTATTATATTTAAAGATACTGAAACGTCGAACTGGACCTGGGATCCTGTTGCAAAGCAGTATTTCTGGCACCGGTTCTTCAGCCATCAGCCGGATCTGAACTACGACAATCCGGCCGTCCGGTCGGCGATCCTCGATGTGGTGGGGTTCTGGCTGAATATCGGCCTCGACGGATTCCGTGTCGACGCTGTCCCCTACCTGTTCGAACGGGAAGGCACGACCTGTGAGAACCTGCAGGAAACGCACGCTTTCTGCCGCGAGCTACGCCGGTTCGTCGATGCCCAGTGGCCGAACCGGCTGCTCCTTGCCGAGGCGAACCAGTGGCCCGAAGATTTGCTGCCTTATTTCGGCAACGGGAAGGACGAGTTTCACATGGCCTTCAACTTTCCATTGATGCCCCGCCTGTTCATGGGACTGCGGCGCGAGGAGAAACGGCCGGTCGAGGAGATCATGCAGCGGCTGCCGCAGCTTCCCGAACCCTGCCAGTGGGCGATCTTCCTGCGCAATCACGACGAGCTGACGCTCGAAATGGTGACGGACGCCGACCGCGACTACATGTATCGCGAGTATGCCACGGACCCCCGCATGCGGCTGAATCTGGGGATCCGTAGGCGGCTGGCCCCGCTGCTCGAGAACGGGCGCCGGCAGATCGAGCTGCTGTATGGGCTGCTGCTGTCGATGCCCGGTTCGCCAGTCATCTACTACGGCGACGAGCTGGGCATGGGCGACAACATCTACCTGGGTGACAGAAACGGCGTCCGGACCCCGATGCAGTGGACGATGGACCGCAACGCCGGCTTTTCCCGGGCCGATGCGGCGCAGTTGTATGCCCCCGTTATCGTCGACCCGGTCTACAGCTACCACCACCTGAATGTCGAAGCCCAGAACCGCGTTCCGACCTCTCTCCTCAACTGGATCCGGCGCCTGGTCCGCATCCGGGGCAGATATAAGCTGTTCGGCCGGGGAGGCATGCGGCTGATTCCCAACTCGAACCCCCGTGTTCTCAGTTTCCTGCGCGAATCTCAGGCCCAACGGATGCTCGTCGTGGCGAACCTGTCGCGCTTCGCCCAGCCCTGCGAGATGAACCTGTCCGAGTTCGCAGGCTGCACGCCCCGGGAACCATTCGGCAATGTCTTGTTCCCGAAGATCGGCAGCCTTCCCTACTTTCTGACCCTGGGCCCCCACACCTTCTACTGGTTCGAACTCCTCTCTCCGGAAAGAACTCCCGCCTCATGAGCAACGAAGGCATCCTCGTCGCCTTTCTGATCCTTGCCTCGGGCATCCTGTCGCTCGAATTGGGCATCTCGGTCTCGGTGATGGAGATCCTCGCAGGTGTCGCCGCCGGGACGTTCGCCGGTCTGCGCAGCTCTGACTGGCTCGAGCACACAGCGGCATTCGGCCTTCTGGGTATCATGTTTTTCGCCGGCTTCGAGACGGATCTGGTCATGCTTCGGCGGAACTGGCGCTCGAGCCTGACGATCGGCCTGGTCTCCTTCTTCCTGCCAGCCCTGCTGGTCGGCGGAGTGTCGTATCTCCTTCTCGGGATGTCGGCCCAGCCCGCGGCCTTGACGGCCATCGGTCTGTCCACGACGTCACTGGCCCTTGTCTACAGCGATCTGAAACGCCAGGGGCTGTTGAAAGAAGCACCGGGTCAGGTGCTGCTCGGGGCCGCCATGGTGGTCGATGTCATCAGCATGATCTCGTTGGCGGTGCTTTTCGAGGGTCTGACCATGGTCTCGCTTGTGATTCTGGGAATGATCATGCTCTGGATGACCCGGCTTCCGCGCTTCTGCCGGTGGCTGTTCGTCCGGTATGCCGCCAACCAGATCGAACTCAAAACACGGTTCGTGCTCCTGCTGCTGTTGAGTCTCGTCATTGCCTCGAAGCAGGCAAGCGTGCATGTCTCGATCCTGGCATTCGCCGCCGGGGCCTTCCTCAATGAGGTTCTCGCCGAACATGACGAACTCCAGCTCAAGCTCCAGTCAATCGTCTTCGGCCTGGTCGCCCCCGTCTTTTTCTTCAAGGCAGGCCTCTCGGTCCGCCTGATCAACCTCCACCTGGGGCTTCTTCCCTCGGTGGCGGTACTCGGCCTGGCGTCTTTCGGAGGCAAGATCGCCGGAACCTGGTTCGCAGCGCGCCACGTTCTCCCGGCTGCGGAAGCCCGCCGGGCGGCGATCCTGTTCAACTACCAGCTCAGCTTCGGCATCGTCACAGCTTCGTTCGGACTTGAAAGCGGTATCATCGGCGCCTCGGGATATCTGACCATTCTCGTGCTGATTATTTCCAGTTCCCTTCTCACATCGATTCTCGCGCGGTTTCAGCAGCCTGCCGAACAATCCACTCCCAAGCAGCCCTTCATGCTGCCCTGGGAATGATGGTTGCCGGGAAGAGGCCTCCGGGGTAATGTTGATACGCCGGTGCCGGGATAGCTCCCCGTCCGGCACACCCCGCACGAGAGGTCGCATGCCATGAGTCAGCGCATCATCCAGGTCGAGGAGCGGCTTCCCCTCCTCCAGACCATCCCCCTCAGCCTTCAGCACCTGTTCGCGATGTTCGGCGCCACGGTGCTGGTACCGTTCCTGTTCAAGGTCAACCCAGCCACCTCCCTGCTGATGAACGGCATCGGAACCCTCGTCTACCTGATCGTCTCGCGCGGCCGCATCCCGGCCTATCTCGGCTCGAGCTTCGCCTTCATCGCCCCCACGTTCGTGATCATGGCAGATCCCCAGCTCGGCGGGTATGCGGCGGCCCAGGGAGGATTTATTGCTTTTGGTATATTTTTCATTCTCGTCTCCCAGATCATCCGGATCGCCGGCATTTCCTGGATCGACATAGTGTTTCCCCCGGCCGCGATGGGCGCGATCGTGGCCGTCATCGGCCTCGAGCTGGCTCCGGTCGCGGCGCAGATGGCCGGCCTGGCGGGCACGATCCCCGAAGGCAGCCTGTTCACGGCCTCCCAGGCGATGACGGTCTCGCTCGCCACTCTGTCCGTCATCATTCTCTCCTCGGTGCTGCTCCGGGGCTTTTTATCCGTCATCCCGGTCCTGATCGGGACCGTCGCCGGGTATCTGCTGTCCCTGGCGCTGGGAATCGTCGATCTGGGCGCCGTGAGCCAGGCGGCGTGGTTCGAGACGCCCCATCTGTACACCCCCACCCTGAACCCGTCCGCAATCCTGATGATGGCCCCGGCCTTCCTGGTCGTGCTCGCCGAGCACATCGGCCACCTGGTCGTCACCGGCAACATCGTCGGCCGGGACCTGATGAAGGAGCCGGGCCTCGACCGCTCCCTGCTCGGGGACGGCATCTCGAACGTGCTGTCAGGCCTGGCCGGCGCGACCCCCAACACGACCTACGGCGAGAATATCGGCGTGATGGCGATCACCCGCGTCTACAGCGTCTGGGTCATCGGAGGGGCCGCCGTCATCGCCATTCTCATCTCGTTCTGTGGAAAACTCGCGGCCATGATCCGGAGCATCCCGACCCCCGTCATGGGCGGTGTCTGTCTGCTGCTGTTCGGCGTCATCGCGGCGGCCGGCATCCGGATGCTGATCGAGAAGCGCGTCGACTACACCCAGTCCCGGAACCTGATCCTGACCGCTCTCGTTCTTATCACAGGCGTGAGTGGCGCCGCCGTGAAGATCGGAACGGTCGAGCTGAAGGGCATGGCGCTGGGCACGGTCGTCTCGGTCGTCATCAGTCTCGGGTTCACCCTGTTCCTCAGATTCGGGCTCATCCAGGAAACAGCCCCCGCCATTCTCGAAGTCGATCCCCAGCCGAAGATGTGATATATTACCAAGGATTCATCGCGGAAAACGCGGTGGATGAAGAGGGATCTGAAGAATCATGACCTCTCCTGCCGGCTCCCTCGGAAAACGGCGTCAGCCGGTTTCCGTTAGGTTTGTCGTCGTCGTTTTCGTGTGTCTGCTGCTGTTCCCGGCCGTCCCTGTCTCAGCCGTCGATCTGACGCAGGAGGAACGCGACTGGCTGGCGGCACGAGGCAACGTCGTGCGCTTCGCGCCGGATCCCGCATTCCCTCCCCTCGAATGGTTCGATGAACAGGGGAAATACCGTGGTTTCGTGGCCGACTGCATCCGGCTGATCGAGACCCGGCTTGGCATCCGAATCGAGATCATCCGGTGCCGCACCTGGGACGAGGTAATCGCCCGGGCGAAAAGCCGCCAGATCGATGGCATCACGGCTGCCCAGATCACCCCCGAACGCCTGACCTATCTGTCCTTCACACGGCCCCTGATCGACATTCCCAACGTGATCATCACCCGCGCGGATATCCCGGGAATGCTGAACTTCGGCAACATGGCCACAATGAGTATCGCGGTCACCCGCGGCAATGCCCTTCACGAGCATATCCAGAAGAGCTTTCCCGGCCTGCAGCTGGTTCCCGAGAACGACGACCTGGCCTGCCTGCAGGCCGTTTCATTCAAACGCGCGGATGCAACGGTCGTCAACCTCGCCATCGCGGCCTGGCTGATCGAGAAACACGGTATCGCGCAGCTGCGCGTGGCCGGCGACTCGGGCAAGACGAACGTGCTCGCGATCGCCTGCCGGAGCGATGAGCCCCTCCTCCATGCGATCATGGAAAAAGGCCTCGCCTCGCTCTCGGAAGAGGACAAAGCCGCGTTGTACAAACGCTGGATATCCCTCGACAGCCCCCCGGGCTTCACCCGCGAGGAGTTCTGGCACTGGTTCTGGTATGCGGCGATGCTTCTGACCGGCATCATGACCGTCTTTTTCATCTGGAACCGGACGCTGCAGAGTCTTGTTGCCATGCGCACGGACGAGCTTACGATCGAGCTCACAGCCCGACGCGAAGCCGAGAAAGCCCTGCTGGAGCAGAAGGAACGGCTTGCCGTGACGCTCGCCTGCATCGGGGAAGGGGTCATCTCCACCGACCTCTCAGGTCGGATCCAGATCATGAACGCCACCGCCGCCGAGCTGACGGGGTGGAAGGCCGAAGAAGCTATGGGAAAAGCCCTATCCGAGGTGTTTCCGCTGCAGGCTGGAACATCCGGCCACCGGCACCATGCCGAAATGACGGCCCGGAACGGCCGGAGGCTGCGCATCAGCAGCGCCATGGCCCCGATCACGGATGCGGGCGGATCCCAGATCGGCACCGTGATCGTCTTCCAGGACATCACGATCCAGGAAGAGATCGAGCGTGAGCTGCAGCGGGCCCAGAAGCTGGAATCCCTCGGGATTCTCGCCGGCGGCATCGCTCACGACTTCAATAATATTCTTACAGGTATTCTCGGCAATGTCTCGCTCGCGAAAGCCCTGCTCCCCATAGACGCAGAGCCATCGCGGTACCTTGCCGAGGCAGAAGGCTCGATCTCGACGGCCCGCGGCCTGACCCGGCAGTTGCTGACGTTTGCCCGAGGAGGCATTCCGAACAAGCGTGCCCAGGCCGTTGGGGGACTCATCGCGGACTCGTCGAAGCTGGTTCTGACCGGTTCCAGCATCCGGCTTCTCCTCGACATCGCGCCGGATCTCCACCTGCTCGAGGTGGACGAGGGCCAGCTCGGGCAGGCGATCCAAAATATGGTGATCAATGCCCGGCAGGCCATGTCATCCGGAGGTACGATCCGGGCTTCGGCTCACAACGTCACCGTCGCGCAGGACGGGTCAGTCCCGGCCGGCCAGTCCGTCATGCGCCACGGCAGTCTTCTTCAACCGGGCAACTATGTCCAGATCAGCGTCATCGACGAGGGCTGCGGCATCCCTCCCGAAAATCTTCCGCATCTTTTCGACCCTTTCTTCACGACCAAATCGACAGGCCACGGGCTCGGCCTCTCGACCGTCTACTCGATCATCGAACGACACGGAGGCCACATCACCGTCGAGTCCAGGCCTGGCGAAGGCTCCACCTTCCGCGTCTACCTGCCCGCGGCGGCGGTCCAGCGCGTTCCCGAACCCGAGGTGGCACCTGCCCCGGCCCGGGGCGCCGGACCCGTTCTCGTGATGGATGACGAGACGACGATTCTCGCGGTGATGCAGGGAATTCTCGGACACCTCGGATACGAGAGCACCGGCGTTCCCACCGGGGAAGCCGCTCTCGAGGCCTGTCGACAGGCGATCGAGGCAAAGCGGCCCTACCGCCTGGCGATCCTTGATCTGACGATCCGGGGCGGGATGGGCGGCAATGAGGCCCGCAAGCGCCTTCACGAGCTCGATCCGCATCTGAAGATCGTCGTCGCCTCCGGGTATTCGAACGACCCGGTTCTGGCCGACTGTACCGCTCACGGTTTCTGCGGCTCGCTCCGGAAGCCTTTCACGATGGCCGAGGTCAGGGATATTCTTGGCCGCATCGACACCGCCTCACAGGAGGCCGGATGAACGGCCCCCTTGCAAAAAAGTCTCTGCGCCTGCATGCGGCCGCCCCTCCGGGGAAGATTGAGGTCATTCCGACCAAGCCATGCGCGGATGCGGAGGATCTCAGCCTGTCATACACCCCGGGAGTCGCCGCCCCCTGTCTGGAGATCCGTAACGACTCCGAGGCCGCGTGGCGGCTGACGAACCGCGGGAATCTCGTCGCGGTGATCACAAACGGCACGGCTGTCCTCGGCCTGGGCAACATCGGCGCCCTCGCGGGCAAGCCGGTCATGGAAGGAAAGGCCCTGCTGTTCAAGCGGTTCGCCGGGATCGACGCCATCGATCTCGAGCTCGACACGACGGACCCGGACCGGTTCTGCGACGCCATTTCGCTGATGGAGCCGGGGTTCGGGGGGATCAATCTCGAGGATATCCGGGCACCCGAGTGTTTCGAGATCGAGGAGCGGCTCCGCGCGCGAATGAAGATCCCGGTGTTCCACGACGACCAGCACGGAACGGCGGTGGTCGTGACCGCCGCGCTGATCAACGCGTTTCATCTGACAGGCCGCACCGCGGTTGACGCCCGGATCGTCATCAGCGGCGCTGGGGCGGCCGGACTTGCGATTGCCCGCCAGCTGGAGCTGGCCGGCTGCGTGAAACGGAACATGATTCTTTGCGATATACACGGTGTTGTATACAAAGGGCGGACGGACGGCATGAACCGGTGGGTGGCCCCGTTCGCAACATCGGCCAGGGCCCGGACGCTCGGCGAGGCGCTGGCTGGAGCCGATGTGTTCATCGGCGTTTCGGCGGCCGGCATTGTCACGCCGGGGATGCTCGCGGCCATGCGTCCTGATCCGGTCATCCTGGCCCTCGCCAACCCCATTCCCGAGATCGAACCCCGGCTGGCCCGGGCCGCACGGCCTGATGCGATCATCGCGACCGGCCGCAGCGATGTTCCGAACCAGGTGAACAACCTGCTGGGCTTCCCGTTCCTGTTCCGGGGGGCTCTCGACGTGCGGGCCGCGACGATCGACGACACGATGAAGCTGGCCGCCAGCCACGCGCTCGCCAGCCTGGCCCGCCGGCCGGTTCCTGCCGTCGTGCTGAAGGCTTACGGTTTGAGGCAGTTGTCCTTCGGCCGAGAGTATCTCCTGCCACGCCCCTTCGACCCCCGCCTGCTGGAAACCGTCGCCCCTGCCGTCGCGGCCGCGGCAATGGAGAGCGGGATCGCCCGCGCCCCGCTTTCCGATCCCGCCGCCTACC
>DATCTT010000407.1:0-12992 GCA_036567845.1 Candidatus Ozemibacteraceae bacterium | reverse complement strand
CCGGAGACGTCGCAACAGATAAGCCGGGGATGCGTAGAACTTCAGATGGGCCGCCCGGATGAGCCGCTCGAGCCGCTCCGGCGTCCAGGGCGGGGCGGCGATCACGGGGCGGGGGGCAAGCGCGTCATAGGGATTTCCCTGGCGGGATTCGGCCAGCCATCCCCGCTTGCGGGCGAGGGCGGCGAGGGGGGTGCCCGGATAGGGCGACAACAGACTGAACTGGGCGTAATCGCAGCCGATCTCGTGGGCAAACGCGACGGTGTGCATCGCCTGGCGCCAGGTTTCGCCGGGGATTCCCAGGATGAAATAGCCGAGCAGGCGGATCCCGGAGGCGCGGATCATTGAGGCCGCCTCCCGGATCTGAGCGATGGTCGTGCCCTTCCGCAGAAAATCGAGGCTCGGCTGGTTGCCGCTTTCTATGCCCATCGCTATACATTCGCACCCGGCGCGTCGCATCAGCCGCAGAAGCTCGGGGGTGAACGAGCCGGCGCGCCCCTCGCATTTCCAGGCGAGTCCCAGGTTTTTTTGGATCAGGAACTGGCAGATGGCGCGAAGACGCTCATGATCGAGGCTGAAATGGTCGTCGAAGAAGATGACATACCGGACTCCCCGGGAGGCGACTTCCTCGAGATCCGCCTGGAGGGATTCGAGGGGATAGTACCTGACCGTATGGCCGAACACGCTGTGATCGCAGAACAGGCAGGAAAACGGGCAGCCGCGGGAGGTGAACATCGGCATCGCCGGTCTGCCGAAGGCGAGGGGATAGGACGAGCCGGCCGGATCGAGCAGATGCCAGGCGGGCCGGGAAATGCACTCACCAGGAAGCGGCGGAGCCGGTCGGAACGGGCAACCGGAAATCAGCATGCCGTCACGGATGCCTGCGGGCGGGAGCTGACCGGGGGCTGCCGAGGCGGCCCAGGGAAGGAATGCGGCGAACGAACGATCTGCTTCGCCCGGGAAGGCGATATCGAAGCCCGGCGATGGCTCGCGCCCCCCTTCCCGCACCATGGCCGAGATATGCGCTCCGCCTTCGATCAGCCAGCGGGTTGAAGAGCGGACGCCCCGGGCGAACTGTGTGGCGGACGGAAGAGCCGGCGTGGTGATCGTGACGCCGATGATGTCGAATCCCCCCCGGGCTTGCACCCACGCGATCAGCCTGTCCGCCGTCATCCCCCGGATTCCGGCATCCAGGATCTCGACCCGATGGCCAGCATCCTCGGCGATTCTGGCAAGGTGGCAGAGTCCGATGGATAGAAGGCGGAGATCGCCCATGGCATCGGAAACTGGTGGATTCACGAGAAGGATCTTCATGACTCTATCCCAGTATAGAAGAGTCTCTGGCGATTCCGCCAGATAATCAGAAAAATGGTGAGCCATCCCGGGGAATCGCAGAAATTTAGAACGATTGCGAGGGGTTGGGCTGGAGACAACTCAATCAGGGAGGCAGAGTTGAGCGGATCAGCGGACAAGTATCGTCAACGCCGCGCGGGCTTTATTGAGAAAGTCTGACCAGGACGTGAGATGCGTGAGTCGCTTGTATATATATGATGGTCTATAGTAAAAATACAGATACATGAGCCGCAGGAGAATCTCGATCCGCCTGGCTGGCAGATGTGGGTAGGTGATGAATGCCTGTTTGATGGGATCGATGGGGCGATACTCCGGTTCGATCATCCAGCCGCGCTCGCGCGCGATCTGGTGAAACTCGGTATGCGGGAAGGGCGTGCAGGCTGAGAAAAGGACGTAATCGACGTCAAGCTCGAGAAGCTTGCGGAAGGAATGACGAATCGTGCGGCTTGTTTCGAGCGGGCAGGAGCCGAGCAGAAGATTGATTTCTGGTTCGATGCCTGCCGATTTGAGATTCTCGACAGCCCGGTAGATGTGGGAAATTTCGAGCCCCTTCCCGATCCGGTCGAGGATTCGCTGATCAAAAGACTCAACGCCGATATCGATGTATTTGCATCCGGCTCGGGCCATGGCATGGACCATCACGGGATCCTGGAGCATGTCGGCACGGGCGAGGCACGACCAGGTGAGACCGAGGGGGGCGATCCCCTCACAAATGTGCTGTGTTCGATCCACGCCCCAGACAAACTGGTCATCGACGAACGAAACGGCCTTGTAGCCTTCGGATGCAAGTCGGCGGCACTCCTCGATCACACGTTCGGCGCTGTGCAGGCGAACGGGAGGCTTGCATTGGCGATTCCGCTTGTGCTCGATTTCCCGGGCAAAACTCAGGGCGTTGGGAACACAGTAGTAACAGCCGAATGAGCAGCCGCGGGAGGCGAGGGCGATGGTGAAGGGCTGTATCCCCAGCTTGGGATTGAAATAGTTCCTCGTGGGAAGGAGAGTGCGGTCCGGGAAGGGCAGAGCGTCGAGATCTTCCACGACGAGGGGAGCGTGAATCGCCGGAGTAGCCCCGGCGGAAAGGGCGGAGACACCTGGAAGCAGCGAAGGATCCTTGTTGCCCGCCAGGTGTTCCGCGAATGGAACGATCACGAGCTCGGGCTCACCGCGGATGACCCAGCTGTCAGCGGCCAGGAACGGTGCCGGTGAGGCCGTGGGTTCGGTTGACACGAACAGGAATCGTGTGCCTGGCGAAGCTTTGCGTATGACGTCCCGGGCAAGGAGATCCGTCGTTTTCGAAAGAAAGACGGTGGAGAAGACCACGAGATCGTCTCGACGCTCGAGCATGTCGCGGTGAAACTGATCGATGGCTCTCTCCTGGGCCGGGTAGTCGAGAATTTCCACCTGATGCCCGCCGTTTCGCAGCATGGCGGCTGGATAGAGCAGAAACAGGTTGGGAAGAGGGTAAATTCCGTAGTTGCAGCCGAATACCCGCTCGGGGGCGGGTTTCCCGTCCAGAGCCGGGGGAGTGAGAAAGAGGATCTTCATTGATCAGCCTTTCGGATGTGTCGTGAGAGCAGGGCGAGGTAGAGGCGAGCAATCCATGTGGGGGGAAGGGATGCCAGGCCCCATTCCCCGAGATACCGGAGGAGATCGATGAGTCTCGGCTTGATCCCAAGCCGCCGCCAGGCATCCCGTTTGACTCGAAGGGTGGCCAGCAGAACGTCTTCGAGATGCCGGAACCGAGTGGCTTCGCTCGTGAGGCGATACTGCAAAACCACTTCATCCAGGGCGTCGAGGGTTCCATGGCGGGAGATCTGAAGCCAGAGGTGATAATCCTCCGCATATCTATATCTCTCGCGATACCAAAGGCGATAGTCGCGAATGAAAGAGCTTCGGAACATGACGGTGGGATGGAGGAGGGGATTCGACCAGAGTAGGGAACCACGGGGAGTGCAGGGGCGTATCAGCCCCCATTCCCGACCTGTTTCATCGATATAGCTCACGGCCCCGCCCAGGACGGCGATGTGAGGATGTGCATCGAGCCAGGAAACCTGACGGACAAGCCGCTCCGGAAGCGCGACATCGTCGGCGTCCATGCGCGCGATGTATTCTCCGCTGCAAGCCTGCATTCCTCGGTTGAGAGCCGCGACAATACCCCCGTGTTGCGGCTGACGGATGATCCGAAGCCGGGCGTCGCGGCTGCGGATGGATTCGAGAATTTTTAGGGTTGTGTCCGTCGAACCATCGTCAACGGCGATGATCTCGAAATCGGGGTATATCTGCTGGCAAATACTATCGAGCGCTTCCGGGAGGAACCGTTGGCCGTTGAAAACAGGCATCAGAACCGAAACCCGCGGGGATGTGCCGGGGGAGTGCGGCAACCCCGGTTCGGCGGCCTCAGAGGCGTGCATGCTGTTTCCCGAGGGGGGGGCGCCGGAGGGAATCGATCCGCGCACTCATCAGAGCCTGATTCTGGGTAAGATTCTTGAGAGTCTCGAGGAGCGATGCGTCGCGTATGGCGTGCTGCATGGCCAGGAGCATCAGGAAGATCTGACCGAAGAAAAAGGTCGTCGACGTCGGAGCGACGATGCCGAGATAGCCGCTGATTCGCTTCAAAAGGCGATACTGTGTTCCAAAGACAAAGATCAAACATCCCACCAGCAGCCACATCCAGGAGTCGTCTTCGCGGACCTTACGGCGCCGGACCAGGTCGAGCGTCAGATACAGGATGCCGAAGCTGAGGAGCACGACCCAGTTGCGCTGGCGGGGCGGGAGCGTCTCGTTCAGGTCGAACTCATCCATGAGAGCCTCCGAGGTGGCGTAGTATTGTCATAAATATAGAAAAGAGCATCTTCGTGAGATACCGGACTGGATGGAGCAGGCCCGCGTGCATGCTGCCTTCCTCCCGGGGGGGGCGCATGAGAACATCCACCTCGCGGATGCGGATGCCGGCGTAGTGTAGCATCATGAACACGTCGGCATCGGGATAATCCATCGGAAATCCGTCGCGCGAAAGGAGCTGCAGCGTGGAACGGTTGAAGCCCTTGAATCCCGAGGTGGGATCGTTCAGGTCGAATCCCGAAAGGAACCGGCAGATGCCGGCGAAAAAGCGCCTTCCGGCCTCGCGGAGAAAGGGGGACGAATAGGTGCTGTTGGCGTGGAATCTGTTTCCGATCACAAAGTCGGCTTCTCCGGCGCGCAGGGGGCCCAATAGGCGGGGCAGGCTCGCCGGATCATGCTGCCCATCGGCATCGAACTGGATGAGGTGGGTATACCCACGCTCGAGGGCATACTTGTACCCCGTCTGAAGGGCACCGCCATACCCGAGATGGACCGGCAGGGAAAGGCATGGAACGCCGGCCTTGTGGGCTGCTTCCCGGGTGCCATCAGATGACCCGTCATCCACGACGAGAACGTCACAGCCCTCCGGAAGCTGCCGCAAAAGCTCGTCAAGGGTCTCGGGAAGCCGCCGTTCCTCATTGAAGGCCGGAATGCAGAGAAGCGTGTCTGATGGCGGACGTGGGGTGGCTGTTCCTGCATGCCTGGGCTTCGGAAACGGCGCTCTCTGGCTGTGCCTGGAGTCCCTATGGGGGCTTCCGATGGGATGCGAAGGGCGTGTTGGGGAGAGAGGCTTGTTCACTTCATCTGCTGGACGATCGAGAAGAGAGGCATGAAGACCGAGAGGGCGATGCCGCCGATCATGACGCCCATGACGACCGTGAGGATGGGGGTGAGAGCCGAGGTCAGGCCGTCGAGGGCTTCGGAGGTCTCCTGGTCGTAGAAATCGGCGACCTTTTCCAGCATTTTGTCGAGGTTTCCGGAGTTTTCGCCGACCTCCATCATCTTCTGGACCATCGTCGGGAAGATGGGGTTGCCTTTGATGCTCGAGGAGAGGCCCTTGCCCTGCTGCACGGAAATCGCCATCTGGCCGATCAGGTCTTCGAGCACCTTGTTGCCCATGACCGAGCCCGTTATCTTGAGGGCGTTGAGGATCGGCACGCCGGCGGCAAGCAGGGAGCACAGCGTGCGCGCGAACCGGCTGATCGCGACTTTCTTCGTGATCGGTCCGACGATCGGGGCCGAGATCGAGACTCTGGCAATGATTGCCTCGCCCAGCTCGGTCTTGACGAACATATAGAACCCCACGCAGACGCCGACCGTCACGCCCGTGACCATGATGTACTGCTCGCGGAGCGTGTCGGATGCCCAGATCAGAGCCTTGGTGATCGCCGGAAGCTCGGCTTTCATCTTCTGGAACATCTTCGTGAAGTTGGGGAAAATCTTCACCAGCAGGAAAATGACGCAGCCGACGGCCAGAACGAGCTGGACGACCGGCATCGTCAGGGCGCCCTTCACCTTGCCGCGCATCTTCGAGTCGGCTTCGGCGAACGAGGCGAGGCGTGCGAGGACCTTGTCGAGAATACCGCCGGCCTCACCGGCCTCAACCATGTTGCAGAATATATTATTGAATACTTTCGGATGCTTGCGCAGGGCCGCCGAAAACGGCTGGCCGGAACGCAGGTCTTTCCCGACCTTGTCGAGAACATCCCGGAAGAAGGGGTTTTCCGCCTGATCGAACATGATGCCGACGGCATCCACCAGCGGAATGGCAGAGCTGATGAGGGTCGAGAGCTGAACCGTGAATACGAGCAGCTCTTTGGCGCTGACGCTGCCGCCGAACGAAAGACTGAAACCGCCGCCTTCTTTCGTCGCGGTCGCCTTCACGAGATAGAAGCCCTTGTCGGAGAGCATCGAGGCGAGCTTTGCCATGCTCTCGGCCTCGATCTGGGTCTTGAGAACCTCGCCCTTGGCGTTCTTGACTTCGCAATCAAACTTGGGCATCAGCAAACCTCTCGATGGAATCACTATCCAACGATATTCTGTCTCACACGATACATGAACCTGCTCCAAAACTCAACGTCCCACGAAGACACCAAAGGTACGAGCGGGAACGAACCACAGAGATATGGAGAAAATTTCATCCTGCGGAGCGATCCGCAGAGGGCTCAGATGAAATCCTGAGCGTCTTCATGGAGGGGGCTGCCGGCTCACGGGCTATCAGGTGGCCCCGGGCGTTCGTTCCCTCGGCTGTGTTCCTGAAACCAGAGGAGCAGTTCAGCGGAGGATCTCCGTGATGATCCTGATCGAACTCTGTGTCTTAGTTGCTCTGTGGGGAGCGCCTTCCCCGCAGGGCTACTCGGCTCGGCAGAGGGCGAAGATCTCCTCGGGGGTCGTCAGCCCCTGGGTGAACTTGATCGTGATGTCTTCCCGAAGCGTCTTCATTCCGGCGGCAATCGCGGCCTGCATCAGATCGTCGGGGCCGGCCTTTTGGATGATCAGTCGGCGCACCTTCTCGCTTGTGTACATCACCTCGTGGACACCAACACGCCCCTTGTAGCCGGTATTGCCGCACTTGTCACAGCCCTTGCCTCTATAGTATGTGGTATTTATAGCTTCGGGCGGCAGGCCTATGTCCTTGAGCAGCTCGGGAGTAATTGTGGGGTCTGGAGCCTTGCATACCTTGCAGACGCGTCGCGCGAGTCGCTGAGAGACGATGCACAGGAGAGCCGCAGAGACGAGGAAGGGCTCGACACCCATGTCGACAAGGCGAGAGGCCGTGCTGGGGGCGTCGTTTGTGTGAAGCGTCGCGAAGACCAGGTGGCCCGTAAGAGCCGCCTCGACCGCGATCGTCGCCGTTTCCTCGTCGCGGATCTCGCCGAGCATGATGACGTCCGGATCCTGTCGCAGAAAGGCGCGCAGAACGGTCGCGAAGTCGAGGTTGATCTCGGGCCGCACCTGTACCTGGTTGATCAGCTTCAGCTTGTATTCGACGGGGTTTTCGACGGTGCAGATGTTCATGTCGACGCCCTTGATGGCATTCAGACATGCATACAGCGTCGTTGTCTTGCCTGAACCCGTGGGGCCGGTGACAAGCACCATCCCGTTCGGCGCCGCGATCGCCTTCTGGACGAGCTTGAAATTGTCAGGCGTGAAGCCCATCTGCTCGAGACTGACCTGGACGTTCGACTTGTCGAGAATACGCAGACACACTTTCTCGCCAAACGCGACCGGAATCGTGTTGACGCGGAAGTCGATCGGCTTGTCCATGATCGTCATCTGGATGCGGCCGTCCTGCGGGATGCGGCGTTCCGAGATGTCCATGCCACTCAGAATTTTGAGACGCGACACGGCTGAGGCTTGGGCTTCGGGCTGAAGGGTCATCGCCACCTGAAGCGTGCCGTCGATGCGGTATCGGATGCGCAATTCACCTTCGTCAGGCTCGATATGGATGTCCGAAGCCCCCTTCTGGACGGCCTGGGTGAGGATCAGGTTGACCAGCTTGATGATCGGGGTTTCCTCGCTGGCCTTCTTGAGATTGTCCATATCGCCAGGCTTGGCCCCTTCGGGGCCATCGGCCGTGATCTGGCTCAGTGCGTCAGCCATGGCACCTGCCACGTACAGCTTGTCCAGCGTTTCGTTGATCTGCACTTCGGAGCAGATGGCGCGCACGACTTCGCAGTTGTTCTGGAACTGGATCTCGTCGATGATGAACACATCGAGCGGATCGGCCATGCCGATCATCAGACTCTTCCCGTCGAAGCTGATTGGCACGAGCATGTGCTTACGGGCTATCTTCTCGGGCACCATCTTCAATACTTCCGGCTTTACATCGACTTTGCTCAGGTCGACGAACGGGACCTTGAGCTGCTTTCCGAGTACGGGCAGCAGCTTCGCGTCAGTGAGGTAGCCAAGCTCGATCAGGACCTGGCCCAGTCGCTTGCCGCGCTTCTTCTGCTCGGCGAGGGCGATATTCAGTTCCTTGTCGGTGATGTGTCCGGCCTCGATCAGCATCTCGCCGATCTTTTTGCGTTTGAACATGGTGTGTTACCTCATCCAGCCTTCTGCGACGCGGGTCATCGCGCCGATTCCCAGTATTTGCGCCGCGCTTCCATGTAGTGCGGGTTGAGTCTGATCGCGATCTGGAACTCGTCCATCGCCGCATCGGATTTGCCCTGCTTCTTCAGCACCATGCCGAGGTGGTAATGCAGATCGGCGTACTCGGGGTGGTCGCGCAGCAGCCGCCGGTATTCCCGCTCAGCCACGTCGAGAAGCCCGAGATCGGTGAAGACGAGGCCGAAATCGACGGTGATGCCACCGGTTTCGAGCCGGTCGCTCAGGTGGTCCTCAATCACTCGCCGGTACTCAACCATTGCCTTGTTGAACGCTCCCTGGTCCTGGTGGATGCGGGCGACGTAGTAGCGGGCCGCGGCATACCGGGGGTTGATCGCCAGGGCGTTTGAAAAACTCGCGAGGGCCTTGTCATACGAGCGGTTCTCGTAGAACAGAAGGCCGATGTTGAAGTGCGCATCGGCGAACCGCGGATTCAGCGTCAGGACTGACTCGTAGGCTGCGACCGCCTGTTCCCGGTCGCCAAGACGCCGGTAAGAGTGGCCGAGATGCAGATAATAGACGGGATTCTTGGGGTTGATGTTGACCGCCTTGACGTGGCAGAACGAGGCCTTGTCATACTGCTCCTTCAGATAGAAGGCGTTGCCGAGGTAGAACAGCACCTCGTGCTGCCTCGGGTGATCGCGCAGAAATTTGATACAGGCATCGATCACCTCGTCGAGGAGGGCTTCGTTATAGGGGGCGGCGGGGGGCATCCGAGGTTCCCGTCAGCGGGGTGACAGGACCGCTTTGAGGTCCTTCCCGAGCTTGGTGCGTGGTTCGACCTGCCGGAATGCTGCGCGATCGGTGCAGTATCGGTGCATTACCTCGAGACCCTCGTAGGCGCGCTTCCCAAGGGAGTCGAGGAGGCCCTCGAACAATGGGAAAAGGTGGTGGATGCCCGTGTCGATCGGCTGCTCCTCACGCAGATGGAACCGGAGCTTGTACACGATCCCACCATCGCGACGGAAGATGTCGAGCTCGGGGTCCTCGAGATGCTGGCTGCGCGCGCTGTATTGGCGCACCGAGAAGAAATGATCCCGCTCATAGTCCTCGTATAGGTCGACACCCCAGATATACGGGTTCTTGAAGACGCACAGCGGGAAGATCGGCGAGAGAAACCGCTTCATCGAATCTACGACCTCGTAGTTGTACTGCTCGGCCGGAATTGCGATCGAGAGCTCGCGACCCCGCAGTTCAAACGTGCCGCCCAGCTCAAACTCGCCCCGGATTGACTCGATGCGGTCGGGCTTGTCGAGGTTGAGCAGGATCTTGCGGGTGCGATCGTTGAACGTCGTGTACTCCTCGTCGGGGCGGTCGGACCAGGTGACAGTCACCCTTCCGAGAGGCATGACCAGGATCGTCTCGAGGACGTTTGCCTGGATCTCGCGGTCCTTGCGGCTGCTGAAGAAGACGTATTTTTCAAAAATATCGCAGGTTTCGTTCATGAGCTTGCCTTCTCCGACTTCACGTAGACCATCGTGATGTCGTCTTCGTGAGGATAGGTTTCTTTGAACCGGTTCATGGTGGACATTACATGATACACCAAACTCGACGCCTTGCCCTCAGGGGCGTTGTCGAGGGCCGTTTTGAGCCGCTCGACGCCGAACCGGTCACGGTTTCTGTTTAACAGGTCGACCACGCCGTCGGAAAACAGAAAAAACCCGTCGCCTGGCAGCAGCTCGATCCGGCGCTCCGGATAGGCATTCTCTTCCTGTTCGAACAGGCCGAGCGGAATGCCTGCCTCGAACTCGATCTCCTCAACGAAACCGTTTCCAGTGCGAACGACGAGGGGTTTGCAGTGGCCCGCGTTCGCGCAGACCACACTGCGGCTGTCTGCCGTGAAGACCGCGACGATCATCGTTGCGAAGAGAGAGCCCATCTGGTCTTTCGACAACTGGCGCGAGAGAAAGCCGAGGAGCTGGCTGGGGGAGGGAAGGGTGTCGGCCATGGCCCGGACAAGCGCCTGGATTTTCGAAAGGAACAGAGCGGCGGGCAGCCCCTTGCCCGAGACATCGGCGATCGTGACGAGGAGTCTGTCATTGGGAAGCGGGACCAGGTCGTAATAATCACCGGAAATCTCATTGCAGGGGACGCAGATGCCGTGGAGATCGAAGCCGCGCAGCAGGGGGGGCTGGTTCGGCAGCGAGGATGTCTGGAGGGTGCGGGCGACGTCGACTTCGTAAGTGAGCCGCTCCCGACGCATGTTTTCGATAAACAACCGGTGGTTTTCGACGCAGATCGCGAGCTGGCGGTTGAACAGGGCTGCGAGGATCTTCTCCTCTTCCGCCAGGGCTTTCCGTTCCGCGTTCATGAAAACGACGACGCCGTGAATGCGGTTCCAGACGAGGAGGGGCAGGATTGACAGGTCTGCAGGCTCGCTCCGTCGTTTGAGGGGCAGGGAAAAACTTTTCCACTCGAGGGAGATGAGCCGCTCGAGGTCGATCTCCTGGCGAATGATCTCGAGGGTTTGGCGGATGAGGGGATCATCGGCCGCGATGAACGGGGCGATTTCTCCGTGGCGTGGACGCAGACCGGCGGAAAAGGCAAGGGCCGAGGAAGAGTTGTGCAGATAGACCAGAAGGGTGTGCGTGGGAAAAAACTCCTGCACGAACTGCAGGGCGGTCCGGACCTGGCGCTGGATGTCCGCCGTGAAGTTCATGTAGCTCAACAGGTGGGATATCCGCTCGAGATCAGCAAATCTGCTATGGATGCAGCAGAGGTTGGTCTGATACCATCCGAACAGTGAGGTCGTTTGGAAGAACAGATCCGAGAGATCGAGCGGCGGGACCTGGGGGATCGTCGTGGAAGGCAGGGCGTTGGGGGTCTGGCGCCGACTGTTCCACCAGAAGCTGATAATGCCCAGGAGGAGTGAGGTGAAGACGAGGAAGCCCAGACTCGCAAGACCTGCTGCCGAGCGCCGGACGTCGGGGGGAAAAAACCGCAGAGTCACAGAAATGCCGATCACGACCAGGATGACCCCGGTCGTGAACAGGATGATCGGATACCGGTGCAGAATGGCGCGCATGGGTGCTGACCGCACTTTACACCGATGTGAAACCGTCGTCAATCGGCCGCGGCCGGCACGAAGAACGCGTTATAATATAATAATACGTACTTTAAATCGGTCCCATTCTGACGAAAGGGACGCCGGTGTCACCTGTCCTGCCGGGGCTGGCGGAGCCAGCTCCAGAGGAGTTCAACCGGGGCGCCGAAGTAGATCAGCAGCAGAAACTTGAGGGCCTGGTCGACATCGGGATCCTCGGCATACATCGTCTCGATCTTGCGCATGATGGCGAAGGGATCGGCGGTTTTGTGCGACTGGAGCTGCTTGACCGACTCCTGCACAAGGTGGTTGAGGGAGGTGCCGAGCCAAGCGAACGAGACGAGGAAAAGGCCGAGGACGATCCAGGCCGCCGTGGGCCGGCCCATGCGGCGATGGCCGAAGCCGGGGCAGATGAACAGGCTGGCCAGAACTGCTTTCACCAGACCGCCGAGCGACTGGTCAGGTTGGGGAGGGGTGGGTGGGAGCGAAGAAGAACCCGCCGCCTCAGGGGAGGCGACGGGGCCGTTTGATCGGGATTGCGGTTCTGCCGGCATGGGATCAGGCAGCTTTGTACTGTTCCCAGGTGCCGTCGATGCTGGTGTCGAGCTTGCGCAGATGCTCCTGCATGGCATTGATTGCGATCGGATCGCCGATCTTGGCGAGTGCCTCACCGGCGGCCATGCTGACTTCCTCCTTCGGATCGTTCAGCGCCTCGATGAGTGCCTGGACGACGGCCGTTCCACGCTTGTCGCCGAGCTGGACGCAGGAGATGCGGCGGACCCGCCAGTCGGGATTCTTCAGGCCGCGGATATACCGGAACGTCTGGTCGAGCGGCGTGACCGAGGCCAGGCTGGGTGTCCGGGCCCGGGACGAAACTCGGGGGGCGGCGGCAGGCTGGGCGGTCCAGCGGTCCCAGGCCGCGGTGAACACCTTCTCGAACAGGAACCATCCGGCGAAATACACCATCGTCAGAAGGAGAATCTTGATTTCGAGCTCCAGCATGGCTGTTGCCTCCGTTTGTACAGATATCGTTCTTCGATACCTATCGGCATCCGGGGGCCGGAACCGAAGACCAGCCGCATGCCTTGTTCTCAGGCCTGCCGGAGACGGACGGGC
This sequence comes from Candidatus Ozemibacteraceae bacterium, assembly GCA_036567845.1. GTDB lineage: Bacteria > Muiribacteriota > Ozemobacteria > Ozemobacterales > Ozemobacteraceae > MWAR01. The sequence goes on along the minus strand of DATCTT010000407.1, from coordinate 532 downwards.
CAGCCATCGCGACGAATCGGAAGGCGGCCCAGCAGCAGAGCGATGAGGCTCCGGATGTCGGGCGAGCGGAATCCGAACGTGGCGATACGCGTCGAGGCTTCGGAGATTCCCGCCAGGTCGTAGGGGTTCCGGAGAGCCGCCAGAATGGTTCCCTGCCGGCCGGCGGCGATGGCCTTGAAGGCCTGTTCCTGTCCCGGGAAAATGTGGGCGTTGTAGGAGAGCAGGACGGTGCGGGCGTCGGGGCACGACTGCGTCAGAGCTTCTTGGAGCCGGAGAAGGATTTCCTCGCGTGTCGCCTTGGGTTCGTACACGACGCAGCGTGCGTGGGGGAATGCCTCGAGGAACTGGGCCGCGGGGCCTGTGTCGCGGTGCTCCTCCTCGACCTGCACGAGCGAGGCGATATGGGGACAGGCGACGATGAGCGGTGTCTCCGGCGGGAGGGGCAGATCCCCGTCACCCGTTGCGTCGACCAGCACGGCCCGGGCATGGGCTTCCGCCACGAGAGGCGCATGGGAAGCGGCGAGGCGGGCCA
>DATCTT010000406.1:0-1846 GCA_036567845.1 Candidatus Ozemibacteraceae bacterium | reverse complement strand
CGGCCCGCGGAAGGTCCGGAGATGCGTCGAGCCGCTCTCCCAGCCGCTTCAGTTCCCTGTAAAGGAACGTCTGCTCATCGCCGCGGACGCGGAGCCGTTCGAGGGTGCCGCCGACGCGACGGGCAACCGAGGCGGTGTAGGTGTCCCAGTTCCGGTCGAGAGCATGACGGATCCCAAGATTGACGAGAAACAGGGGGAAGGCGAAAAAGAAAATACAGACGGCAAGCCAGCGACCGACACGGATGAGCGAGGATTCCGCGCCGGAATTCATCAAATGTTACTCGGCTCCACTATCATCCCCGGTATCGCCGCCGGTGACCCGGCAGGCTTCGGCCAGAGTGGGGGCGGCGGTCGCCAGGGGGATGATCCCAGACAGGATCAGGACCTTGCGCTGAATCTCGTTCAATCCGGTGACGGCCAGTAAGCCCCCGAAATCCTCGACGACGCGCAGCGCGGCATCGAGCAGCGAGGAAACGCCGAGGCTATTGATATTGGCACAGCGGGAGAACTCGAACACAAACCCGCGAACCCCGCGGCACAGGAGCTCCTCGACCATGCGCTGCATTTCAGGCCCCGATTCGCCATCGAGATACCCTTCGATCCGGATGATGACGCAGTTCTGCTTGTTTTCGGTGAGAAATTTCGTTGCAGGCATCGTGCCGGGAAACCGCCTTTCGCCGTCATCCTAGCACAGGGCGGCTGTCATCGTAAACCAGCCGCCGCGGCTCTGCGGGCTGACCAGGCGCCGTCATCCCGCTTCTGGACAAGAGCCAGGGTTCCCTTGAATTTCGCATCCGGCGCCGGGACCGGGTCGTAATCGCCGGCCGGCACCCAGAACCGCTCTCCCGTCTCGGCCTCGACGAGGAACTCGGCCCTGGAAGAGCTTCCGGGCCGTACCCAGCCTTCGATCTGGCGGATCTGGTGCCGTCCCTCCGCGAGGGAAGCGGTGGCCGGGCCGGGTGACTCGGAACCGCCGCCATCCCTGCCGGCAAGGACATTCCAGAGAATCACGGCCGCGACGAGAACGAGAACGGCAGGAAGGAATCCGGTCAGGGTCCGGCGGGCTTCATCCGAGAGGTGGAACGCCCCGGCTGCCCGGTCGTCGGAAGCGGCGATCGTCTTTTTCAACACCCGGTAGGCATAGGCAGGGGGCTGCGCGGCTTGTTTCGTGGCTTCGCGGCCGGCACGGCCAGCCAGTTCGGCTTCGGCAATGTGCATGTCGGCCGGCAGTCGGCCATCCGCAGCAAGCGCGCTCATCATTTCGCGCCGGACACGCTCGACGGCCCGGGCGGCATCGGGCGGAAGACGGCGTTCGATGGTGTAAAGGAGATAGACGCCTTCCGGGTCAGCATTGGTCTGGAACAGGCAGAGCCCCGCCTCGAGTATGTCCGGCGCAGGATTCGTGGCAAGCAGCGCGGCAAGCGCCTCCCGGACGAGGGCAAACTCGACGTGAATCAGACAGGCCACCCCGAGTTTCTGCTGGGCCGGCTGACGGCTCTGGAGCATCGCCTCGAGCGCTGAGACGGCCTGCAGAGGATCCGAACGCTGGAGCACGCGCAGTGCCGCCGTTTTGATGCGGGGCTCGGTCGAGGCAAGATACCGTCCGAGGAGAGGTCTCAGATCGTCGGGGGCGAACCGGTCGAGATACTCGATCGCAGCGGCGGTGACAGCCGGATCGGTATGTGCCAGCGCCCGCCGGGCCGGTGTTGTCAGCCCGTCGACGGCGGCTCGGGTTGCAGCGCGCAGCGCGGCGGAAACGAACCGGGGCTCGGCTTTTGATATATCATTTAATATTGATTTTACATCTTCCCGCGCCGCCCCGGGATTGTCGGGTCCGTGCCGCGCG
>DATCTT010000405.1:0-5692 GCA_036567845.1 Candidatus Ozemibacteraceae bacterium | reverse complement strand
CGGCATCCTGATCGATGCCGGGCGCCTGCGTATGGGAGAAATCGAAGGGGAATCAGATCATTCCTTTCAGGGCAGAGGAAGGCCGGGAACGCTGCGAGGGTTCACATACGAACCGTTCTTCATCATCGCGAGATGAAGATGGGCGCCGGTGGTCCACTGGCCGGTATTGTCGGAGCGGGCGATCTCCTGTCCCTTGCTGACGCGCTGGCCGACCGAGACCGAGTAGCCCTGGAGGTGGCACATGAAGGATTCATAGCCATTGTTATACCGCACCTTCACATACCGGCCGCCGCCCGACTCGTAGCCGGCGGCGATGACGACCCCGTCCCCGATTGCGTTCAGGCGCGTGCCGGTCGGCACGGGGAGATCGATGCCATAGTGGAAACTATGTCCGAACAGATCCCGTGGGCCGTATTCCGAAGAGGAGTGTGAGGGCATGGGGGAGCAGGGGGCCGCGCCAAAGTCGCCGGTGCCGCCGGAGGTGGTGGGGCTGGAGCCGCCGGTGACCGGGGTTGTCCCAGCCGGCTTGTTCGGCGTCGAAATATAATTTGCATGGACATACGCGGTAGTGGAGCCATACTGGATCTTGTACCAGTCGCCGCTGGAGCCGATCACGGTAACCTTGTCGCCGTTCTTGAGGCTTCCGATGATACTGCCCCAGGGGCCGCTGCGGACGTTGAGCTTGCCGCTCACGACGACGGTGCCCTGCGTATTCGAGGTCGAAGCAGAAGAGTTCGAACCTCCGGGAAGCGTCAGAGTCCAGCCGGCATATATCAGGCCCGGATTGTTCCGCAACGAGGGATACCGGCTGACGTTGAGATTGACAATCTCCATGTATTTGTTGCCGTTGCCAAGCAGCTTCGCGGCGATAGCCCAGAGGGAGTCTCCGGCTTTGACGGTATAAGTTCCACCGCCTTCGCCGCTCCCCGCCTGTGCCGGCACGGCAACACCGTTGATCACGACGGTCTGGCCGTCATCCTGGACCTGCTCGGGAGTTCCCGTGAAGGGGGGTTCCGCCCCGAGCCAAGGTGCCGACAGCATCAACGCCACCGCGAGAAGAATTCCGTATCCATTCCTGTTCATCATACACCTCGCAGGTTGTATATATTCTCTACTATTTTCAAGCCGCTTCCCTTGCAGGAAAACTCTCTGATACTACGGAGCAGCTGCCGATCAGTTTTCCGATTTTTCACAAAAACACCCCGAAACAATCGTTCCGGGGTGTTCGATGCTTCATGCGTGTTTCAGCAGAAGGGTCAGGGGATGTCGTAGGTGATCGGAATCCAGGACTTGGTGTCGCTGCGGAAGCCGAGAATCTTTCCGTCGGGGGTCGCGGTCATGTGGCGCACCATGTCGGGGGCGAGAAACGGGATCACGAGCAGATCGGCCTGGCCCAGGGTTTTACCCTCGCTGGAGAGGCGGAGAACGCGGTGCTGATGGACGACTCCGTTATCGTCGCAGGCAATCAGCTCGAGGTAGACATTCGCCTTCGCGTCGGCGCCGATCAGCTTCGCCGAAACGTAATGCGCCTTGCGCTCCTTCGGCAGCTCGAGCGGAAATCGGGCAATCGACACCTCTGCAACGGGGGAGGCCGTGTCAGCGCGGAACAGCTCAGCCATTGCGTCGTCGAACCTGACGCCCAGGGGCTTGTCGTTCTTGTCCACAATCGCGGACAGATGGGTCTGACCATCGTATTTCTCGATCAGCTCGCCCGCGGGGTTGAAGCGAAGCAGGCTCTGCATGACCGGGTTCACCACGAGCAGGTTGCCTTTGCTGTCGGCCCCGATCTCGAACGAATCGGGCAGTCCCTCGATCTGGACGGCCGACACGCCTTTCTCATCGACCCGTTCGACGATCCCTTCGGTGGAGTTGTAGAGATAGAAGCCGCCGGTCGGGATCACCGCAAAGTCGCGCATGTGGGCGAACGTCGCGGCGCCGCTTCCCGGGAATTTGAACGACGTGATGAAGCTGCCGTCGGCGCTGAACTGCTTGGCCGCCTGGTTCACCGTGTCGAGCACCCAGAGGGAGCCGTCGGGCATCGCGCGGAATGCGGTGGGAGCGCCTTCCGTGCGGTGTTCGAGATCCTGCGCGTCACCGCCGACATTCGCATCCGCCGTTCCGAAAGGGATCGAGCAGAGATCCTTGGGGGCGACGGCGGACGAGGCAAGCGACGCTTCATACTGCATGCCGTTGACCATGACGGTCGTGAAGGGCGCAGCCGAAACGGCACCGGAGAACGAAAGGGCAACCACGAAGAGCGAACCGAACAGAATGTTTCTCATCATTTCCTTGCTCACTTGGGGGGAAGTTTGATGCCGGGGACGGAGCGGGGATTCACCGAAGCTCCGCTCTTGTTGTAGATCGACATGTGCAAATGGGCGCCGGTCGTCCACTGGCCGGTGTTGTCGGAGCGGGCGATCTCCTGGCCGTTCCTGACGGACTGGCCCTGGCGGACGCTGACGCTCTGCAGATGGCAGTAGAATGATGTATAGCCGTTGGCATACCGGACCTTCACGAATCGGCCGCCACCCGATTCATATCCGGTCGCGACGACGGTGCCGTCTCCGAGAGCGTTCAGACGGGTGCCGGTCGGAACCGGCAGATCGATACCAGAGTGGAACGAGTGGCCGAACAGGGCGCGCGGGCCATATTCCGAGCTGGTGCGGGAAGGCATCGGCGAGCAGGGGGGCGAACCGAAGCTGCCCGAGCCGGCCGGGGAGCCACCGGAGCTGGAAGAACTGCTCGAATTCGAAGAGGAGGAAGATCTCGAGGAGGAAGAGGAGCTGCTCGAGCTGCCCGGTGACTGGTTCGAACCGAGCACGGGAGGTTCGGCGCCGCGGTGCGACGGGTATCCCGGTGCGTTCACGTAGTAGGAGTGAACGTAGGCGAAGCCGTCGCCGTGACGGATCTTGAACCAATCTCCTTCCTTGGCGACAATCTGGATCTTGTCGTCGTTCGACAGCTTGCCGATGATTTTCCCCCAGGGGCCGGAACGGATGTTAAGCCTGGTATTGACCTCAACCGTGCCGGTAATCTCCCCCTTGGCGGACTCGGCATCCTTCACTTGGCCCTCGAGCTTCTTGATGAGCGATTCATACTGCTTCACCAGGGCCTCGAGACCGGTAACGGTCTTTTCCATCTGTTCGGCCGTCTGCGGGGAAAGGCCCGACGATGTGGAGGTGCCGCTGGTCGACTTGTCGACTGCGCCATCGACTTCGTGGTCCTGGAGCGTCTTCAACGGATCTTCCGCGTGCAGATGCACCGGAATCGTTGCAAACACCAGGGCCACGCATGACAGCATGAGCAAGAACGTTGATTTCCTGTTCATTATCCGCCTCCCGTGAATGGTATTCATCTTATATCTACCCGGGAGTTTCCTCAAGGTTACACCCGTTCACCCACGATTTTTCGCCCACGGAACATCCGCGATTCCATCCGAGGCAACCCGGTTCATCAGCTCGAGAAGGGGTCCGTGCCGCAACGCCCGGAGAACGGCGAGTTCAGCGAGCTTCGCGCGCGACCGGCTCCGGCGTCGGGCCTGATCGAGCCGCCAGCGCCGCATTGCCGTTCGGTAGCCGTCAAGGGCCATCGCCTCGCAGACCCGGCCGACGAGTTCGACAGAAGGCTCCGCGCCCCCTGCGAGAACGCCGGCCAGATCAACGAGATCGCCCGAGGGAACGAACCCTTCCCCGGCAGCCTGGAACCCCTGGATCTCTGCCTCGAGCCGCCGGGCCACGACGCGACTGATGATACCGGGGAACGCGCCCGCCGGGATTGGCATCAGCCGCCACTCTTCCGCCGAACGCAGCAGCCCGGCAAGGACGGAGCGGGCAATCGCCTCGTCCATGCGAGGGTGAATCGGAGGCCGACCGGGCTCATCATCATGGATTTCCTGCGTCATCCGGGCCAGAGTCTCCTGGAGATCCTCTTCGAGTTTCTTCAGGAATGCGGTAAGCCGGCTCTTTCGCCGTGCCATCCGGTGTTGCGCTGCGTCGGCGGCGATCCCGGCCAGCCAGGCACCAAGATCCCCCAATCCGGGAGGGGCGGCACAGGAGGTCACGAACCGCTCTTTCGCGGGGAAGATATCGACGGAGGCCTTCCAGGCTCGCACCACCTCGTCTCGCTCAGACGGCTCGACCTCATCGATCCGGTTCAGAACCGGAATCACTAACTGCCAGGGCCGGATGAGCCGCGTCCGTGATGTCACGTTCGACGCGGAGGAAAACTGGCTGGCAGTGTCGAGCCAGAGAATGAGATCGGCTTCATCGATGGTCGATTCGGAAAATGCCTGGTGCCGGGCAATCCGGGCATTCAATCCCGGCAGATCGAGCAGGCGTATGTCTCGAAATGCGGGAACCGGCACGAACAGATGCAGCAGGGCGGGTGCATCGGCCGCTGGGGGTATCGGCGGAGGAAGGGAAGGTTCGCGAAGAAGCCGCCCAAGCTCTTCGGGGGGGCGGGGGAAAATTTTGCCGTGGTTAGTTTCCACGATGAGGGTCGGTTGGTCGGCGTGCTCAATGCTGCATGGGAGGCAGGTTGTCGGAAGAACGCCGACGGGAAGGAGGGGCCGGCCAATCAGGGCGTTGAGAAGCGAGGATTTGCCGGCATTGAACTCCCCGATGCAGGCAATGGTGAAGGGGAGTGCAGCGGTGTGCTCGATGAGGCTCCACAGCTTCGTGAGTTCGTCGCGCCGGGATTCGGAGGCAATCAGAACGAGATTCCGGACGATGCCGGTGAGCTCCCCCCAGGTGGCGGGCGTATGATCGTGAAGAACGCGGCGGCGCACATCGGCGATGATGCTCTGAAGCGGGTCTTCCGGGCTCGCATCCACAAGGGCAGCGGCACGGATCAGCCCTGCTCGGGCATCCCGATGATGGGCAACGGAAGCCTCGGCTGTCGCGAGGACGGTTCTCAGCTCAGCCTCGAATCGCGACGCCTCGGGGTGGGCATCAAGGAACTCGTGTCGGGATCGCATGTTGTAGAGGGCTACCGCGCGTTTCTTCCCGGGATCGGGATCGAGAAGGGCTTCGAGCAGGGCAAGGCGGAACGACGCGTCGGGGGCGAGGGAGTCACGGTAGACATCGGCGAGAGGCTTGATGAGGGCCGCGGCCCTGTCGTTCGCTCCGGTGCGCAGATAGAGGTGCGCCAGACGCACCCGCTCGTCGGCAGCTGTGCCCTCGGTGAGGGAAGGAGCCGCATCGATCCAGCCGCGGAAGAGCCGCTCGGTGCCACCGGCAAGGGCAAGGGCGAGCAGAGGAGCAAAACACGCCGGGCCACGGGCCGGCCAGAGGTGATGGAACGCCGCCCGGATGTCTCCTTCGAGGGCGAGACGCGATGCCTCGACGAGAAGCAGGGGCAGGGGATCCGGCCAGGCTTCGCCGCGGGCACGCTCAAGGGATTGACTGACCCCGACGTCGTTTTCCTCGAGCAGGGCAACGACGGTCTCGATCGTCACGCAGGAAGGTGCCAGCAGGATGTGCCGGAGACGCAGCCACACCGGTTCGAGGCAGGCATCGCGCAGCGCCGGCCCGAGTCCGAGCAGTTCCAGCCATCCCGGCCAGTCCCGTTCCCGGCGAGCCTGATGGATGCGGCAGACCAGAAGCAGCCGGCGGCGGAGATCGGGAGATCCGGGAAAGGCGTCCGAGTAATCGGTGATAAGCGGCCGGGCTATTGTATATTTGCCATTACACAT
>DATCTT010000404.1:0-4924 GCA_036567845.1 Candidatus Ozemibacteraceae bacterium | reverse complement strand
TCCGTTACTGGTCGAGGCCCCGGTGTGTCACGTTTCCGTGTCGGGACAGGGTCCGAGCAGGCGGATCAGCGAAAAGGCATACATGAAGGGCAGCAGCAGGATGAGGAGGCGGAAGTCATCGCCGAACTCGAGAAGGATGTTGGCGAGGTAGATCGACGCGATCGTCGCGAGGATCGCGTATTCCGGCCGGTCGAAGCTCCGGCAGCGGAAGGCCCGGACGGCCTCCAGAGCTGCAAAGATCCAGAACGTGACAAACAATATGATATGTATTCTATAAAATATAGACGCCACGGCGCCCGCCTTCACCCATGCATACGGAGGTTCGATCGTCACTCCGCGCATGACCGAAGCTGCGACGTTCCCCGCATAGGCGTCGGGCCGGCTCAGGATAAGGGAAAGGCAGATATCGAGGAACGCCCCGTTCAGCTCGGCGTAGGAGAGGCCGAAGCGGCGGCGCAGCTCGGGAATCGCGGCCCAGACGGCCTGTTCGTGCGATCCGGTCTTCACGACCTGGGCGTCGCGCACCGCCAGGAAGGCCGCGGCGAGACCTCGCGCATCCGGGCAGGCGTGTTCCCAGAAGCCGCCGACTTTGTTCGTCAGGTTGAAGCCGGCCGTCGGGCAGTAGGCGAACTGGCCGATCCCGGCGTATCGCTGCAGCGCCGTCCCACCGTATCCGAGCAGGAACGGCACCAGGAACACCACGCAGGCATGGGCGAGCGACCGCTTCCCCACTCCATTTCTGGCCAGCCAGAAAGCGGCGAACAGCCACGGCAGCATCGCAAAGACCGGCTTTGTCAGCACGGCAAGCAGCTGGGCCGTGAAGAGAACGACCGCGGCGCGCTTCCGGCCCGTTTCGAGCCAGTCCCGCCAGGACAGAAACAGCAGCGTCAGCAGGAAGATCGAGACGACCTCGGTCATCACCATACGGGCCGCGATGGCAACGGTCGGCCAGAGGAAGACCGAGCCGGCCAGGGCGCACAGGGCCAACGGCCGGCCGCGGGCCGCGCAGGAGCGGAACACCAGGATGCCCGAGACAGCCAGCAGCAGCGCCTGCAGGGTGTGCAGCGTGACGAGGTGCTCGTCGAACGTCAGGAGAAGCCCGAGCAGTGCCGGATACAGGGGCATGCGGATGAACGTGCCGCCGAAATTTCCCTGTTCATGCAGGCTCATTGCCATATACAGGTAGGTTTTCGCGTCCTCGTGATCGACGCGGTCTGCTGGGGCGATTATGAACAGGGCGAGACCCAGGGCGATCAACGCGAACGCCCAGCCGGCGAGCGAACGCCGTCTGTTTTCAGCTTCCCGGGTCATCGTCCTCCAATCTAGATTCGGGCGACGGATTTTGCAACCGGCCGGGTTTCTGCTATCATTTTCCGCTCGCCGGCACCGCCCGCACCCCGTTCGGGCCGCAGCAGAGGATTCGATGACACGCTCAGACACGGGTGACAACAGATGATCGGCCGGTGGAAGAGGAGCCTGCCGCTCCTAATCACGCTTCTCCTCATCGCTCTGTTCGCCTGGCTTCTCGAAGCTGCGTTCGCCTGGCGGGAAGCGCGTGAACAGGAACTGGGCCGCAACCGGTGGGAGCGCACGGCGAAACGGCTGCTCGGCACCCTCGGCTCGGCGCTCACGCTCGAATCGCAGGGGATCGAAGCCTACTACATCTGACCGGGCTCACTCGTCGCGCGGCCGCCAGCCGGGGCAGAAACGGTCATAGACGAACCAGGCGGCGAGAGCGATCACAAAAACGATCCAGGGGACGAGGTTCCAGGGCTCTGGCAGCAGGGGCGAAATGATGCCGGCAAGAATGCCCGCCGCGCAGGCCATGAGCGGGAATTCCAGCAGATAGCCAGCCCGGCGGGAACTCGCCTCCCCCATGTGTCGCATGGATGCAGGATACCACGCGGAGTGCTATCATTGCGACGGCCGGGATGTTCCCGGAGCGCTTCCCGAGGAAGGTAAAACCATGGCTGAGCCCCCCCGTTCGAACCGATTCCTTCTCCTGGCATGCACGGCGGTCGCGTTCTGCCTGCTGGTTGCGCCGGTCCGGGCCCAGCAGTCCTGGAAACAGCCGTCCCCGCGCGTCACGACGATCATCGACACCCCGCCAACGCCGACCGCGCGCCTCTCCCCCCGGGGTGGCCGGCTGCTTCTGATCCGTCATTCCGTCTACGTGCCACTTTCGGAGCTGGCCCAGCCCCTCCTGCGGCTCGCCGGGATCCGCTTTTCCCCGATCTCGAACATCCGTCAGCGCACCTCGTTTATGACGGGCGGGAGCGTGCTCGACCTGGCAACCCTCCAAGCCGTCGAACTCCAGTTCCCACCCGATGGGAAAGGGTGCTACCCCACCTGGTCGCCCGACGGGAAGGCCATCGCCATCGTCTTCGTCACGACGGGTGGCTCGGAGCTGTGGACGTTCGACGTGATGAACGGCCAGGGCCGATGCCTTGCGCGCGGCCTGAACGATCTTCTGACAGTCCCCTACCAGTGGGAATTCCGCACCGACACGGCAAGCCCCGGATATTATATTCTTGCAAATATCACTATTCCCGACCGGGGTGATCCGCCCCCCGCGCCTCAGACCCCCCCTGGCCCCATCACCGAAGAGGCTTCGGGTATCCAGGTCAAGGCACGCACGTTCCAGGACCTTCTCCGGACGGCACACCACGATGCCCTGTTCCAGCATTACGCCTCATCCCAGCTGATCCGGATCGATCCCGTCACGGCATCGGCCACCCCCCTGGGCCAGCCTGGCCTCCTGACGCAGGTCGATCCATCTCCGGACGGCCGGTTCCTCCTGACGGACCGCCTGTTACCTCCCTTCTCGCACACCGTGCCAGCCAGCCTGTTTGCACACGTTTTCGAGGTCCGCGATGCCAGCTCCGGAGCCGTGGTCCGGAAAATCGCCCAGCTTCCGGCGGGCGAACAGATTCCGATCAATGGCGTCGCCACCGGCCCGCGTTCGATGCGGTGGATTCCCCTGCTGCCGGCGACGCTGTTCTGGGCCGAGGCCCTCGACGGGGGTGATCCGCTCGCCTCTGCGGCGTTCCGCGACCGTCTGTTCACCAGCCAGGCGCTTTCCGACGCTTCCCCGACGGCCGTCACGGAGCTGCCTCAGCGGTTCGATGGGGCCATCTGGCTGGCCTCGCCGGGCTTGACACTGATTTCCGAGTATGACGAGGAACGGGAGTGGACGAAGACCCGGATGTTCGATCTGCAGAAGCCCAGCCGTGCGGCCGACGCGCCGCTCCTCTTCGACCGCTCGATTACCGACGAGTATGCCGACCCGGGCGAACCCCTCTGGGAAACCCGCCCTGACGGCCAGACCATCGCCCGCATGGTTGATGGGGCCGTGCTGATGAAGGGCGACGGCGCCACTCCCGACGGAAATTATCCGTTCCTGCGCGCGGTCGACCCCGTGTCCCATATGGTCCGCGAGCTGTTCCGCTCGGCATCAGGCAGTTACGAGATGGTGCTGGACATTGCTGATGCATCGGCGACCTCGATCATCACACGTCATGAAACCCCCACCACACCTCCGAATTATCGCCTCGTTCCCCTTTCCGGAACGACGGCCACCGGACCGGTCCAGGTGACCCGGTTCGCCGACCCCGCCCCCGAGCTGACGGCGATACGGAAAGAGCTGATCCGGTATCACCGTGCTGATGGCATCCCACTCTCGGCCACGCTGTATTATCCTGTTGGCTATACAACAGGAACCCGTGTTCCTACCGTCATCTGGGCATATCCGCGCGAGTATACCGCGACCGATACGGCCGCTCAGGTGCGCGCCGAGCCGAACCGGTTCACCCAGCCCCAGGGGAGCTCGATCCTGTTTCTCCTTCTGGACGGGTATGCCGTCCTGATGGACGCTGAGATTCCCGTGGTCGGCAAGCCCCGAGAGGCAAACGACACCTTTGTCGAGCAGATCTCTGCCGGAGCCCAGGCCGCGGTCGACGAACTGGTGCGCCGAGGAATTGCCGAGCCTCATCGGATAGCGGTGGGCGGTCACAGCTACGGTGCCGCCATGGTTGCCAACCTGCTTGCACACACCGATCTCTTCGCCGCCGGCATTGCCCGGAGCGGCGCCTACAACCGGACCCTGACCCCCTTCGGTTTCCAGGGGGAGCGACGCACCTATTGGCAGGCGCCGGAGGTGTATCACCGGCTCTCGGCCTTTTCCTATGCCGACCGGATCAAGGAACCGCTGCTGCTGGTGCATGGCGAGCTCGACGAGAACACCGGCACCTTCCCGCTCCAGAGCGAACGTCTGTTCGCTGCAATCCGGGGCCATGGTGGTACCGCGCGGTTTGTCGTCCTCCCATTCGAGGGCCATGGATACCGCTCCCGGGAAGGGATTCTGCACACCCTCGCCGAAACCACGGAATGGCTCGACCGGCACCTCGGGCGCCAGGCAACCCCCTCCCCCACCGCGGCCCCGATCATTCCCCCAGCATCCCCCCCATCCGCCGCTCCCGCCCTGACCGGTGCGTCTCCGGCAGCAGGGTCTGATCAGAAATAACAATCTATTGATATATATCATGAAACATACTAGACTCACGGCTTTCATTTTTCTCGGATCCCTTTCAATGGCATCGGTCCTCTACGCCCTGCCAGCCAGTGCGGCGGAGGCACCAGACGGCGCGATTCGGCTGAACGGCACGATCGAGACCGACGATGCCGAGCTGAGCTTCAAACAACCTGGAAGGCTCGTCGAACGGCTGGTTTCGGAGGGCGACACCGTGAAGGCCGGCCAGATCGTGGCACGGCTCGACCCGGCGGAACTCGAGCAGGAGCATGGGATGCGTCTCGGCGAGTTCGAAGCGGCGGAGGCTGCCCTGGCCGATCTCACTGCGGGCTCCCGCCCCGAGGAGATTGCCCAGGCAGAAGCAGCCCGTCAGCGGGCACGAGCCATACTCGACGA
>DATCTT010000403.1:0-23190 GCA_036567845.1 Candidatus Ozemibacteraceae bacterium | reverse complement strand
CTTGACATTGCGGGGGCCGGCAGCAGCGGGAGCCGGCGCAGCCGGGGCAGGCTTGACTGGAGGCTTCAGGCGCGGCAGGGGGGAAGGGGCCGTGGGCCGCTCGGGCGTCTTCGGCTTGTCCAGATTTTCCTTCGTCTTGCGGAACAGGCGCTCGAAGAGATTCGGTTTGTTCTTGTCGTCTGGCACGTGGGGCTGCCTCCGGAGGAGAATCGCGATTCAATTCATTATATGACGCTCATCCGTAAATGAAAACAGCTTTTCCGGCGGGGTGGTAAACGAACCCCCGATTCTTGCCGAGAAAGGCGGGCGTGGTATAATGCGCGCGAAAGCCGGAGCGTCGTTTCCGGAAAACGAAAACGGGAAAGGACAATGAGAAGCACTATGAAGCCGATTCGTGTTGTGCAGTGGGGCTTGGGGGCCATGGGCAGCGGCATGGTGAAGCTGATGCTCGAGAAGGACGGCCTCCAGGTCGTCGGAGCGATCGAAAAGCGCCCCGAAGCCGCTGGCAAGGATCTCGGGGATGTGGTCGGACTTGGAAGACAGCTCGGAATCAAGGTGTCGCCGACCCATCAGGGGATTCTGAAGAAGGCGAGCGTTGATGTCGTCCTGCTCGCGATCGACTCCTTCACACGGAAATGTTTTGATGCGATGAAAGCCATCATCGAAGCCGGCATTCACTGCATCACCATCGCCGAAGAAATGGCCGAGCCTTACGCTCAGGAGCCCGAGCTCGCGAAGGAGCTTGACATGCTCGCGAAGCGGTTCGGGGTCGTCGCCATCGGCACCGGCATCAATCCCGGCTATGTGCTCGACAGCCTCGTCATCAGCCTCAGCGGCGTCTGCCACAACGTGGAGCGGATCGAGGCGAGCCGCATCAACGACCTTTCCTGCTTCGGCCCGACCGTCATGAAGACCCAGGGGGTCGGTACGACCCCAGAAGAGTTTGCCCAGGGTCTCGCCATGGGCTCGATCGTTGGCCATATCGGGTTTCGCGAGAGTATTTCCCTCATCTCCCAGGCCCTCGGCCTCGGCGTCGACCGGGTCGAGGAAGTGCGCGAACCGATCATCTCGAAGACCGATCGCGAGACTCCATACATCAAGGTTAAGGCGGGCATGGTTGCCGGCTGTCGCCATATCGGCATCGGCTACCGCGGCAAGACCGAGGTCGTCCGGCTTATTCATCCCCAGCAGATCCGTCCCGAAGCTGAGCAGGTCGAGACAGGTGACTATATCAAAATCATCGGCACGCCCGGGATCAGCCTCGCCATCAAGCCCGAGATTCCGGGGGGCATCGGCACGATTGGCATTGCCGTGAACATGATCCCGATCGTGAAACGTGCCTCTCCCGGCCTCAAGCGCATGATCGATCTACCCGCACCCGCCGCCCTGATGGGGCCGACAGCCTACGAACGTCATCTGTGAGGCATCAGGCCGCCATGGCGGCCTCCTGAAACAATCATGAACAAAATCCCCGCCGAGACCTGGGTCGAGATCGAACAGGTCATTCTCACACCCGCCCAGCGCGCTCCCGGCATCCCGGATGATACGCGCGCGACACCCTACGTGCGCCGCATCTCGGGCTTTTTGACTGCCCCGGCCGCCGTTGGGGGGGAAGCGACGATCCGTACCCTGATCGGCCGCACCCTGACCGGCACGCTGCGTGTCGTGAACCCGAGTTACACACACAGCTTCGGTGACACTGTTCCAGAGCTGCTGAAGATCGGGCTTGGAGGCCAGGCATGAACCGTGACATGAGCTACGCCGCCGTCATGGCGCGCAAGAACGAGATCATGAAGGCCTCGCTCGGCATCGACTTCTCGGCCTACGAGCAGTCGCCCGTCTGTTTCGACTACGAGCGCATGATGCGCGACACCGGCTTCTCTCATGATGATCTGGTGCGCATCCAGCGAGAGACGAAGGTTGGGGATACGCCGCTGTTCGAGCTGCGGAACCTGACCGAGGCGGTCCGGAAGATCAGTGCAGCGGGCAAGGGAGCGACGATCCTGCTCAAGGACGAGGCCGCCAACGCGTCGGGCAGCTTCAAGGCCCGCCGGGCCTCGATCTCCTGCTATGAAGCGAAACGCCGGGGCTTTGCCGGGGTCGCGACGGCCACGTCGGGCAACTATGGCGCCGCGGTCGCTTCCCAGGCCGCTCAGCGCGGTCTCAAGTGCATCGTGCTGCAGGAGGTCTACGACTCGCGCGGCGTCGGACAGCCCGAGATTGTCGAGAAGGGCAGGAAATGCGAGGCGTTCGGCGCCGAGGTGCACAAGCTGACAGTCGGGCCGGAGCTGTTCTACTGCCTGCTCACGACGCTCGAGGAAACCGGCTTCTTCAACGCCTCGCTGTACACCCCGTTCGGTATTCGCGGCATCGAAACCCTGGGAACTGAGATCGCGGCCCAGGTGCGGGCGCGATACCAGCGTGACCCCGACGCCGTCATCGTGACCCACGCGGGCGGCGGGAATCTGACGGGAACGGCGCGCGGCCTGATCGCCGCCGGTGCCTTGAAAACCCGGATTGTCGCCTGCTCGGTCGATCTGAGCGGTCTGCACATGGCATCGGATCACGACTTCAACCGCAAGTCATTCACGACGGGTCACACCGGCTTCGGCGTACCGTTCGCCACCTGGCCCGACCGGACCGACGTGCCGCGCAACGCGGCCCGCAGCATGAGATATATGGACGAATATCGTCTGGTCATGCAGGGCGAGGTATTCTACGTGACCGAACTACTCGCCAAGCTCGAAGGAATCGAGCGCGGCCCGGCCGGCAACACCAGCCTCACCGCGGCCGTCGCGATGGCCCGCGAGATGGATCGCGACCAGATCGTCGTGGTCCAGGAGACGGAATACACGGGCGCCGGCAAGCACCACAACTCCCAGCTCGCGTTCGCGCGTTCGATGGGGATCGAGGTGCGTCGGGGTGACCCGCGCGAAAATATCCCCGGAAAGAACATCGTGATCCCCGAGCGTCTCGACCAGGTGACGGGCCACGACCAGCCGCTCGAGAAGCTGCGTCTCTCGTATCTGAAGAACGCTGCGAAGGTTGTTCCGGCCGAGCAGTGGACGGCTGCGGACAAGGCGTTCCTCGCGGCTGACGTGAAGCGGGATTCCGCGTGGCTCGAGAGCGTTCTTCCCCAACTCAAGGCATGATCGCACGGCCCTGAACTCCGGCGAGAGGCGCCCCGCGGCGTCTCTCGTGGCGTCTCACGGCAGCGGACGAGAACAAGAAAGGAACTGAGGAATGACGGACAACGAAAGAATCGCCCGATTCGAAAAACGGCGTGCCGAGCTGCACAAGATGAGCGACGAGCAGCTCCGGACCCGCTTCTGGGAACTGTGCGGCAAGGCCGTCGAGCCGATGATCGAGCTCGCGAAGAGCCACACCTCGCCCTCAATCGAGCGCGCCGTGCTGCTGCGCATGGGCATCGACAGCATCTCGACAAAGGGCGTCGTGACGCGCGTCCATGAAGCCGGGCTGCTCGGCCATGGCGCCGGCCATGTCGTTTTGAAGGTCGCCGAAAAGTGCAAGACGGATGTCCGCGGCGCCGCCAGGCGGATCATCGAGGATGCCGCCGTGCTCAGCGGCCTGTTCGGAGGAAAGTGACGATGACAACTGAGAAACTCGACCCCAAGGTGAAACTTGATATCGAACACATCCTCGAGGACCTCGAGCATTATCATCCGCGTCGCAAGGGCTGGACGTGGCGGGAAGAGGTGCCAGGCGGCTACAAGGTCAACAAGTTCCATTACAAGGACATGACCAAGCCGCTGAAGAACTCGGTGCCGCTGCCGGCCTCGAAGTATTTCGATCACATCGATCCGCAGCCCAAGCCAGTCATCACGACAGAGATCGCCTCGGGACGGTTTGAGGACGATCTGCGACGCATGCGCATGGCCGCCTGGCATGGTGCCGACCATATCATGGTCATCCGCACCACGGGTCAGAGTCATATCGATGGCCTGCTCGAAGGGACGCCGGAGGGCGTTGGTGGCGTGCCGATCACCCGAAAGCAGATCCGCGCCTCGCGCAAGGCTTGCGACATGATCGAGGACGAGGTTGGCCGGCCGATCAATTTCCACTCGTATGTTTCCGGCGTCGCCGGCCCTGAAGTGGCCGTGCTGTTTGCCGAGGAAGGCATCAACGGCGCCCACCAGGATCCGCAGTATAATGTTCTCTATAGAAACGTGAACATGTACCGCTCGTTCGTCGACGCCGCCGAGGCCAAGTGCGTAATGACGGGCGCCCGCATCTTCCAGATCGATGGCGCGCACAACGCCAACGCCACGGCGAAGGAAGGCTGGTCGGTCATGCCCGAGCTGCTCGTGCAGCACGGCATCAACTGCGCCTTCTCGGTCGCCGCAGGGATGCCCAAGGACCTGATCGGACTTTCGACGGTGCCGCCCTGCGCCCCGCCCTCACCGAAACTCTGGTATGACCTGCCCTACGCGGTCGCCCTGCGCGACTTCTTCAGTGATTACAAGATGCGCGCCCAGCAGAACACGCGTTATATCGAGGCCGATATTGAAGAGGCGACCCGGACGCACGTGATCGACACCCTGATCTCGGCCCTGACTCGCGCCGACATTCAGAGCACGATCACACCCGACGAGGGCCGCAACGTTCCCTGGCACTACAACAACATCCGCGGCATCGAGACGGCGAAGCAGACCCTCGTCGCACTTGACGGGATCAAGGAACTCGTCAAGATCGATCGCGATGGTCCGCTTGGCGAGATGGTCCGCGACCTGAAAGAGCGCGCGATCTGCTTCCTCGAAGAGGTACTCGAGATCGGCGGCTACTTCGCCGCGGTCGAGAAGGGCTTCTTCGTCGACTCTGCCAAGTATCCCGAGCGCAACGGAGACGGGATCGCCCGTGACGGCAAGGGCGGGGTGGGGGCCGGCTCGATCGTGAAGCGCGAGGCCGACTATTTCGCCCCGGTCTGCAGCCATTTCGGACACAACAAGCTGCCGGCCGGCGCCAGGAGGCCTTGCGCCCCGATCGACGGCTGCACGTTGTGCAAGCCCGAGAAGATCGTGTTTATCGATGAGCTCGATCCCAGCGACAGTTGCAATACCCGTCTCGAAAAGACCATGCCGTTCCGCAAGGGCGGCCGGATCCGGCCCGAGGCGGAATGGGCAGGCGACGGTGTGATGCTGCTCCAGTTCTTCGTTCCCGAAGAGATCGAGACGGCGCGCGTTGCTGGCCTCGAGATCGCGAAGAAGATGGGGCTTCACGACCCCGAAGTCATCAACGCCCAGGTGATGCATCCAAGCGAAGGAACCTTCATCGAGGTGAAGGGCAAGGTCGACTTCTCGATCGACAAGGCGACGCTCAAGATCCCGCCGAAGGAGGTCATCCTTCCCGAGGACGACCTGCGTGCGGCGGTCAAGAAGGTTGGCCTGAAGGTCGTCGCCGGCACGGTCGGCGAGGATGAACACTCGGTCGGCCTGCGCGAGATTCTCGACATCAAGCATGGCGGTATCGAAAAATACGGCGTGAAATATCACTATCTCGGCACCTCGGTTCCGGTCGGAAAGCTGATCGATGCGGCCATCGAGACAGGAGCCCAGGCAATCCTGATCAGCACGATCATCTCGCACAACGACGTTCATCGCGCCAACATGAAAAAGCTCGACGAGCTGTGCCGGGAAAAAGGCATCCGCGACAAGATCATCCTGATCGCCGGCGGCACCCAGGTCAGTCGCGACATGGCGAAGGAGTCGGGCATGGATGACGGCTTTGGACGAGGCACGAAGGGTATTCACGTCGTGAACTCGATGGTGAAGATCCTCAAGGCGCGCGGCGTCATCTGAGGCAACGCCCCTTCCTGGCAGGGGAAACAATCCGGTCATCCGTAGGGGCGGGTTTCGGACCCGCCCCTACGCACCACCGGAATCATGGAATCCCACGTATATATGGCACGCGATATCCATCTTCTCACGATAGAGGTCGGCAGCACCATCACCAAGGCGAATGGGTTCGCCCTGGCCGGTAATGGCTCCCTGACGCATGTCGCGCAGGGGTTTGCGCCCACCAGCGTCGCACGGGGCGACGTGAATGTCGGCGTCCAGGCAGCGCTCGTCGAGCTTCGGGAAACATCGGGGCTCGACACCGGGGAGGCCGAGATCTTCGTGAACAGTTCGGCGGCGGGTGGGCTGCGGATGACCGTCCATGGTCTGACATACAATATGACGGCCCGGGCGGCGCGCGAGGCGAGCCTCGGCGCCGGCGCGATCATCCGCCAGGTGACCGCCGGGTCGATTGCCGACTGCGATCTCGACGAGATAAAAGATATAAAACCTAATATTATATTGCTCGCCGGAGGTGTCGATTTTGGCGCCCGTGACGTCGTCGAGGCGAACGCGAAGAAGCTCGCCTCGCTCGGAATGCCGATTCCCGTCATCTATGCCGGAAACACGGCCCTGCGCACCACCGTGGGGCGGATCTTCTCGGAGGCGGGCCAGGAAGTGTTCATTGCCCCGAACGTGTTCCCCGAGGTCGACGTGCTGAACGTTGATCCTGTGCGGAAGCTGATCCAGGACGCTTTTTCCCGGCACATCATCCATGCCCCGGGGATGGAGAAGCTGGCCGGGATCACCTCGCGGCCGGTGATGCCAACTCCCGGCGCCGTCCTGAAGGCGGCCGAGATCTTTGCCGAGGCCCTCGGCGACGTTCTCGTCCTTGATGTCGGGGGCGCGACGACGGATGTCCACTCGGTCAGCGAAGGCAGCTCCGAGTGGGCCGACAAGCTCGTAGACCCCGAACCCCATGCGAAGCGCACCGTCGAGGGGGATCTCGGCGTTTTCGTGAACGCGGCGAACATCCTCGAGCTGTCGACAGACGAGCGGTGGAAGCAGCGGGCAGAGGACGTGAAGGCGATGCCCGCGACCGACGAGCAGCGCGAGATGACGCGCTGGTTGTGCGCCCGGGCTGTTGAGACCGGGGTGCGCCGCCATGCCGGGGTCGTCTCGGATCTCTACACCCCTACCGGGCGGAAACAGATCGTGCGCGGGAAAGACCTTTCGGCGGTACGGTGGGTTGTCGGAACCGGCGGTGCCCTGACCCGCGTGCCGGGTGGGGATGAAATATTGCGATCGATATGTACGGGGCCGGCGAAATACCTGTTCCCGCGGCCCGATGTACGGATTCTGCTCGACCGGCGGTATCTGTTCTCGGCCATGGGCACGATCGCCGGAGTGTATCCCGACGCCGTGCGTCGGACATTTGAAACCTGGGTTAAGGGAGAGATGGGATGAGCCTCCGAACGCCGCGACTCGAAATCTACACAGACCGGATACGCCAGAACGCGAAATCCGTGGTCGATCTCTGCCACCGCAACGGCGTTCAGGTCGCGTGCGTGACGAAGGTCACTGCGGCACATCCCGCCGTTGCCCAGGCCCTCGTCGAAGGCGGGGCAGACATGCTCGCCGACTCCCGCGTCGAGAACCTCTGGGCGCTGCGACAGTCAGGCTTCGCCGGTCCGTTCCTCCTGCTGCGGCTTCCCACGATATCCGAGGCGGCGAACGTTGTCCGGGCGGCCGATATCAGTCTCAACTCGAATCTCACGACGCTGCGTGCCCTTTCCGAGGCGGCCATTGCCGCCGGCGTTCGTCATAAAGTCATCGTGATGATCGATGTGGGTGACCTGCGCGAAGGAATCTGGCACGACCGCGCACCGGGCTTCGTCAACAAGGCAAAGGAGCTGCGCGGGATCGAGGTCATAGGCCTCGGCTGCAATCTTGCCTGCTACGGCGGGGTCATGCCGTCGGAAATGAACATGAACTTGCTGCTGAAAACTCGCGAAGAGTGCAGGCGCGAGTCGGGTCTCGAACTGCCCGTCCTCTCCGGCGGAAACAGTTCCGGGCTGCCGCTGCTGGCGTCGGGCCGGATGCCGCACGGGATCAATCACTTCCGCGTCGGCGAGGCCATCGTTCTCGGCCGGAACGTCATCGACCGGTCCCCGTGGCCCGGCACGCGGCAGGACACGATGATCGGCGTTGGGGAGGTGATTGAGATCGAACGCAAGCCTTCCGTGCCGATCGGCGACCGCGGCCAGGATGCGTTTGGGGGCACGCAGGAGTTCGTCGATCGTGGCCTTCGCCGCCGTGCCATATTGAATATGGGCCGCCAGGATGTTGTCGTGGACGGCATCACTCCCGTCGACGAAAAGATCATCGTGCTCGGAGGCTCAAGCGATCATCTGCTGCTCGATGTCGAGGAAGCCCGTCAGCCAGTCGATATCGGCTCGACAATTCCGTTCTACCCGGGATATGGCGCCCTGCTTGCCCTGAGCACTTCGCCCTACGTCCACAAGGTCGTCATCAAAGGAGCCTGAGATGCTGTACCAGACACACGCCCGCATCCACCTGCAGAATATCCGTTACAATCTCGACGGCATCCGCCGCGCCGTCGGACCGGACCGCAAGATCATGATTGCCGTGAAGGCGAACGCTTACGGCCATGGCGCCGTCGAAGTATCGAAGATGGCCGAAAAAATCGGGATCGACTGGCTGGCTGTCGCCACGGTTCCGGAGGGCATCCAGTTGCGCCGCGCGGGCATCCGACTTCCGATCCTCAAGCTCAGCCCCTGCTTTCCTGAAGAAATGGATGCGGCGATCGAGAGCGGGCTTTCGGTCACGGTGTGCGACCGGGAGAATCTGAAAGCCCTGAATGAAGCCGCCGGTCGCCTTCGGAAGCGCGTGAACGTGCATCTGAAGATTGACACGGGAATGGGCCGCATCGGCTGTCAGCCGGAAGAGGCGCCCGATATCGCCGGCCTGATCGTGAACGAATGGACGAATCTCGTGCTCGAGGGCGTTTTCACCCATCTCCCCGTCAGCGATGAGCCGACCCCCACCTTCACGGACCGCCAGATCGCGAACTTCCGCAAAGTCGTCGACTCGATTGAAAAACGTATTCACGGCAGGATTCCGCTCGTTCACTGCTCGAACTCCGGGGCGGTGCTCGGCCATCCCGACGGCTGGTTTGATCTGGTGCGTCCGGGCATCATGATCTACGGTTTCTATCCTTCGAAGGATACCCCGCAGACGATTCCGCTGCGGCCCGGCCTCTCGTTCGTGACGCGGATTTCCTTCCTCAAGAAGGTCACGAAGGGCACCTCGATCGGATACGGCCGCACCTGGGTCGCGCCCGAGGATTCCTGGATCGCGACGTTCCCGGCCGGGTATGCCGACGGTCTGAACCGGCTCTGGTCGAACCAGGGCCGGGTACTCGTGGGCGGCAAGTCCTCTCCGATCGTCGGCCGCGTCTGCATGGATCAGAGCATGGCCTGCCTCGGACCGCGCACGCATGCGCAGGTTGGCGACGAGGTCGTGCTCATCGGCTCCCAGGGCGACGAAGAGATCACTGCTCAGGAGTGGGCCGACAAGCTCGGCACGATCACCTACGAAGTCACCTGCCGCATCGACGCCCGCGTCGAGCGGGTGTTCGACCCGTTCGAGTGAGACCGTGTCGGGAATTCGGCGCGCCCAGCCCTCGGTTGCCCCTGCGTTGAGTTCTCCCTCGTAATTCCCAGGCCGAGTTCCGCGAGAACGGCGGGGAGACGAGCGATGCGTGCTTCGAGCCCCGCCCGGGTGTGTTCCTGGAGAGATTCCCAGGGTAATGCCGGTTCCGCACTCTGACGAAGCTGCTCGACGGCCGTCGGTGATTGAGAGGCTTCAAGTAGGGATTCAACAGCTTTCCGGCGATGTTCGAGACGGGCCATCTCGCGAAGTTCGGTGCCGGTGAAGGAAAAGTCGCGTATTGCATCAGAATTCGCGACCAGCCGGCTTCCGATCGTGAGGAGCTGTATTGGCAGATGAGCTGCCTGGAGCAGATAGGGCGTGCGCTGTTCGGCCGGAAGCCGGGCCCATTCGTACTCTTTGTCCGGGTGTCCGGCGTGAAAAAGTGCTCGTGCCACTGCTGCGTCCGCCTCAGAAAGGAAGGATTGCGGCGTGCAGCAGGGGCCGGGAAATGGCATTCTCGGTATTCCTGCTGGGACGTGGGGGGCATTGCGACCTCTGATAGGTCCGGTGTCGAGCATCACCATTACCAGCCCCCTCGCCAGAGACGCCGCCCTGGTCGCGATTTCGATTGCGCGTTCCCGATCTTCGTGCATTATATATATCGATGAGAATGGAACAAGTCCCTGAAGTCTGAGGAGTGTGTCCGGGGTGATTCCCTCATGAGCCATAGGGACGAGGTTCAGATCGACAATCTGATCGATCCTTGGGTAGAGGGTATGAAAGGCCGCCTTCTTCAGACGTTCGGGGGTGTCGATGATCGTCAGGCGGAGGAGGCCGTGCTCGGGCCCTTGGAAAAGGCTGATCAGAAGAGCGGAGAGCCGGATGCTGACGGGGCCTGCTCCGAGAAGGAGAAGATGGAGCGGCTGTCCCGAAAGTTGTTGTCTCAGAGCTGCCGAGGGTGGGGGATACAGAGCGACGATATTCCGAGCCGCCATCGCGAAGAGATCGAGGAAATGCATCTCGAACCCCGGAGCGGACGTGAGGCTCTCAAGGCGGTGGGCGTCCCGGGAATGCCTGCCAGCGCGTTCTTCGCGCATCCGGACCTGATGTGTAAAGACCTGGGCGACGCAGGAGAGCTCCGGCCGGGGCGGCAACCGAGTGAGATTGCCGAGAAGCATCTTGGCTTTCAGGGAGATGTCGAGATTAACGGAATCGTCGTTTGTCACGGCGAAGAGATACCGGGCCTTGCTGATCCCGGCCGCGAGCAGGTTTGCCGCATGTTCCCCGCGGCCGAGAAGTGTTTTTATTGCCTGGCTCGGCCCCGATGTGGGAAGTCGCTCTTCGGATGCCTTGATGATAACGCATTCCGTTCCAGCCGCAAGAAGGGTTTCGACGATCAACCGCCCCATGCGCCCGTAGCCGCAAACGATCGCGTGCCCGTGCAGTTTCCGAAGCACGGGGGCCACATCGTGGGAAATGCCGGCGGGAGTATGCTTGCCGTTGTCGAGTTTCCGGCTCAGGATGTCCTTGACCGCTTCCCTCGCTGCCGCCGCGACATCGTGATGCTCCGAGTCGGCGAGCAGCCGCATCAGGGTGAGATGATCTTCCGAAGGATATCTGCATAGGGCCTTGATGGCGAGAATCCGTTGTTCGGGAAGACCCAGAAGGGCAAAGGTCTGGAGCTGGTCGACCAAAAGCCGGGAGTCAAACTCGGAAAGAGCTTTCTCGGCCTTCTCGCAAACGAGCGGCACCGGATCCGAAGCGAGGGGAAAGATGGAAAGGGCCGCTCCGATGTTTCCGGTGATGCGGATGGCCTCAATCGCAGCAATTCGCAGTTCGGGCCTATAATCCGCAAGATAGGGGAGCAGAGAGTTCAATGTATTGCTGTTGCCTAGTCTGGCCAAGCCGGGAAGGATGGCCGCGAGAACGGCAGGATCGGTTTCTTCCTGGAGAGCGGTGCGCAGAAGCCGCAGGCTCGCGCTGGTTCCTGCCTCGATGAGCTCCTGTATCCGGGCGAGCTTTTCGTGCAGGACCGTGCCGAGCGGGGGCGCCGAAGGGAGCCGCGCAAAAAGGGCTTCGCACCGATCGAGAAGGCGGGAAAGAGACTGTCCCTCCGCTTCCGCCGTTCCCCATTGCCGGAGGCGGTCGGCCATGACCAAGACGAGGGTGGCGAAGGGGGCGTTCGCATTTTCCGCATCGCCTCGGAAGGTCCAGAGAGGGGTGAACGTGTTCGCTGCAAGCTTGAGAAGATCATCTGCGTCTGGATCAGTCATACCGGCCGGAGAGACCGGGGGGAAATCGGAACGGTGTCGACGAACCGAATCGTTTCCTGGTCTGAGACGAGGATCGACGAGGGAACGAGATTCCCATGGACGATACCGGCGTCGCGGCAAACGACAAGGGCTTGCCAGATGGATCGGAACAACCGGAACAGGCGGAGTGGCCGGGCCTGAAGGGCTGGAATCACGACGTTGAGCCGGACTCCTTCGACGCGTTCCTCGACGAGATACGGGAGCGTTGTTGCCGGGTCCCGGTCGATCGAGAGAACGGCAGGAAGAACGGGGAGGGGATGGTTCGCGAGTTCGCGTGCGCGATCGAGGAACCGGTCGCGAAGGTCAGGATCGAGAGATGCTTCAGCGGAAAGCATCCGGATCACGACGGGACGGCTGAAAAGTCGATCGAAGGCGATGAACGTCAGATAGTTGGGCGTCCGTGAGATCGTCTGACGGACGTGATACCGATCTCTGATGCTTCCCCCTTGAGCCAGCAACTCGACCTTGAGGGCGGCGATGAGAAGCTGGATCGCCGGTCGTTTTTCTGGGTGCTTCGACAGCATCGAGCTAATGAGGCCAGCCAGTGGCGCTGCGTGCGGAAGTCTCATGAGATCGTGGATGGGTGGCTCATCGGCAAGATGCCGATGGGCGAGATCGGTGAACGAGTCGGTGGCGTCTGATGCCGCCTGGAAAGGGGGGGTTCCGGTGAGCAGCTCCCACAGAATGACGCCCAAGGCATAGATGTCGGTGGCCGGAGAGAGTTCATGGCTTCCTGTGAACTGCTCGGGGGCCATGTAGAGAGCCGTTCCGAGAGCGAACTCGTCGGATCTGGGTTTGATGCCGGAGACGGCGATGCCGAAATCGATGATGCGGATCGTGCCGTGCTGGTCGAGCATGATGTTGCTGGGCTTCAGATCGAGGTGGATCACGTGCCGCTGATGGCAGTAATGGATCGTTTCGAGGATCGTGACCATGTCGCGGAACAGGAGCGTCGGATAGGTTCTATATTCATCGATATGATCGTCGAGCGTCGAGCCGTGGACGAGCTCCATCACCAGGAAGGGAAAGGCGAGCCGTTCGTCGACGCCCATGGCGTGAACCGTGACCAGGTTTGGATGGCGGAGCCCGGCAAGAATCCGACCTTCGTCGAGAAAGCGGCGTGTCAACTCCTCATCCGTCGATTCGGTTTCGAGCAGGATCTTGATCGCGACTTCCCGGGCAAGGGAGGTGTCGAGGGCGCGGAGTACGCAGGCCGTGCCACCCGTTCCCATCCGGTTCAGGATGCGGTAGTTCCCGCCGATCGTCCACTCCTCGATCTGTTCGGGAGCACCCTGCACCGTCGAAGGGCGGGGATGGCTGGGGTTGTTCTTCGAGCCGAAGAGAAACTCGAACAATCGAACGGAAATGCACTTTTCCGACGTGGTCGGCTTCACCGGGTATCTCCCTCGCTCTGCCTTGGATCCTCTCGGAAGAAAGTATACCTCGATCAATATCAGGATACCAGCGGCAATAGAACGCCCCGTCGGTAGAGGTCGGCCGACGGGGCGTTGAGGTGAAATCGCCGGCTATTTTACGATGCCAATCACAGCGAGGGCGGCGATGAGAACGCCAATCAGGCTTTCCCCGGCGATGAAGCCGGAACTGACGGGGACGACGGCCTTCTCGGCGATGTCCTTGTCGCGCCGCTCCAGGAACAGCGTGATGCAGGCGCCGATAAACATCGAGATGGTGTTGAAGGCGGGCGTCGTGAACGCGAGTCCGAGGCCGGTCGCGGACGGGATGTATTTGCGGTATTCTGGCCATTTGCGTTCGGCCAGCACGATCAGGATCCCGAGAATGCCGCCGATCAGCAGGGAGAGCTGGGCCGTCCAGTGCAGGGTGGAGAAGCCCTGCGCCAGCATCTGTGCGACGCCTTTCCATGTCTGGGCACCGGGAGCCGGCCACTGGTCGGTGCCGAGCACCTCGGCGGTCGGGATCAACAGGTTGTAAGCGGGCACAACAAACA
Organism: Candidatus Ozemibacteraceae bacterium; assembly: GCA_036567845.1. Taxonomy (GTDB): domain Bacteria; phylum Muiribacteriota; class Ozemobacteria; order Ozemobacterales; family Ozemobacteraceae; genus MWAR01. The sequence continues at coordinate 9,445 of DATCTT010000403.1, read as the reverse complement.
GCGAGCCGGCGATGACCCCGAAAAACTGGGCCCAGAATTGCTGTTTGGGATCGGCCTTCAGGATGTAGCCGGTTTTGAGGTCGGTCAGCAGATCGGCCGAGTGCAGTCCAACGCCGCCGGTAACGTTGGCCGTCATCAGGTTGGTCGTGACGTTGCCGGGATCGAGGATACCGTAGGTGATCTGAGTGATCTTGCCCAGGGCACCGGTTGGCGTTGTGTCGGTCTCGCCGGTGGCGCGGCAGGCGACGATGGCAATGAAGAAGCCCAGGACGACCGAAAGAAAGCCCATCCAGTATTTGATGCCGAAGAAGAGATGCTCGAGATAAACGACGATCGGGGTGAAGATGAGCATGCCGATGAAGAACCAGAGCATCGGCACTTCCTTCTCAAACGCCGCGTCGGCCTTTTTCCCCGTGAACGCGGAGGTGACGCTCTTGAGGGCGCGCAACACGGATTTCCACTGGAAGGCGAAAGCGAGCAGGCCACTGGTCAGGATCATCGCCGAGCCGAACCAAACGCTCCAGGCCACGATATTCTTGTAGCCCAGTTTCGGATCGATGATGCCGCTTGTGTAGAGCATCGGGGCAAGAACGGCGAAGTTGATCAGCGCGCCCAGCAGCATGCTCCAGGCGGCCCGGAATCCCATGATCGCGCCCGCGCCGATCATGATGAGACTGCCCTCAAACGAGAGGGTGAACTTTTCCAGCGGCTGGCCGGCGAGGGTGAGATAGGGGATCTTCAGCTTTTCCGGCAGGTTCCACGGCATGAATGAAGTCTTGAAATCGCGCAGGAATGCCACGATCGCGCCTGCGATGCCGCCGATGCCGAGCAGCTTTGCCTTCTCCTGCCCCTCGCCACCCTTGCTGTGAAGCGCCTGAAGTGTTTCCGCGGCAGCGATGCCCGTCGGGAACCGCAGCTTCTCGACGTTGATCATCTGCTGTTTCATCGGGATCGCCATGATGACGCCCATCATCGCGATCGAGGTTATCCAGAAGAACATCGTCCAGTGATCCATGGTCTCGCCGGTGAGCATCATCAGAGCCGGAATCGCCGCGACAGTACCACCGCCAGTCATGTATCCCGCCGCGCTTGCGACGGATTTGAGATAGTTGTTTTCCTGCATGTCGAGCGGGGACTTGACGATCCCGACGCGATGGAGGAAGACGAACAGCGCGAAGCCGAGAATGCCGGCCGTGATCGAAACGCCGATGCTCCAGCCGGTTTTGAGCGCGACATACAGGTTCGACAGACTCATGAACCCGCCGAGGAGCATGCCTGCGAAAACCGCGCGCGGCGTGAGCCGGAACGTGGTGTCATACTCGATCACCTCTGAAGGATGTAGCTGGGCTTCGGATGCGGCTGAAGGCTGATTCACGTTGATACTCCGACAAGAGAATGGCCCCGGGAAAGGGCAGCTCCACTCTACCAGAAGTTGATCCCCGGGTCAGCTCCGTATTTTTTTCTTGCATGCCGCCGCCCGTTGCCCTAGAATGCACGCCATGGCCGCAAAACCCCTCTCCAACGAAATTTTCGAGCAGATCCGCGAAGCCCTTTCTCTGAAAGAGTTCGCGCGGCCCTGGGCCGTTCTGCTCGATGAAGGGGATCTGGGCACCGTTTTCACCTACATTCCGTTGCTGCCCGATGAGTTCAAGGCCCTGGGCCCGAAACTCCAGAGCCATGTCTACCTGATCGCGAAAGGCCGGTATGGCCTTGTTGGCCACATTCCCAAAAGCTTCGACCCCACCGAGGAGGGCGACATCATCGGCGTGTCGGTCGTGTACAACATGTACCACACGATCGTCGAGATGACATACACCCTCGATGGGCATGCGCGCCCCTTCTCGGTCCGCCATCCGATGCGGCGCGAGAAGCTGCTCGAATACGCAAAAAAGAAGAAGATCCCCGTCAAGACCGTCATCCGGTCCTGAGTTTCCGGGGATCGTTATAGCATTCAGTATATCTGTGGGGTGGTTGTCCGGTCATTTTTTTCACCCCTGTTCCGATGATTCTTCCGATCTGGTATGATGGTCCCAACCGATCCATGGGAGGAATCATGAACATCACGTTTCACGGTGCGGCTGGGTGCGTCACGGGATCCTGCTACGAGGTCGACACGGGGAGTGTTCGGTTCCTCGTGGACTGCGGAATGTTCCAGGGCAGCAAAACCCTGAGGGAGCGCAACTACGGCACCTTCCCGTTCAAGCCCGCCGAGATCGGCTTCGTCGTCGTTACGCATGCCCACATCGATCATACCGGCCTGCTGCCGAAGCTGTTCAAGCACGGTTTCAACGGGACGATCTGGGGAACCGGTCCTACCGTTGATCTGATGGGATACATGCTTCCTGATTCGGCGCGCATTCAGGAGTCCGAAGTCGAACTCAAGAATCGCAGGAACGAGCGGAAGGGCCTCGAAGAGCTCCAGCCGATCTATACCGAAGAGGATGCCATGGCAACGCTCAAGCTGATGAAATCAGCAAAAGAGGGCGAGACGATCCTGCCCGCGCCAGGGGTCTCCGTCACGTTCCGGAATGCGGGCCACCTGCTCGGTTCCGCCTTTCTCGACATCCGGATCAAGCAGGGCGAGGTCGAAAAGCGCATCGTCTTTTCCGGCGATCTCGGCTCCAAGGACCATCCGATTATCAAAGACCCGGAATACGCTTCAGAAGCGGATTTTCTGCTCGTCGAGTCCACCTACGGCAACCGCGTGCGGCCGCCGGATGACAAGGAGGAACGGCTGAGCCAGCTCGCAATGGTCGTGAACGACACCGTGAAGCGAGGCGGGAATCTCATCATTCCGGCTTTTGCCGTCGAGCGCACCCAGGATCTGATGCACGATCTCACGATCCTGATGGAAAGCAAAAAGATCCCCGAGCTCCAGGTGACCGTCGATTCACCGCTCGCCAGTGATTCGACCAAGGTGTTCGCCAAGTATCCCGAGCTGTATGACGATGATGCGACGAACCTTCTCAAGAAGCGTGGCAAGCTGTTCGACGCGAGCCACTTCCGGTTCACCCGATCGGCCGAGGAGTCGAAGCAGCTCAACAACGCCCGGGGAGCCATCATCATGTCCTCGAGCGGCATGTGCGATGCGGGCCGCATCAAACACCATCTCAAACATCAGCTCTGGAAGCCGCAGAACACCGTCCTGTTCGTCGGATATCAGGCCGAGGGCACTCTCGGACGCCTGCTGCTCGATGGCGAGAAAACCGTGCGCATCCATGGCGAAGAAGTTGCGGTCAAGGCCCGGATCGCCGACATGTCGGGATATTCCGGCCATGCCGATCAGAATGGTCTTCTGGAATGGGTCTCGAAGATTTCCGCCATCCGTGACCGCGTCTTCGTCGTCCACGGCGAGGACGATGCGCGCAACGAGCTCGCGGAAAAGATTCGCGCCCTGAAGGGGTTCGCCGTCGAGGTTCCGGCGCTTGGCCAGACGTTCGATCTCGCCGCTCTCCCGCCAGCCGTGAAGGCAGCTCCGATCGTTGCCCCCGCCGCCCCGGAAGCGCCGAAGGTCGACTCCTACAACGTGTATGCTGGTCTCATGTTGCAGCTCGCCGAGTTCATGCGCACCCAGACCGACGAGGAAAAGCGTCGCACCGTTCTGCTGCGGATTGCCGAGACCCTCAAGACGACCTCCTGAATTCACAAAGAAAACGCCGTCGCCCCGGTGCGGGCGGCGGCGTTTTTGTGCCGCGTCAACCGCGTTTCCGGTCTTCGATCAGATGCGCGATGCTCCGGTCAAACGTCGCCTCTCCGGCCTTCGTGAACAGACATCCGGGGGCTTCACCGTGGCTGCGGTGATAGGCGATGCACTCGCAGCAGATGCCCTTGCGCGGGCAGGGCTCATACGTGCAGGTGCAGCGGGAGAGATTCTTCGATTTGCAGTCGCCGGCCATGATACAGCCTCCTGTCATGAGTGATGGAGATCGAGGGAAAAGGGCGGTGCGCCCGCCTGGTCAGAGCTTTTTTTCGTTCGCAACGAAGATCCCCGGCCGGCCGGGCAGAGGGCACTTGTTCTCGCAGATGCCGCACCCGACGCACTTGTCGGGAACAACAAAGGGGTATTTGACGAGGTGCTTCGTACCATCGGGGGCCAGGCCTTCGCGGATCTCGAACCGGATCGCCTTGTCGGGAACGGGGCAGTGTTCCTCACAGACGAGACAGTCCTCGTTACGGCGGTGGGGAATACAGAAATTCTTGTCGAACACGGCACGACCGAGGGGCATCTTCTGCTTCTCGGCCAGGGTCTGGCGGCGGATCGCCCCGGTCGGGCAGACGTTGCCGCACAGATTGCAGTTGTACTCGCAGTAGCCGGTGCGCATATTGGCCGCGGGAGCCCAGAGGCCGGAAAGACCGTGAGCGAGACCGTCGGGCTGGAGGCAGCCTCCGTTCGAGGCGCAGATGCGGACGCACTGGAGGCATCGGAGGCATCTCTGCCGGAAGGCAGCCTCGTCGAGCGCACCGGGGGGACGGATCAGATCGCCCCGCTCGATCCGGTCTTCGGGCAGGAGCCGCTCCCCGGCGGCAAGGGCAAGACCGCAGGCGGCCGAACCAAGGAGGCGGCGCCGCGTGAGATCGATGGGGCGCGCTTCCCAGGGACCGAACGAAAACCGCTTCACGACCGCCGATGTGCCGGGAGGGCAGACCCGGTCGCAGAGACGGCACTCGATGCACTCGGCGGGATCGATCCGGCGCGGGGAGGATTCGACGGCGTCCATTGGGCAGACGCGGCCGCATGCGCCGCAGTTGATGCAGGATTCGTCGATCCTGCGGGCATGAAGACGTCGTGAAGCGCAGAGGCCAAGAAGAGCGCCCGCCGGACAGAGGGAGCGGCACCAGAAGCGGGGCCTGACGTATTCGAGAACCGCAAACAACAGGAGAAGGGCTGCGAGGCTCCAGAACTGCGCCGGATGAAACAGGGGTTCGGGCATCAGGAGCTTCCCCGTGCTCCGCCTGAATGTGGTGAATCCCGGAATCCATTCGAGAAATGAAGATATATAAACAATGATATAAGAAACGATGGGGTGGACGACTCCCGTCAGGATTCTGTTGAACAGCGCAAGAGGGTCGAACCACCCCCAGAAGGGGCCACCGGCCATGGCGGTGAAACAGAGGCCCGCGAACAGCAGAATCTTTGGAAACCGGGGGAGAGGTGCAGCCGACCCCGACGGGGTGCCTGCAAGGCGCCGCCACAGATCGAAGGCGGAACCAAGAGGGCAGAGCCAGCCGCAGAAGAATCTGCCGAGAACGGGCGTCGCGAGCAGGATGAGAAATCCCGGCCAGAAGGCGGTTGCGAGATGCCACGATGCCAGGGAGTCGGCGACCGCCGCGAACGGAGAGAACCGCAGTCCCAGATCGACGGGAAACAACGGCCTGAACGGGAACCGGGCCGCAAGAAAAAGGCCGATGAAGCCGGCAACCGCCGTTCCCTGGACGATGCGGCGAAGGTGCAGCATCATGGAGATCACTGCCCGGTCGTGGCGGGAGAAGAGTTTTCAGCGGCTGGCAGGAGAATTTTCTTCGGCTGGAGGGTGGCGATATCGTATTTCGCGATGCCCCGGGAAACGGCCTCCTTGAGGTAGGGGACGGCATCGAGCGTGAGACCGAACAGCGGCAGGGCCGTAATGTCGGCCGCAAGGGTGCAGGGACTCATCACCAAGGTTTTCGTGAGTTTGACGTCGGCCGGATCGCCGCCCGAAGGGCCATGATCCATCAGAATCCGATACGCATCGATGATCGTGAGGGTTGGAAGAATATGCATAGCTATATCAACGAGTTTCTGCTGGAAGGGGGTGTGGATCTCCCCGCGCGAGCCGCCCATCACACCCATCAGGTTCTTCAGGCCCAGCGTGACCGTCGCCATCCCGTGGTGCTTGGCGATCGGAACGTTGATCACCTTCGTGGCATCGAGATACTCTTTGTAGATCGGCCAGGATTTCAACACTTTCCCGTTGGGAAGCGGGTGCTCGACATATCCATCATCGCTGATATGAGTCACTTCGGCGCCGGCCTCGGCGGCCTTTTCCTCGATCATGCTGCTGACGTACGTGCGCTGGGCGTTGTTACAGGTGCGGTCGAACACTTTCACCTTCGCGGCTCCGGCCGCCAGGCAGGCTTTCACGACCTCGGCGACGAGATCGGGGTTGGTGTTGCCGGCAAGCTCGGGCGTGCGGTCCCAGCCGATGTTGGGCTTGACCACCACGATGTCTCCGGCAGACACGAAACGTCCGATGCCACCGTAGGCGTCGAGGGCGGCCTTCAAAAGGGCGGAAGGCCCGCTGCCTTCGACCCAGACAGCGGGAGGAAGTGACGCGCCGTCTTCGGCGAAGAGGTCGGCTCCCGTGGTAAAGACGGGGCCCAGGGAAACGGCAGCCGCGGCTCCAGCCGCCATCTTCAGGAAATCACGCCTCTTCATCGTTTTCACCCTCCTGTCGGAATACGAAGAGTATTGTACCCGTTCCGACGCATGTCAGGCAAATCGATACCACGGCCCATTCGGTGCGCATCAGGAGGCGCCGACGCAAAAAATGAAACCCGAAGATGGCAGACGCGCCAATGTATATTGGCGCATATACATGATCCCGGATCCCGGGGTGATGAGTTCAGATCATCTTGCCGCTGGTGAGCAGCATATAGAGATCGGCGACGACGAGAACAGGGACCAGCCAGTGGGAAACGAACGAAAAGAACCGTTCGATACGTTCGAGGCCGTTTTTGTTCGCGAGGTGCATTCCGACCGAGAAGACCAGACAGAGGAAGATGATCGAATAGTTCGCGATCATCATCCGGTCGATGAATGTGAGATAGCTGAGCGGTGGAAGCCCCTGTGAAAGATTGATGTGATAGGCGACCGAACTGAACAGGGCCGCGACGGCGAGGCTGATTTTCTGCGAGATCTGTTCGAGCGGGAGCAGGGACCCAAGCGTCGCGATCAGAATGAAGATAATCGCCGGGGCGACCGTTTTCGCGAAAATGATCGGATTCAGCCGCGATACATCGATCTCTGCGGCGATCTGGGAGTATCGGTCGCGTTTTTCGGACTGGAGGCCGAACGACGTGGAATACGTGTGAACGGCATTCTCGATGCGGAACGACCGGATATCCCAGCCGACGAGCCGGAACGACTCGTCCAGCGCGGAATCCCGAAGATCGGGAATGTATTCCCGAAGCTCGATCTCCTGCTCGACATCCTCCAGCAGCACGCGCACGGTGAACGCATCGAAGGGATAATTGCGGTAATCGATGTTCTGGTCGAAGATCCCCGAAACCTTGAACACGAGATAATTCACGTCTGTGCCCGCATACGGCTTGTGTTCTTCCTGCTTTTCGATCTGGAGCATCCGGGCGTTCATGAACTCGAACTTGGGTTCCTCATCGCCGCGGTACAACATCCACAGGTAAAAATCGAGAGGGAGGCTCGAGGTCTGAAAATCGATCTTGCCGGCCGAGTTGAAGTAGAATCCGACCTTCACCTTTTGGTGCGGCCCCGCGATCTCTTCAGCCGCCTTCTGCAGCGACAGCGGGGCATCCCCGGGGAGGGCGGGGAAGGGTTGCCGGGGTGCTTGTCCGATACCCGCCTTGGGAAGGACCGTTCCGGCCGATGCAGGTATCGCGTCCGACGCGATGTCGGCCGTCGCACAGATTCCTCTATTATTGGCAAAGATATATATGATTACAAATAACACGAGCAGGGCCAGCGTGGCGTTCCGGGACCGGGATTTGTCGCGCCCGTCGCCGGCAGTGCCGGGAAAAGCTGGTAAACAGCCTCCGCTTCGCGGGATGAAAGCGGCTGGACTGGTGAGCGATTCGATCATGCGGTGACTCCTCCGGCTCATAAAGAAATGCGCCCGCCCGGAATGATATGCCGGACGGGCGCTTCCCGCAATCAGATCATTTCACGGTCAACACGAAGCTCTCGGTATGGCTGCCGAACTCCGGCGCATACATGCACTGGATCTCGGCCATCCCGCTTTGATAGGTGCCGCGGTGCTGCACGCGCAGGGTGTATTCGAATACGTAGACGCCCTTGGGCAGGTAGTCGAAGAAGAAGTGCGTCGCCGTGTCCTTCGTCGACTGGTAATATCCGAGACCGTCCTGATACCGGTACTGCGACAGCACTTCCGTCGGCTCGAGGCCGCTGCCGCGCTGGTCCTTCATATGGACATACTCGAGATCACGATCGGTCCGCAGCTCGATGCGAACCGTCATCAGGTCGCCCACGGCAAGTGCCGCACCCGACGCGATGGGCGTGATCACGGGGCCGTTGGCTGAATCGCGTTTGATGAACAGGGTCTTGCGCAGTTTCAGGTTCGTCTCGTGCGGCGTGACCTTGCTCATGTCCTCGAGATACTGCCAGTGCAGGCCGCCCCAAGCGACGCCCTTGTCTTCCTTCGTGACCTTGATCTCGCCGAACGCCGGCTTCACCTCGCCTCCGGCCCACCGCTTCTCGTAGAAGCCGGTTCCGGCCTCGACCTTCTCGGGCTTCACCTCTTCACCGCCGACTTCCACCTTCACCAGCTTGTCCGAGGCAAGAAGATCGGTTCCCTTCAGCAGGAGAGCATACACGGCGTCGGCCGTCGCCTTGGTCGTCTTCCAGTCCTGGGTCTGTTTCTGCTTCAGCAGCCAGACCTTGCACTCCTCGACCGTTTCCTGGTCATTCATCACTTCGTCGAACGCCTCGATCATCAGCGCCTGTGTCTCGATCGGGGCGCGGAACCAGCTGAAGGACAGCTCGGTGTCACGCCAGAACCGGCCGAGCTCCTCGTCCGTCACACTGCGTTCCTTCATCGAGGCCATGATCTTCTTCGCAACCGTCGTGTCGCCGAACCGGTTCAGGCCGAGCGCCAGATGCCCCTGTGCCAGCCGCGAACCGAGGTCGAGCCAGTATTTCGCCGCCTGGCCGCGGAAATACGCGACCGCTTCCTTCGCCGACGCCGGAATCGGCGTCTCCTTCAGGAAGAAACTGCGGCCATAGAAATAGAACGCGATCAGCGGCGACAGGTGATTATCATCCTTGTGGCCATGCTGCAGGATGTCGCGGTAGATCTCGTCGATCCAGGCATCGAGATGTTTCCAGGCGCGGGTCGCCGGGGTCACGTCGATGTCGACTCCGAGATGCCGCATCCTCCCGTATCCCGTGGCGATATACAGTGTGATGAAGGAATCGGGCCGCCCGCCCGGGAACCACGGCCAGGCCCCATCCGAGAACTGCATCTTCGTGAGGGTGTCGGTGATCTTCGCAACTTCGCTTTCGATACGGTTTGCGTCGAACAGCAGGCCGATGCGGTGCTTCGCCTCGGTTTCGGACTTCGCTTCACGCACCCACGGCGTTTCGAGCAGCAGCACGCTCTTGAGTGCCTCGTTCTTCTCGAGATTTGAGCGCAGCGCCTGACCGCCCTGTGGCTCATCGGCTTTCCAGGTCTCGAACACCTTTTTGATCTTCGGG